>CAYSXI010000285.1:0-4878 GCA_964434955.1 uncultured Pirellulaceae bacterium
AGCGCGACACCGAAATCGTGCGGCTCAATCACGCATTGGAAAAGAAAAACGTCGAACTCCTCGAAGGACAAAGGGACTTGGCACTGACCAATCTCGAATTGGCAAATCGAAAACAGGGTCAGCTAATCCTCGGCAGCATCGGGTTCCTGCTTTTCTGCGTCGCCATTTTTCTCGGCGTCGTTTGGTCACAGAAGAAAAAATCTGTTGCCAAACTGGAAAAAGCCAATGCCGAAATTCGTCGAGAACAACAACGACTTCTCGTGCTTGAAAAGCAACTCGCGCAACAAGAAAAGATCGAAAGCCTCTCGGCCATGTCGGCGGGCGTCGTTCACGATTTCAACAACTATCTCGCCGCAATTGTGGGTGGGGCGGAAGTCGGCCAGGTCTACCCCGACAAACGTGCGAAAAATGAGCAATTCGAAACAATCATCAACACGGCTTTGCACGCCTCCGAACTCACCAAGCAGCTTTCCAACTTCATGGGAATCGGCGCCAAGTCAAACTATTACTGTGATGTCGTTGATACCATTCGTTCCATCGATGAAACCTTGATTGAGTTAGCAGGACCTGGGATCCAATTGAAGTTTCGATTTGAAGGACGCGGGTTTGTCATGATTGATCCCGCCCACGTCAAACAAATCCTGACCAATCTGGTTTTGAATTCTAAAGAATCGATGGAGGGCCAGGATAGGAAGAGGGTCATTGAGATCCGGAATTCAATTCACCACAAATCCAGCGAGCGCAATACCGAGGACAATAGAAAGGCCGAAACCAGCAATTCGGAATGCCGATTGACCATTAGCGATACAGGAAAAGGCATGTCGCCCGAAGAGATTCAAAAAGCGACGGACCCTTTTTATTCGACCAAATCGGTTGGGCGCGGACTTGGGCTTGCTTCCGTGAGTGGAATCGTCAAAGCAAATGACGGGGAACTGATACTGGAGTCGACGCCTGGGCAGGGAACAAAAATTCAAATCACGCTGCCCTGCATCAAACCGCCCAGAGAAAAGTCCAGTTCAAGTCCTTTGGGTCAGGAGCTCTCGTCCAACGACGAGACGACTCCGACTTCTCAATTGACGGTGTTGTTTGTCGAAGACGATGAGATGGTTCGCGAACACTTCGCTCAACTTCTCGAGTCATCCAACTTCACAATTCTTTCGGCAACCAGCGCATGGGAAGCCAAAGACGTTTTTCGTAAACACCACCATGAAATCGATGTTGTCTTAACCGATTTCGAAATGCCTGAGATGAATGGAGCGGATTTGGCCCGAGCCATTCGGAAAATAAAAGCCCAGATCCCAATCGTCCTCGTAAGTGGCTTTCAAAAATCCGTCGTTTACGATGAGGTTTTGTTCGATGCATTTGTCCCCAAGCCCTTCTTGATTCGTGACTTGATTGAAACGGTTAATCGAGTTCGCCCTCGTTTGCGACTCATGACTCCCTAGCATCTGTTTCGCAGCCTAACTTCTTATCTTCCGCTTTTGAATGCGCGTCCATTGCGTGGATTTCTTTGTTTTGATTTGAAAATGAAATTCCCCAGGGCACCCTTGGCTTTGATAGCACCGACAGCTCCAAAGGCCTTACGGCTCGCGAATCCCCAACCCAATTGAAATTTCCAAAAAAACGCGACGCTAGCTGGCCATCGCCGCCATTCGATCTTGCCAAGCCCCTCATGGAAACGATACCGTCCGCGTTTTGCCATTCGGGCTTGGAAAACCATGGATTCAGGAATGCAATCGAGTTCCAGTCGGCCATTGCGTCTGCAGATGCGCGCTGACTTGCAATCCTCCCGCCAAGCCTACCAGGGTCGTGACTATTGGGTCGTCAAAGATCCGGTCGCGCTCAAATACTATCGATTCGAAGAAGAAGAGTTTGCGCTATTGCAAATGATGGATGGGACACTCAGTCCTGATCGAATCAAGCAGCAATTCGACAAGCGATTTTCGCCGCAAAAGATAACCTTGCAGGAGTTGTTTCAGTTTATCGGGCTGCTTTATCGCAGTTCTCTTTTGGTTTCGGATGCACCCGGACAGGGGGACGAGTTGAAGACTCGTGGCGAGGACAATCGCCGGCGACAACTCCGTTCTAATTGGACCAACGTCCTGGCGCTTCGATTCCGCGGCTTTGACCCCGGACAGCTCCTATCCTTTCTTTGCGGCATCTTTGGTTGGTTTTTTACCATTCCTGCGTTGCTATTCGTCATGGCTTACGCACTCGGTGCAGGGCTTTTGGTGGCAACCCAATGGGAAGTTTTTCAAACTAAGCTTCCCCAGTTTCAGGAATTTTTTGCCGTCAATAATTGGCTCCTACTGGCAGTGACTCTGGCGATCACCAAAGTTTGCCACGAACTGGGACACGGAATTGCTTGCCGTCGATTTGGCGGTCAGTGCCATGAAATGGGCGTGATGTTCCTTGTCTTGACTCCTTGCCTCTATTGCAATGTCAGTGACTCCTGGATGCTGCCCAGCAAATGGAAACGTGCTGCAATCGCGGCCGCCGGGATGTACGTGGAGTTCTTTCTGGCGGCGACGGCCACGTACGTTTGGTGGTGGAGTCAACCGGGAGTGATCAACCATCTGGCACTAAACGTCATATTTGTTTGCTCAGTAAGCACGCTCCTATTCAATGCAAACCCGTTACTTCGCTATGACGGCTACTACATCCTGTCAGACCTCCTTGAAGTTCCCAATCTTCGCCAGAAGGCAGGAAACCTGATTCAGCGAATATTGAGTCGCTGGATTCTCGGTCTCAAAGCTCAGACCGATCCGTTTCTTCCGACGAAGCATCGCTGGTTCTTTTGCATCTACAGTATTGCCGCGGTCGTTTATCGATGGCTCATTACCCTCACCATCTTTTGGTTTTTGTACCAGGTACTTGAACCCTACGGTCTCAAGATCATTGGTCAACTCATCGCACTGATGGCCATTTACGGTCTTGTCGCGATGCCCATGATTCAATTCGTTCGTTTCATTCGCGTTCCGGGAAAGGTCGCAAGCGTGAAAAAACTCAACCTCGGAATTGCGACGATCGCGATTCTGCTCGCGATCGTTGGCATTCTGTCGATTCCATTGCCGCACTATGTCTATTGTTCCCTTTATGTCCAGGACGAAGGCGCACAAAAGATTTATGTGGACGTCCCGGGCAACATCACCTCCATCCACGTGGAGAAAAACGAAAAAATCGATGCAGGTCAGCCAATTTTGAAAATTGAAAATGTTGACCTACGAATGGAAATTGCCGAACTTGAGTCGCTCGTTGCCATGGCGAAAGTCGAATACAAAAACGCGATCTACGTGGCGACGCATGAGAGCGAACGTGCCATCGAGATTGACCAAGCGCTGGCCAATTACCAGTCACTTCAATCGCAGCTGGAGCAGAAGAAACTCGAATTGACGAAACTGGAAATCCACTCGCCGAGCGGGGGGATCGTTCGGTTCCCACCTGATCAAAACGGTGGCGACAAAGGTTCGGGGCAACTACCCACGTGGTCTGGCGCTCCCTTGGATCCGCAAAACGTTGGAGCGCATCTGATTGAAGGTTCCCTTGTCTGTGAAATCGTGCCAGAAAATTCAAAACAGGAAGCCGTGCTTGCCCTGGACGAAACGGATCTCGAATTCATTCGCAACGGCCAAGACGTTGAATTGATGATCGAGCAATCCCAGCAAACCTGGCTTCAATCAAAGATTCAAACCATCTCGCATGTCGAAATGAAAGTGGTTCCCAAAGGGATTGCGACCAAATTCGGGGGAAGCGTTCCAACCAAGACAGTTCAAGGCAAAGAACAGCCGCTTAGTTCGATGTACCAAGTCAAAGTTTCGCTTGCCGGGGGCCGACAGTTCCTGCCGGGCGCTACCGGGATGGCAAAGATTCGAGCGGGCAATCGTACGGTGGGTCAGCGACTCTGGCGAATCGCCTGCGAAACCTTTCATTTCCGACTTTGACCCCACCCGGTGAGTCGACTTTGCAAATCATGCGCATTCGCCTGCTTCACGTTGTCGCGTTGATTACCTGGCTAAGCCTCTACCTCGGCCTCAACCTCGACAGTTCGATCAGCGCTTACTTTTGTTCTGCGGCAGGTAACTTTTTTGCCGGTTGCGTCGCGATCGGTTGCATTGGGTATTACTGGAACCTTAAACGCCTTGTCGACAATCGTCATCCTTTGCGTCGGGTCTTGGCCGTCATTCACTGGACGAACTTACTGATTGCGCTCGCGATTGGAATCGGTGTCGTTTCATTGATTGCCATTGTGGTAACTTGTACCGAGCTAGGATCAACCGGCTGCGCCTGTTCTTGCTTTCTCGGCCTGATTCCCGGAGTCGTCATCGGCTTGGTCCTCAAGTCCGCCTACGGCTCCCTCCAAACCGAATCCGCTTGACTTCAGATCAAGTCGTCGCGCTTGCGGGCACCGGGCTCACGTGGTCCATCCCCAAAGCATTCACGCCGGAACTCTCGTGTTCGGGCTGCGAAACAGGCTGCAACAAGTAATGGCCCACTTTCCACTGGTTGCCTTGCTCGAATCCGAACAGCTCCTCGCCAGCAATAAAGAACATTTTCCAGCGTTCGAACCAGAGTTTTGCTTCCGCTTCCCCGTACGCGTCGCTGAGGATACGAAGTGCCTGGGTCCGATTGGCGACCATCCTTTCCCGCCAGGCAGCACAGGTTTTTTGATAGTGCCTGCCATTCCAGAACCAGCGTTTCTCCACGGTGAAATTGCGATTGTATTGATCAAATAAATTGCTTGCCGGCATCACGCCACCGGAAAAAAAGTATTGCCCCATCCAGTTCGCCGCTCCATCCGTTTCAAATGGATAAACGTACTTGTCGTGGCAGAAGACGTGGAGGAACAGCTTGCCCTCGGGTTTCAACCATGTTGCCACT
>CAYSXI010000286.1:0-4847 GCA_964434955.1 uncultured Pirellulaceae bacterium
TCCCGTGCCCTGGAACCTTCCATGTCACACTGCAATCCCTACGAGCACGAAGCGCGAGCGAGTGGTTCCGACAAGCCATCAACCGCTTTACCGCCTCGCCAATAAAAAAACGCCGACCATTGGATCGGCGTTTTGATTTGGCAATAAACGGTCAACAAGGCCTAGCGTCGATCGTTTCGGTGTCGCGGAACGATCTCGCTCATGTTTGGCATCTTGGAGAACAATTGTGAATTTTGCATTCCAGAACCGACTCCACCGGAAATCAACTTGATCGGTTGGGCAGGAAGCAAGTTTCCGGGAGCTGCCACCTGATTCTGAATGGACAATGTTCCGGTTTGGCAACCAAAATCGCAAGGTGGCGCGTTAACGATTTTCCATTTGTACGCTTTCTTTTCAACTTCCTTGGATTCCTTTTTCATAATCAAGACTTTCTTGACAATGCCGCATTCCGGCTCCTGACACATTTGCCAAGGCAAGCGAATCTTTGGGATGCACATCTCTTTGCATTCAACTTTGAATACGGTCTTCTTTTCTTTCTTCATGTATGCCTCAGGCACACAGATTTTTGTCTCGCAAGGCGGACTGACTTCCTGCGCCGACAGGCTGGTCGTCATCAGCGTGGCCACCAGAACTGCGGCCGTCAAAATATGTTTCATAGCAAATTCCTTTTTGCTTGAATGATTAGTGCTTGTTTCGCAAGGTCGTGGTCGATTCTGTCAGACAAAATCGTCCGAAGCTTAAAAGTCGACCATGAATCGGAAGCCAACGATGTCGTAGTCACCAGAAACCAAAGCGGGTGCGGCGGTGACGCCGTTGTCTTCGATCGTTCCATGGACCCAGTTGAACTGCATCCGAGCATAGGGACTCCAGTACCAGTTGACGCCAAACGTCAAACTTCGACCGATGCCACCGAAGATGTTGTCATCGTTGAAGTCGGCATAGGAAGCTCGAAGAGCCACTTGCCAGGCTCCAATGCCTCGCTGCGTGCATCCGTCACCGTCACGAACACAGAAGAAGTTTTCGTGAGGAATGATTCGGCCGAGCGTACCCGATTTGCGATTCCAGGACATGTGCTCACCCGTCAGGAAATAGGACAGGTAGACGTAACCACCGTGGAAGGTCAGGTTGTCACCAAAACCGGGGTCTCGGTCCATGAACACGGTTTGATATTCGCCGACGAATTGGAACGCACCGTAGTTGAATACTTTCTCAAAGGCCAGCAGCTGATAATCATCGGCACCGGCAATCCGGCCTGTATCCAGCCAGCGTGTTGCTGTTCGGGCTTCAGGGCGAGTTCGGAATCGACCTTCGTTCGCGTCGGGACCAGGACCCCCATTGTCGCCAGGGGTGCTACCGTCTGGGAATGCCCAGGAACCCGCGATCGCCCAGTGACCGTAGCCGCGGCCGCCCGAAGCTTCGTCGTACCAATAGGTGCGAGCAAGTCGGGAAGCGAGTTGCAGCTGCAGGTGATTGTTGGTGTAGTTACCTTCGTCCTGAATGTTTCGCTGATTGAAGACACCGTAGCGCCAGTTCCAGCCTTGGTCATCCGAAACGTTATGCGATTGAATACCAAGACGACGGGCATCTTCGTTGATCGCTTCAATGATGTAAGGTCGTTCGATGAAGACGTTGAATCGACTACTGTTCAAGTGGTCGAGTCCGAAGGGACGCTTTTGATTACCAATCAAAACCTTCTGGAAGAAGGGAAGATTCTTGAAGCCAAGCCAGGCGTCACGAAATTCACTTTGGTTTCCCCCCGCAAACTCCATCTCGATTCGGTATTCCATATTGGAAGGCAGATCGCCTCGAACGCCAAATCGCATTCGGCGGAAATTGAAACGATCCTGACCACCTTCTGGGCCGCCTTCCAACGCGTCGGTACCCGCGTCGGATTCAGGATAACCCCAGTAGTCGACGTGGACACGACCGACGACCTTCATCGTCGCCTCGGAATGGCCAGGGTTGACTTTGCCCTTCACGTCCTTCTTCAAGCCGTCGAGTGCGGCCTTTTGTTCGGCGATTTGTTTTTTCAACTCGTCGTTTTCCGCTTTGAACGCGGAAAGCTCGTTGAGTTGCTTTTTCATCAGGTCCAGTTCACCGCGAATCGAACTCTTGATGTCATTGGATCCACCAGAGTTGTTTTCGTTGGTAACAAAATAGTCGGGCGTCTGACCAAAGGATGTCGTTGCCCAGAACAAACCGAGCAAAACGGTGAAAATGGTCCGGGGCGCGACCAGGCGTGGGTTGAAGCATGCCATGGTATCAATCTCTCTCAATAGGTGCTTTCGGTGCATTTCGATCTTCCGAAACGATTCCTAATCACCGAAAAACGGGGTCATTCGGATTCAATTGCAAATGTAGGACTAGTGTTGTTTTTCGAATAATCCGACCAAGCATTTGAATTCTCACATTACGCGCCTTGAAACCGTTTGAATCGTTAAAGTTGCCAGTTGAACCTGTGACGGTTAGGAAAGCGATTTGGCCACTGAATGCCCCAAGGTGATTTGGCACGCCGTTAGAACCCGCATCAACCAAGCGATTTGAAGATAGTCCGTCAAACTAGGAGGATTCTCCCTTTAAGAGCTGTTGAAGAATCCCGATAATTACATTAGACAAACAAGCGCCTTTGAATTGGCAATATGGCCAGCTTAAGGAAAAAAGACCACCAATAGGCAGAAACCAACCCATGCTCAACCCGAAGTCCTACACCCCGTCTGAAAAGGCTCAAGCGTTTTTGGATTCCCTGGCGAAAGAAAAGTACGATCGCCAAATCGTTGCGGGAATCAAGAAATTCGTCGAAGGCAATGCGCCAGACGATATGCAGGATCTCTACACAGAACAAGAAATCCAGTCCCTCGTCGAGCTGAAGGGTACCGATCGCGACATTGAATCGCGGATGCCCGTCAAGATCACCAATCACTATTACCAGCAAGTCAAAAACAGCCCCAGTCTCCAGCGGCTGATCAAAGCCGACCCTGAAGAGACGATGGATTTGCAGGGCTCGCCAGACCCGGGCAATCAAATGACCTACAGTCCGGTCGAAGGTCTGATTCACAAGTACGAGCTCGGGCTCCTTTACGTCGCTTCGACCTGTTCGGCTCACTGTCGTTTTTGCTACCGGGAGGAGCTGATTGCCAAGAAAGACATCGAGCGACCGGATGGAGTGGTGGCTCCCAAAGGTTTGGCGCGCGTCGAAGAAGTTGTCGCTTATATTGAAGACTTCAATCAGCTTGTCGCTGATAACGGTGGGCGGCACCCGGAATGTGGTCGCGAAAAGCTCCGCGAGATTCTGATGTCGGGGGGTGACCCGATGGTGCTGACGAACAAGAAACTTGCCAATTGGTGGTCGGCACTTTCCGAGGCGGGTATCGAACAGATTCGAATCGGGACCAAGGAACTCGCGTTCTTCCCCGATCGCTTCGATGAATCGTTCTTCGATATGCTCGACAAGTTTCACCACAACTACCCGGGTACGAAACTTCGTTTTGTGGTTCACTTCAATCACCCGGATGAGTTCTTGCAAAAAGACGAGCAGGGCAATTACATCGACGATCCGCAAGGTGGTTTGGTTTGGCTTGAAAACACGAAAAAGGCGGTCGATGGTTTGGCCAGCCGACGATTTGTCACGATCGACAATCAATCGCCGATCATCAAGGGAATCAATGATGACTCCGACAAGATTCGCATCATGCAGCGTGAACTGCGTCGGAACCGTGTCGAGAATCATTACTTCTTCTGCGGCCGCGACATCATCGGCCACAAAGCCTTTAATGTTCCGATTGAGACGGCTTGGAAAATCCTGAACGAATCCCACAAGGGACTTTCCGGAATCGAAACGCATGCTCGAATGTCGATCACGCATTTCAAGGGCAAGACCGAGGTCGTCGCGGTTTCGGATGAACCGATTCCCGGCGTCGAGGGAACCGAAGACGGCTACGTGATCTTCAAGCTTCACCGCTCGGCAGCAGACGCGGAGCACCGTGGAAAAGTGACTTTGGTGCGGCGAAATCCAGAAGCCATCTGGTTTGATGGATACGCCGACCGAATCATCATCGACAGCATCGGCCTCTTTGAAAAATAGGCATTTGCCGAGCGATTTAGAATTTCCACTGATACGTCGTGCGGAACAGGTAGCCGGAATCGCCGGCTCGAATTCCGAGCGCCGAATCGTTGGCCGGTGATCCGTTCAGTCGGGTGACATCGAAAGTCATTTTCGATTGGTGCTTGTTGAAGTACCATACGAGACCCCCGGCGACTTCGTCGGAACTCGTATTGATTCCGCCCAGGGTCGATGAGTCGCCTTCAATGTAGGAATGCCGCGCAATCAGTTGCATGCGACCCGGGATCACGAATTTCCCGACTTCAAACCAATAGCCAAAGTCGTTGAAGCTCGGCAGGGCTGCACCTGTGAATCCGGAAAACTGCCGGTAGTAACTTTCGAAGATCAGGCTCCAACCGAGATACTTGACGTTGATATCCTGAGAGAACAGGAACAGGTTGTAGGCGTCCACGGCTCCAGGCAAAACCGTGTTGATACTGGCTCCCGTATCGACGACGCGGGGAAAGTTGAATTCGCGAGTTCCATCGCGATCGATTCGTGTGAATGCAAATCCGCCGCCAAGCCGAATTGCCGGGATGCAGCGATGATCGAGATCCGCGTGTCCATCCTTGCCCCAGTCGCCCATCATCAACCAGTTGATTCGAGAGGCGATGCTCATATTGCGGTCCAGCTGCCCAACGCGATTCGTCCGAAACCCGCCCGTGTCGATCCCGTTTCCAATCGTCAGCTGCCAATCCAGGGACTCACCGTATCGGGGAGTCAATTCGCCAAGCAGCCCGAAGCCAAT
>CAYSXI010000287.1:0-4781 GCA_964434955.1 uncultured Pirellulaceae bacterium
CACCACGATTTTTCGAGCGAAGGGGATTCTCTGGCAGAACCCCCGGGGCAAGAAAATCCGGTTTCTGGCGGAAAGCCTGAAAAAGGAAACAAACATGAACATGGTGCGGTTTGCGATCACGAGCACCACCATCATCGAAAGGACATTTCCTGGTTTGGACTTGCATTTGGATTGGCGGTCCACACCATCATCGATGGGATCGCACTGGCGGCGGCCGTCAAAAGTGAGACCACGACGGGGCTCACGATTGCCGGATTCAGTATCTTCCTGGCCATTGTTTTGCATAAGCCGCTGGATGCAATTTCGATTGTGTCTTTGATGAAATCCAAGGGCCTGGATGAGAAGAAGCAGACTTTGGCGAACGTTGCTTTTTCGCTAATGTGTCCGCTTGGGGCCCTTTTGTTCTTCTTCGGATTGGTTGCAACGGGAAACGCATGGATGCTTGGTTTTGCTCTCGCGTTTTCGGCGGGGGTTTTTCTTTGTATCTCTCTCGGGGATCTCTTGCCCGAAGTGCATTTTCATTCCCACGATCGAATCAAGTTGTCGGCCGCATTGCTGTTGGGGATACTGGCAGCGTTTTTGATCGAGTCGTTGCCGGGCCACAATCATGGGTTGTCACAAAAGCTGGGTGCCAATCCAGCGAATCAGCTTGAAGAAAAGACCTCGAATCAATAATTGCGAATGAATGCGGCTTGATTTCGCGCCCCTGGTGCTTGAGGTAGAATAACTCCGTTCTTCGTTCCGGTCCGCGCAAATAGGAAGTTCACCATGCAAAAGTTGACACGACGAAACTGGTTGGCGACAACCGGCGTTCTTGGAACGGGTTTCTGGATCGGGCAACATTCCACCAGTGCTGCCAAGACGCCCGGTCCCAACGAAAAGTTGAACTTGGCGTTCATTGGTGTCGGCGGTCGAGGTGCCGATAACGTCAAGGGATTGAAGGACCAAAACATGGTCGCGTTTTGCGACGTTGACGGGGAGCGGGCCAGGAAGTCGTATGAAGCTTTTCCAAAAGTGAAGCGGTTTGTTGATTTTCGTAAGATGCTCGACGACGTCGGTAGCAAACTGGATGGTGTCGTTATCAGCACGCCCGATCATATGCACTTTCACCCGGCCCTGGCGGCCATTCAGATGGGCAAGCATGTCTATCTCGAGAAGCCTATGGCTCACAATATCTGGGAGACAAGAACCCTCTGCGATATGGCTCGCAAACAAAAAGTCGCGACGCAACTGGGGGTCCAAAGACACACATTGGAAAACATGCATCGAGTTGTGGAACTGATCCAAGCGGGAACGATTGGTCGCGTCAAGGAAGTTCATTGTTGGATTGGCGGAAACCGCGGGATGCCAAAGATTCCAAGCGAAAAGCCATCGGTTCCTTCTCACCTCAATTGGAAATTGTGGCTAGGACCCGCCAGAAGTTCGGACTACCATCCGTCAGTGGCTCCTTACGGTTGGCGGTTTTGGTGGGATTACGGTACGGGCGAAATGGGAAATTGGGGATGCCATATTTTGGATATCCCGTTCTGGGCCCTCGGTCTCAAGCACCCGCACAAAGTTTCTGCGTCTGGTCCAAAAGTCGATTCATTGCGAACGCCAAAGCAAATGAATTCGACCTTGCATTTCGAAGAGAGCTTCCTGGGTGAAGGAAAAAAGAATGGTCCCGTCGTTTTGCATTGGGATCATGCCCAATCGGGCCCGGAAATTTTAAAGAAGACTGGAATCTCGGCCAAAGGCAATAATACATTGTTCATTGGCGAAGATGGAATGCTCGTTTGTGGCTTCGGACAACGAAAACTTTTGCCAGAATCCAAGTTCGGCAATCACCAATCGCCCGAAAAATCAATCAAAAAATCTCCCGGCTTCTACAAGGAATGGGTGGAGGCGTGCCGAGGTGGAGAACCGGCAACTTGCAACTTTGAGTATTCGGGCCCCTTGGCTGAAACCGTCATGTTAGCCAACATGGCTTACCGCTCCGGTGTAAATTTCAACTGGGATGCGAAATTGCTCAAGGCTGACAATGATGACGCTCAGCGTTGGGTCAAGGAAACTTACGCGAAAGGTTGGGAAGTCCAAGTTTGACGGGCCGACGCCAACTCACACCCAAACACAACATGAAGGAATGAAGATGAGTTTTGATGCCAAGTTGGAGTCGTTGAATTTGGAACTTCCGCCAGCTCCCAAGGCGGTTGGAGTTTACAAGCCGGCATTGACCGTCGGAAACCTGTGTTACACCTCCGGTCACGTTCCCTTGCTGCCAGATGGCGACATGATCAAAGGATGTGTTGGCGACAATGCGGATCAAGACGAAGGCTACCGCGCGGCTCGACAATGTGGTCTGGCGATCATTGCAACCCTGCGCGAGCACCTTGGCAGTTTGGACCGAGTGAAGCGTGTGGTCAAAATCTTCGGTCTTGTGAATTGCACCAGCGACTTTACCGGGCAGCCCGCCGTGCTCAACGGTTGTAGCGAATTGATGAAAGAAGTATTCGGGGAAGATGCCGGAATCGGAACACGGAGCGCGGTCGGGACCAATGCGCTTCCATTGGGGGTGATGGTTGAAATCGAAGCGATTTTTGAAGTCGAGTAATCGGTTTTGAATTTATTTCGACTTGTCTCCAGCCTGTTTTTTTCCTGAATCTTGGTTGCCGGGCGCGGGTATGTCTTTGCCTGCCTTTGCTGGATGGTCAAGGAAAAATCGAAGGATGACTTGGGTCGCATCAAAATCTTGGCATGAATTTCCAATCAGCCGCTTGGTTGCATAAGGTGTCGCGCCCGGCCAGTTGTGCCCGCCACCTTCAATCTCAATCAACTCAACGACGGTGTTGTTTTGTCCCGATCCATAAACGAATCGTTTGGACTTGGTACCGTCATTGGGGTCTTTGTCTTCAAGTGCATTGATGGTCGGATTTTCCTGGCACTGATTGTGCGCCACCCATTTCTTGACGGCTTTGTGGATTGAAATTGACTTGCCAAGGTCCAACCGGCGTGTGCCGACTCGGCCGCCAAGGTAAGGAACAAGTGGGTCGGCCGTTCCGTTTATAAATAGTACGGACGTCGATTTGGGCGGCTTGAAGTTCTGGTAAGTATCATCCGACATGCTTCCAATCACCGGCGCTATCGCCGCGAAGCGACTTGTTTCGTTCGCCAGTTTGTTAACCATGAACCCGCCATTGGAGGCGCCGGTTGCATACACGCGAGACGGGTCAACCTGATAGTCTTTTTCTATTTGTTCCAGGACGGCCAGCAGATATTTGACGTCGTCGACCTTGGCGAGAGCCTCTTTTCCCTTCTGGGTCGGTGTCCGTCCGTCATTCCAATTGGGCTTTCGATCCAATGCCGTCGATTGCGGATAAACCACAATGAATTGTCGACCCAATTTTGATTTTTCTATGGCGAGTTTGCGAGCAAACTGTCGGCAGTTGCCTCCCCCACCATGCAGAACAAAAACAACTGGCGTTTTCTTGGTCTTGGCGGCGGCGGGTGCAGCGACCATGAACATTCGGGCACGGTCATCCACACGAAGTAATCGAGTCTTCAATGGGGAGGCATCGGGTTCGCGTGCTTCTTGGGGCTCAAGTTCCTGGGGCTCACGTTCTTTGAGTTCACGTTCCTTAGGTTTCCGTTCCTTAGGTTTCCGTTCCTGCGCGGCGAGCGTTGCGATGAAAGAACTAAAGCCAATCAGAAACAAAAAACTGAATCCGAGACGTAAAGCAGTCATGATTTTGTCTACCCGGGGCGTTGAGTGTGATTGACGAGGCGTGGCCGCTATTCGAATGATTGTCGTCCGCACTGGGATCGAGGACAAATATTTCGGGATCCGGGCCTAGACGTCGTTCGGATTGCTGAAACGGAACCCGGCCCTGCCTTCCTGGCTGACTTCGTAGTCAATCACCGTTCCTCGCAAGAAATCGACCAGAGAACGGTCGACCACCAGTTTGACGCGTTCGGACATGTAGAGCGCGTCGTTGGGTTGCGGTCCGTTTTCAATTTCCAGTTCGTAGTTGGTGCCGGTGGTCAAGTTCCGATTCACCAAGACGCGAACGACAGCGTCCACCGGAAAAGTTCCCCGGTCGAGAATCTTGCGGATCGCGTTTCCTGCCGCAAACGACAAGGAAACGCCCTGCTTTATTTCGTAATGTTCTTCCATCTTTTTTTCTGGCGGAGGCCCAAACTCATTTCTCAAACGTGCGTGATAATCAAGCAAGGATTCATTGGTTTCCACCCAGAATACTTCGCTGTGATGGACGTAGTCGCCACATCCGCCGCAAAAAGTGAAATCGTTGTATAGGTAAGGATTGGCGAGGTAGGAACGAATGATGAACTCAGGCATTCCCGTTTGAACACCGCACTTGGGATGGTAATAGCTTCGGGGGATTCCGGCGAGGCTTCCGGCATATCGTTCCGATTCTGGCATGGAAATATGGTCTTCCATCTGGCCATCGTCTTTCAGGCGAGTGTGCTTTTGGACGTGAGACGAATACAGAATTTTCAATATCCGCTTGTGACAAAAAGGACATTCAACGAACACGGGTTGGAATCCGGATGGAGGCTGGGAATTCCCGATTGCGGCCCTTGGTCCCGGGCCGGTGATCAAAACCGCTTCATTATATACAGGAAACCGGCAGTCTCTAAGATGCTTCGGGTTGAATGAAACAATCGAAGGCTCGGAGAGGTATTTTCCGGCTACAGCTGAAACCGATGGATTCGCCGTGTCGTAATGAAGAATATTGACCCAATGAGGAGCCCAGGTTTTGATTGGCTGCGGATACCGGTTAGGC
>CAYSXI010000288.1:0-4657 GCA_964434955.1 uncultured Pirellulaceae bacterium
AAGCACGTCGAAGCGCACCGGACTTTTTTGCCATCGTGGGTGTCTGGAAAGAAAGTTGGCGGCTCGCTGATGCGTGTTTATCGGGATATCCGATTCTCGAAAGACAAAACTCCCTACAAAACCAATGTCGGAATCCATTTCCGTCACGAAAAGGGGAAAGACGTTCACGCGCCTGGATTCTACATCCATATTGAAACCGAGCAGGTTTTCCTCGGTGCCGGCATTTGGCACCCGGACTCCACGGCACTGGGAAAAATCCGAAAACACATCGACAAAAACCAGGAAGAATGGAAAAAAATCATTCAATCGAAAAATTTCGTGAAAGTTTTCGAGCCAGACGGCGATTCGTTAGTGCGGCCGCCCAAAGGCTATGACAAAGACCATCCTTTGATTGATGAATTGAAACGGAAAGACTTCTTTGGACTTTGCCGGCTCGATCATGATTTTGTGATCTCGACAAAAATCGTCTCCGAAGTTTCCAAGAAATTCAAAGCCGCCAACGCCTACATGCAGTTCCTTTGCGACTCGCTCAAACTCAAGTACTAGAGTCGTCCTGGAACGTTGCAGACGGCTCGCGCACGGATTCATCCAACCGCGCCAGGAATTATTCACGGCTGACCGACTGAAAAACATTCCGAGTCTCGCGCCTTGCCGCGCGTTTCCTTGCGTGTTGTCTCGTCAGGTCGTGCAAAGAGTTGAAATTGGTTTTGCGAAGCATTGCATCTTTCGAGCGCGATCCAATTCGAGCGATATCACATGCGCGCGACTCGACGCAATCATGGGCTTCTGCGGCTACACCTTGATTGCGGCGACCTTGCGCGCGCGAACGATAGCGCGCGAACGATAGCGCGCGAAGTTTCTTTGAATGGGCTCGGGCGAGAACGGCGACGGGTAATCCCAAGGCTCACTCCGAATTCAACCGCAATTGGTTTGGAGAGTCGTGCGAAACAAACTATAATGACCGAACTCCTCACCAATTCTTTTCCTCCCTCTCACTCACCAGGCTCTCATGTCCAGCGTCGGAACGGTCACTCAGTGGATCAAGCTTTTTCAGGAAGGCAATGAAAACGCCGCGGACAAGCTTTGGAATCTCTACTTCGATCGACTTGTTAACTTGGCCCGAAAAAAATTCGGAATTACACCCCGCGCAACATATGACGAAGAGGATGTTGCGCTCAGTGCTTTCAAGAGTTTGTGCAAGGGAGTCCGCAATGGCCAAGTTGCAGACGACATGGATCGCGATCATCTTTGGAAACTGATGGCGACCATCACGCTGCGAAAAGTTTACGATTGCATACGCCATCAAAACCGCCAGAAAAGAAACCCGGTCAAGTATCGTGAGACCAGGAAATGGGACGCGGACCCAACCTACGCGATCAATGAACTGGTGGCTCGAGAACCCACTCCTGCACTTACCATTCAAATGGAGGATGAATTTCAACAAATGTTGAATTCATTGGTGCATGTCGACTTGCAGGAAATCTCGATTCTCAAGCTCGAAGGGTTTACCAATCGAGAAATTGCCGATCGGATGGGATGCGGACTCAGCACCGTCGAACGAAAACTTCGGACGATTCGCCAGATTTGGAATAACAGCCTGAATGGCTTGAAGGATCCGTCGTGAACCAGTCCAGCACCCTGTCGAATTCGGATCTACTCAGAATCGAATCGATTTGTGATCAGTTCGAGGCGGATCGAAGGGCAGGGAAGTGCCCCACGATCGAATCCTATTCCCAGTTTGTCGGTCGCGATTCCGACTACCGACTTGTTGGCGAGTTGTTAAGAGTCGAATGGGATGATCGAGCGGAAAAAGGGGACCCGCCCAAGCTGGAGGAATACCTGGGGAGAAACCTGTTGCCGCGGAAAATGTTGCGCCAGCTATTCGCGGAATGGGAAAGTTCAGAGCTCAACGTCGGATCCATTGGCCATTTCCAACTGATTGAGAAACTTGGCAAAGGATCATTCGGCACCGTCTGGAAAGCTTATGACACCCGCCTCCGGCGGAACATCGCACTAAAAATCGCACACGCGAGCCTGTTGGAAGATTCCTCCCGGTTTCTACGAGAAGCAAAAACGGCTTCGAGGCTGCAACACCCGAATATCGTTCGAATTCTCGACGCGGGCACCTTTGGAGACCGACTTTGCATTCTTCGTGATTACGTTGAAGGCACGTCGCTTTCGGATCAACTAAAACATCGCAGCTACTCGCCGACCGAGGCCGCCAGTTTGTGTTGCGTATTGGCGGAAGCTCTCGCCTATTCTCATGAATTGGGTTGTGTTCATCGTGACATCAAGCCGCAGAACGTCCTGATCCAAAACGATGGCAAACCATTTCTGATTGATTTTGGTCTCGCGAAATCACTTTCTTCTAACTCCTGGGCCACCCAATCGGGAACCATCCTGGGAACGCCGGTGTACATGGCCCCGGAGCAGGCGAAAGGACAAAGTAACTCAGCCAGCCCGAGTGCCGATATTTATTCATTGGGAATCGTTCTTTTCGAGTTGCTGACGGGGCACGTTCCATTCCGTGGCAACTTTGAAATGATCATGTTGCAAGTGATCAACCAGGAACCGCCTCACCCGAGAAAATTCCAACCGGATTTGCCGGTGTCACTTTGCAACATCGCGCTGAAATGCATTGAGAAGGACCCCAGGGCCAGGTACGAATCGGCGGCAGAACTTGCAGCGGACTTGAATCGGTTTGCCAACGGTGGCCCGGTAGTTGCCAAGGCCGTTCCGTTTCACCTGCGGATGCTTCGTCGTGCACGCCGGAATCCACTCCTGGCGTCATTGACGACGGCGGTAACGGTTTTGTTGGCCGTATTACTCGTGGGCTCCATTTACTTTGCGATCTCGAATCACGTCGCGCTTCAGAAGGAAATTGAATTGCGCAAGCAAGCCAATGATGCGCGTGAGTCAGCTGAACGAGCGACGGTCCGGGCCAAGTCCGAAGCCGAATTGTCGATGCAGGTGACCGCTTTCCTGGAAGAAGTCTTCGGAGCCACGGATATCGTGGGCGTTCAACTTGGCAATGATCAAATCAGCCGAGATTTTTCCGTCCGCGACCTGAATTCCATGAATGCCATGCAGCTTTTGAATCGAGCGGTTGCCAGGATGGACAAGGAGTTGGCGAATCAACCGCGAGTGCAAGCGCGCCTGATGGACATTCTCGGAAACGTCTTTCGAAGTCATGGTGAATTTGAGAAAGCAAACGAGTTGTTTGCTTCGGCCGAAGCAACACGCAAGAACTTCCAAGCCAGACACCCCGAATTCAATCTCGATCGCGACGAAGCCTTTCATCAATATTTCCTGGGACGACTGAATCAGTCGATGGGAGACTATTCATCGGCACGCGACCGATACCTGGACGCATTGGGACGGCTCGGCACGTTGCCCCAACAAAACGTTGAACCCATTTCTGACTTGCTATTTCAGTTGGGATGGCTGCACCTCGAATGGCGCAAACCCTTACCCGCGCGAACTTATTTTGAGCAAGTTATTGAACTGCGGAAAAAGGAGACCCCCGACCAATTGAAGTCGATTTGGACTGCGAGAACGGCGCTCTTTCTTTGTGACCGCGAAACCAAACTGGATTGGACGAACATCGAAAAGGGCGTTGAAGAATTCATCCATCACCCTCGGGCCCGCCGACTGGCGTACCTTGCTTTCCTGGTCGTGAACGCACGAAAAGACGAGAACTTCCAAGCGGTCGAAAAACACTACCGAGAGTTACTTGGTCCTCTCGAAGAAACACTGGGATCAACCAACCCGATCTATCTTTTGGCGCTGGGAGACTTTGCATCGGCACTGATGAAAAATGGAAAATACGCAGAGGCCTTTCAGGTGGTGATTCCTCTTCTGAAAGTTGGGGAGAAAATTGCCCCTCAACATCGGCATCTCGCGGAAACCTATCAAAAACTTGGATTCGAAATGCTCCTCGCGAAGAACTACGAGTCAGCCGAGCGCTATATCAGAACCGGAATCGAAAAGGATCGCATCCAGAAAAGGACTCGCCGGGAACACCAAACCTTAATGGCCGAAGCCCAGTTAGGTGCCGGTAAAACCAACGAGGCAACCGCGACTCTTGCCCGCATTCCAGTCTATCGCTTGTCCAAAGAAAACCGACTTCACTATTGGCTTGTGAAGTATCGAATTGCCGAATCATGTCACGATCCAACTCAAACAGCAATCGCGCGATGCGAAATGGAGTCGATCCTGGATCAAGTAACGTTTCACTATCAGGATCCCATTTGGCTTCAACGTTTTGCGATCGCGGCGGAGTCGATTGACCGAAAAGAGCAGGCCGAACGACTTCTTCGGCTCGCGCTGGAAAAGGAAAACCGCAATCGCCCATTCATGCACCCGCGAATCGCGCAATGCGAATTGGCCTTGGCGTTGTTGTTGCTCAAAGACGACAAGGCTTCCGAATCCATGCAGCTCCTTGAGCAAGCAGAAATGAGCTTTCGGAATCGGCTCCCCAAGGGGGACCAACGCTTGGTTGTGATCTCACGAATCAAAGCCAGGTTGCAGCGAGAAAAAAGCGAATGAGCGCGCGCCCATTCACCAACCATACAAGCACGAAGCGCAAGCGAGTGGTTCAAACGCGCATAACACCGCGCGCAGAAACGAAACCGCTCCGAAGATGAAACTTGCGAAA
>CAYSXI010000289.1:0-4547 GCA_964434955.1 uncultured Pirellulaceae bacterium
CCTTGTTCAGCAACTCTTCAAAAACCGATGCGCCTTCGACTCCGATCACATTGGTCAAACCGCTCAGCGGAACACTCTGCGGCAATTTGACTTCGACCAGCTCGACACCGAGGTCACGAAGGACCTTTAGATCGACTCGGTCGTCAAATGCCTGACGTGACGGAACGTAGCCAACTTTCAATGAACGCACGTCCGTTTTTGGCGGCCATTGAAATGGTTTGTCCACCGCGGTCGGATCCATTCCATCGGCGCCGTGAATGGCAGCCAACACCAGGGCCGTGTCCTCGACGCTTCGCGTGATCGGCCCGATTTTATCCATCGTCCAGGACAATGGCATGCAGCCATGTCGACTCACCCGCCCAAAGGTCGGCCGCAAGCCACTTGCGCCACAGCGCCTGGATGGGCTGATGATGCTTCCAAGCGTTTCACTGCCAAGACTGAAGCCAACGCAACCGGCGACAGTCGCCGAAGCGGACCCTGCCGATGAACCGCTTGACCCAATCCTGGGATTCCAGGGGCTACGCGTCATTCCACCAAACCAACGATCCCCCATCGCGATCGCGCCCAACGAAAGCTTCGCCACCAACACGGCACCGGCCTTCTCCAAGCGATGAAAGACCGTGGCTCGCTCGTCCAGAATGCGGTCGCGAAACTGGGGAATGCCCCACGTGGTCGGGTATCCGGGCACACTGACCAAATCCTTGGCGCCCCAGGGAATTCCATGAAGCTGCCCGCGATATCGCCCGGCAGCAATTTCTTTATCCGCACGCGTCGCGGACTCCATTGCCAATTCTTCCGTCAAGTTCACAACGCATCGCAGCATCGGATCATATTTTCGCAGTCGCCCGATATACAGCTTCGTTAACTCAACGGAAGACACTTGCCGCGTGCGAATCAAATTGGACAACTCGGAGACCGGTAGAAAAGCCAATTCCTCGTCGCTGCCAGGCCGCTCCGGCGCCGCCGAATTCGTGACAGAAACCGAACGTTTGATTTCCACATTGGGGTCCGATTGTGCATCAAGCGTGCCAAAATAAACGGCGGGCATATCTGACCCAGTGAGCTGGTAGTCACGCAATCGCTTCATCGAAGTTTGAGCACGTTCGATTTCGGACAGGATGCTGTCGCGCTGTTCGTCACTCAACTCATTGCCCGTAATCCACTCAGCCTGTTTCAACTGCTCTTTGGTTACCTTGATTCGACCGCTTCCCGATTCCTGGCCCAGAGCGACCACCGCACGATGAAAGGTTGCCGTTCCGATTCCGGTTGCTGCCAAAACCTGAAGCATTTTCCGACGATTGAATTCCATGAAACCAAGCCGATTCAAGAAGTTACCAGAGTGACGTATTTCCACTGGTTAATATGATCGAAACGAATCGAAACGCAAATCAGGGCAGGGGACTGGCGCAATCATCATTCGGTTGGAAGTGTTTGGCAACTCGCAGAACTCTGAGAAGATTCACTCGCTCGCGCTAAGTGCTTGTATCCCCGGACGATTCAATAACGCGGCAGCGCTTCGGTAGGATCCCAAAAAACCGGCGGCAGACGGATCCACCAAACCCAGGAAAGCCAGCCTCTCCAATCCAATGTGCGACAGCGCTAGACGCTCAAAGCGGCAAGCCAAACTCAAGATCGCAAGCCAAACTTAAGACCGCAAGCCAAAAAATGAAAGCAGACGGAAAAACCGCAACGAAGCATCAAGCGTTCAGCTGAACCAGACCATCTTGAGCTGCCTTCTGCTGCTCCACCCATTTGCGATTTGCTTCCACCGCAAATGTCTCGTGATCACGGTCAAAAAGTTCGTAGTGCACGTTTCGTTGACGGGGCTCGAATCCGATGTCCGTGATACAGTCCCGGATTTCGTCGAGCGTCAGGTAGTGGACGGTGCCCGCCTCGGCGACGACGTTTTCCTCCAGCATCAGGCTGCCCATATCATTGGCACCATAAACGAGTGAAACCTGCCCAATCTTGAGGCCCTGAGTCACCCAACTCGATTGCATGTTTTCAAAATTATCCAAATAGAGCCGACTGACGGCCAACATTTTTAGATACTCATGCGATCCGAGCGCGGGAATCTCGGACATCTCCGTGTTGTCAGGCTGGAAGGTCCAACAGATAAATGCCGTGAAGCCACCGGTTTCATCTTGAAGCTGTCGCAATCGTTCCAGATGTTCGATTCTTTCTTCCAACGTTTCCACATGGCCAAACATCATGGTGGCACTACTGCGTCCGCCAAGCAGGTGCCATTGTCGCATCACATCCAACCAGTCGTCGGTCATGACTTTTCCCCGCGTGATTTCGGAGCGAACGCGATCCACCAAAATTTCCGCTCCACCCCCGGGAAGGCTGCCAAGGCCCGCGGCCTTCAACCTCGCCAGGACCTCAGGAAGAGGAAGGTTGTTGACTTTCGTAAAGTGATAAATCTCGGGTGGACTAAATCCGTGGACGTTGAGTTTTGGGAAGCGGGTTTTGATATCGCCCAGAAGTTCTTCGTACCAATCGAGTTTGTATTTTGGATGCAGGCCGCCCTGCATGAGGATTTGATCGCCACCCAAGGCCACGGTTTCCTCAATTTTTTTCAACAATTCCTCGCGCGGCAACACGTATCCCTCGGGGTCCTTGGGGCCGCGATAGAAAGCACAGAAATCGCAAACGGCCGTGCAGATGTTGGTGTAGTTGATGTTGCGATCAATATTGTAGGTTCGATAAGTCTCGGGATGCTTTTGATTGCAAACGACGTTGGCCGCGGCCCCGATCGAAGCAATATCTTGAGACTTCAAAAGCTCCAAACCTTCAGCCGGAGTGATGCGTTCGCCCGCGACAGACTTTTTGAGGATCTCAGCGACCATAGGAATCCCAGACTAGTGAAACACAATTTCGCGATTTTGAGGCACCAAATTTCGCTTGGCGGCTTCTTCGTAAAACAAAGCAAGCCCAGATTTTTCCGTCGGCCCCAAAACAAAATGCAAGTTCGAATCAAAGTATCTCAAACACCGTTCGAACGATAGACCGTAAGCTTCGTGCTCATTTCTCGCGATGGACTCGAGCGAAAGAAGGCCCGCGTCCCGACTGTTTGTAAGGTGGAATTCGACCTCCGACACGTCGATGCCCGAGCGTGCAGCCCAAACAGCAAATACGAAGGGCAGGCCGGTTTTCTCGCGCCACCATTGCCCCAAGTCGACCTCGGAATTGAAACCGAAGCTAGGTGATTTCATGGCCCGATCCCCGATCACCAAAACCGCGTCCGAATCCGTTTGCTCCCAGTTTGCGTCAATCGGCAACGGCACGCATTCCGGCTGAACACCGAACTCGGCATCGAGAAGGATTTTTACCAGGGTCGCGCTCGTCCGCGAACCTTCGTCAAGTGCGAGTACCCGAATGTCCTTCAGATCGCAACGCGAGAAAAGCTTGACGCTCCAAACCGGTCCGCGACAGGCGATACATGCATCGGAAACAATCGCCAGATCGTTTTGCAAAAATGTCTCGACCGATGGAATCAGCGCAACGTCCAGAAGTCCGATTTCGAGTTGATCGGCCAGCTTTCCTGGCAAATCAAAACTTAGACGGTAGCGATCGCTATCCAGGTCCAGCTTGTGGACCAGCGGCTTGGTATTCAAATAGGAAACGGCACCAATGCGAATCATGGATCTCGCGTCGAAAAAATGGCGAATCGATCAGTTTAGTTTGGCTGCACCGGATCGCCAAGTGATTTTGAAAGCATCCAACTAGGTAAGAAACCGCCTGATTTCCGCGAAATTAACCTCTTTCCATGGGATCGTGGTTCCGGTTGGGCAATCTAAGGAATGTTTGCTTGATGAAACGAATGTCGGCTTCGACACACGAAAACCGGACATTTCATTTATTTGCATCCGATCAGTTATTGAGAATAGCGCGAACAAACTGCGATCCCGAGCTGATATCCCATGCGAAAACAACTTTCCATTTCGACCTTTGGTATTTTCTTCTGTCTCGTCTGCGTTGCCGGCTTGGCGACGACAGAAGGTCAAACTTATCGCCGTGACTACAAGATCGACGCCCCGATCCAGTACCAGGCAGAGGATCCGTGGTTTCGCGGATTCATCTATCGCAACCATATCAATCACGCCGGACGGTTTTACAACTGCGATGGAGAAGAATGCAAAAGACATTCGCCTTACATTTATTACACGCGCGCCAATTGTGATTGCCATCCCTCCACGATGGATGTCATCCGCCAACAAATCAAAGAAGTCAAATGGCGGATTGACGCCGGCGCTTGCCGCGAAACTTGCGGCTTCCCTGGCTGCCCCTGCGAGCCGAACGTCAATCTCGGATGCAATGTTCGTCCCGATTCGGTCAACATCGATTATTCAAACCTGAAAGCTCGGATGGCCGAACTCCAGCATGTCCAACCCATTCAGCACGCTCCGTCAAAAGCGGCTCCCCAGGAAAAGAATCCTGGGGGAGAAACTTATGAAACACTGAAAGGCTCTCCTTTGTCTTCCAAGAGCCAGCTCCCCAAGTACAAAAAATATTAGTATCACATGGCTTACCTTGCAGAACTTGAG
>CAYSXI010000290.1:0-4494 GCA_964434955.1 uncultured Pirellulaceae bacterium
CTTATAATGATCGGGTTACCTTCAGGTTCAGATGTGACCTTGGATTCCCGGTATTATGAAAATCTTTCCGCAGATTATTTTTCTTTTCGGCAGCTTCATTGCTGGCTTGTTTGTTACGAATGTTGTTCCTGAGCCCAAAGCGGCTGACGACATTTCAACCAGCTCGAATGCCGAGTCCGCTGAACCGTCGCCGAGAAACGAAATCGAATTCAATCGCGATATCCGGACGATCCTGTCCGACAATTGTTTTGCCTGTCACGGTCCCGATTCGGGACAACGCCAAGCCGATTTGCGTTTGGACAAACGCGAAGATGCGGTCGCCGACCGGGACGGCTACGCGGCAATTGTTCCAGGTGACCCCGATGCAAGCGAGTTGATTGTCCGCGTACTTTCGGATGATGCCAGTGAAGTGATGCCGCCGGCGTCGCACCGAAAAAAGCTATCAGAAAAAGACAAGCAACTGCTGGTTCAATGGATTCGCGAAGGCGCCAAGTGGGAACAGCATTGGTCGCTCATCTCTCCCAAGTCCACAAAGGCACCCAAAACGTCCGCACCCAAATGGATCCGAAACGACATCGACCGATTCGTTTTGAACAAGCTAGACACATTAAAGATCAAACCATCGGTGGAAGCAGAAAAACGCGTCTTGATTCGCCGCCTGTATTTCGATCTGGTTGGCCTGCCACCGACACCGGAACAAGTCAAAGCATTTGTCGACGATCCTTCAGCGGATGCTTACGAAAAAATTGTCAAACAACTTTTGGCTTCGCCTCACTTTGGTGAGCGGCTTGCCGTCTACTGGCTGGATCTCGTTCGCTACGCCGATACGGTCGGTTATCACGGCGACCAGGACATCAGCATTTCGCCTTATCGCGATTACGTGATCGAGGCCTTCAATTCGAATATGCGTTTTGACGAATTCACGCGCCAGCAATTGGGCGGTGATCTGATGCCAAACGCAAGTCAGTCCCAACGAATTGCCTCCGGTTACAACCGCCTCGGGATGATGAGCGCTGAAGGCGGTGTTCAACCGGAAGAGTATCTGGCCAAGTACGCCGCGGATCGAGTGCGAACTACGGCATCCGTTTGGCTAGGGGTAACGCTCGGCTGCGCCGAATGCCACGATCACAAGTTTGACCCGTTCTCGACAGAGGACTTTTACAATTTTGCTTCCTTCTTCGCCGACATCAAGGAACGGGGACTTTACAGTGGAGCCCATGCCTCCGGGGATTGGGGACCACGAGTTGATGTTCCTGATCCGATCCTGTCGGAATTGCTGGTACCGATCGACAAGGACATTGCTGCGGCAACAAGCGAATTGGAAAGGCTGGCGGACAAACACGCCGGTCGGCAAGGCGAATGGGAGAAGGCCATTTTGGCCAAGCGAGCAACTCGCTGGACGACGCCGGAACCGAACCAGGTCCAATCGTATTACAAAACCCCTCATCGAGTCCTCAATGACCAGAGCATCTTGTTTTCTGGCAAGCCGACGGACGAAGATGCGTACGTCGTACGCGTAAAACCCGGTGAAGGTCGTTGGACAGGAATCCGTATTGAAGCCATTCCCGACGGATCATTGCCAAGAAAGGGTCCCGGTCGCGCCGGCAATGGGAACTTCGTGTTAACGGAGATGATCTTGGTCCGCGATGACGCCGCGGAGATGGAAGAACTCAAGAAAGTCGCCAATCTTTGGCCCGATCGACTCAAAGCGAGGGTCGTGGAGCTTGTGAGTCCGACAGCGACTTTCGAACAGACGGCTGGCGGCGGGAATCATCCCGACAAGAAATGGTCTGCCAGCAGCGCGATTGACCAAGACAAACGCGGACCGACCTGGGGGTGGGCGATATTGCCGCAATCCGGGAAACACAACGAACTGGTCGCTCAATTCTCGCAACCCGTTGAGTTCAAAAAAGATGAAACGCTGACCGTTGTTTTGCATCAGTACCACGGCAACGGAAGTCACATCCTGGGGCGATTCCGAATCTCGTTCACAAAGGATGCGAGTCCCCAAGCCAATCCATCACGGACGTTGCCGCAGGACATCGGAAAGATTCTCGATAAACCAAGCGAAAAAAGAACGGCTGTCGAAACAAAACGAATCCGCGATTACTTCATTTCGATTGCCCCTGAGTTTGCCGACCAGCGGAAGAAAATCGAATCGCTGCGCAAGCAACGTGAGGCGGTCGTCAAGAAACATACGCGTACCAGCCTGGTGACCCTATCGGTAAAACCTCGCGAGATGCGTGTGTTACCGCGCGGGAACTGGATGGACAAGTCAGGCAAAGTTGTGTCGCCGACGACACCGGCCGTGCTTCCAGGGCTACCGAAAACGGACGGTCGGCCCAGTCGCTTGGATCTCGCCAACTGGATCGCGTCCCGCGACAATCCGCTGACGGCTCGCGTATTCGTCAACCGACTTTGGAAACTTTATTTCGGCAAAGGCATTGCCCGTGTACTCGACGATGTCGGTTCCCAGGGCGGCTGGCCGACTCACCCGGAGTTGCTTGACTACCTTGCAATTGAGTTCGTTGACAGTGGCTGGGACATCAAACACATGATCGAGTTGATGGTAACCAGTTCAACGTATCGGCAATCATCATTCCCGCGCGCGGACTTGAAAGAGATTGACCCCGAGAATAAGTGGTTGGCTCGCCAGGCGCGATTCCGTCTCGACGCCGAATTGATCCGAGACAACATGTTGGCCTCCAGCGGTTTGCTCGTCAAAAAGATTGGTGGTCGGAGTGTGAAACCCTATCAGCCGCCCGGCCTCTATCGGCATTTGAACTTTCCGAGGCGTAGCTACCGGGCCGATGCGGGCGAGAGTCAATATCGCCGCGGGTTGTACACACACTGGCAAAGGCAATTTTTGCATCCGGCCATGAAATCGTTTGACGCACCGTCGCGCGAAGAATGCACTTGCGAACGCGCGCAAAGCAACACACCGCTTTCAGCACTGGTCCTGCTCAACGATCCATCCTACGTGGAGGCCGCGCGCCATCTGGCTCAGCGCGCCATTCAGCAAACTCCGCAGGGCCCGCAGTCGTCGGAAGCCGTGATTCGACGTCGGATTATCTGGATGTTTCAAAATGCCTTATCGCGTGTACCGAACGAAAAAGAAGTTGCGGTATTGCTTCAGCTCTACGAGGAACATCGCGCGCATTACCTTGCCAACCGGAATCGGGCGGACGAACTTTTGACGACGGGGTTATCGCCCCGAGACAAGAAGATCGCTCCGGGGGAACACGCGGCTCTAACCAGCGTCGCGCGCACGCTGTTTAACTTGCACGAATTTATCATGCGTTATTAGTGGGCATTCCAGCTCGCAATCCAGGGGTTGTCATGAATCTCGAACAAATTCAATTGCTCCAGAATCGTCGAACGTTTCTGCGTCGCTCCGCGGCGGGACTCGGTTCCATTGCCCTCAGCCAGTTACTGGCGCGGGATGTTTTGGGGAATCCGGCCGCCTTGAAGCAGGACCAAGTCGATGACTGGCGCGGAGTCGCGAGCCCTCCCAAGGCGCGGCCAAAAATCAAACGCGTGATACATCTTTATATGGCAGGCGGACCATCGCATTTGGAGACGCTCGACTATCGACCGAAGCTTGCCGAAATGAACGGCAAGCCGATGCCAAAGTCGTTCACAGAAGGTCAGCAAATTGCTCAGCTTCAAGGGCAACGAAATAACCTGAAGTGCCTCGGGCCCACCCATCCTTTCATCAAGCAGGGAAAGTCGGGGCAGGAAATTTCTTCGGTTCTGCCCTTCATTGGCAAGATCGCTGACGATATTTGTATCGTCCGGTCCATGCATACGGACCAGATCAATCACGATCCGGCGCATACGTTGATGAATACCGGCACGCCCATTTCCGGTCGCCCTTCGATGGGCTCATGGTTGCTTTACGGCTTGGGATGCGAGTGCGATGACTTGCCCGGCTACGTGGTCCTGACCAGTGTTGGCGGTGGCCAATCGCAACCGATTGCGTCGCGACAGTGGCATAGCGGCTTTTTGCCAGGGCGATTTCAAGGTGTCGAATTTCGCTCGACTGGCGACCCCGTTTTGTACGTCAACAACCCGAAAGGTGTCGACAAGAAACGACAGCGGGATGTCATTGATGCCATCAACAAAATGAATTCCCTGAGCAACGAAATCTACCGCGATCCCGAATTGGAAACTCGAATCGCCCAGTACGAACTTGCTTCGAAAATGCAAATGTCGGTTCCCGGCCTCGTCGATTTCCGAGATGAACCGAAACACATCCTCGACATGTACGGGACCAAAGGAGGAGATGGATCCTTTGCCTCGAATTGTCTACTCGCCCGGCGGTTGGCAGAGCGAGGAGTTCGGTTCATACAGCTTTATCACCGTGGCTGGGATCATCATGGCGGAATCAAGGGCGGCATCAAATACACGGCGAGTCTTGTTGATCGCGGATCGGCAGCCCTGGTTCAGGACCTCAAGCAACGCGGTATGCTCGACGACACGCTGATTCTCTGG
>CAYSXI010000291.1:0-4440 GCA_964434955.1 uncultured Pirellulaceae bacterium
GACTTGCTCCTAGACGGAAACGCCGCGCAAATTTTCAATTTCTTCTTTGGTTCTAAGTTCTTCCAAAGCACGGATCGTGGCTTTGACCAGGGTCACTGGGTTATTCGTTCCGAAGCTCTTCGTCAAAATGTTCTTGATGCCGGCCGCTTCGCAGACGGCACGAACCGCCGAACCTGCAATCACCCCGGTACCGGGACCGGCAGGAATCAAAACGACTTTGGCGGCACCAAAGTGCCCACGCACGCGATGCGGGATCGTGTCGTTCACCAGGGGGACACTGACCATGGAACGCGAAGCCTGTTTGTTGGCTTTTTCAACGCTCGGTGGAACTTCGTTCGCCTTGCCGTAGCCACAACCGACTTTGCCGCTCCCATTTCCGACAACGACCATAGCAGCAAAGCTAAAACGTCGGCCCCCTTTGACGACTGCCGCACAGCGCTTGATCTTGACTGTTCGTTCGATTA
Source organism: uncultured Pirellulaceae bacterium (assembly GCA_964434955.1). Taxonomy (GTDB): domain Bacteria; phylum Planctomycetota; class Planctomycetia; order Pirellulales; family Pirellulaceae; genus JANQLU01. The sequence continues at coordinate 465 of CAYSXI010000291.1, forward strand.
ATCCGTCTTGTTGTTGTTCAGACACGTGTAACCTTTGCGGGAACGTTTGTTGCTTGTCTCTAACTGTTTGATTCGGCTAACGCCGATGGGGTTAAAATTCCAATCCGCCTTCGCGGGCAGCATCCGCCAACGAAGCGACTCGACCGTGATACTTGTAAGCCCCGCGGTCGAACGTGATTCGGCTGACGCCCGCCGCTTTGCCGCGTTCGGCAATTGCCTGACCAACCGCCTTGGCTGCTTCGCAATTGCCACCGAACTTGATGCCGTCTCGAAGCGATTTGTCGAGGGTGCTGGCGGATGCCAGCGTCACGCCGTTCTCGTCGTCAATCAACTGGCAGGAAATGTGTTGATTGCTTCGACGTACCGTCAAACGGGGTTGCGAAGCATTGCCACGCAACTTTTTACGGACGCGATTCTTTCGACGCCATCGAGTCTTATTGTTTTGCTTATCGTGTTTCATTTTTTTGCCTCATTCGCGATTCGCCGATGATAGGCGAATGAATTCGAATGTTGTTTATTTATTGTTCTTCTTACGCCGCCAATTGTGTCGGATTAGGTTGCCGCCTTACCAGGTTTGATCTTGACGTATTCGCCCAAGTAGCGGACCCCTTTGCCATTGTAAGGTTCTGGTTTGCGTGCGGCGCGAACTTCCGCAGCGAACTGGCCGACCATTTGCTTGTCGGGGCCGCTCACATTGATGTGCGTTTGGTCCGGGCAAACGACGTCCAGGCCGGCGGGGATTTCTTTTTTGATTTCGTTTGCATAACCGACACGAAGCGACAAGGTCTTGCCGGAAACGTTGGCGACGTATCCAACGCCAACGACTTCAAGCTTTTTCTCGTACCCATCTTTCACCCCGATGATCATGTTGTTGACCAACGCCCGGGTCAGACCGTGATAGGCGCGGCTGTCGCGATCATCCTTTTTTCGGGTCACGACCACGTTGTTGTCTTCTACCTTGATCTCGATTTCCGGACGAATTTCATAGCTCAATTTGCCCTTGGGGCCTTCGGCATGAATCGTGTTGCCTTCCACCTTGACGGTTGTTCCCGCCAGGATGGGTACCGGTTTTTTTCCAATTCGCGACATGATCGTCTCGTCTATTTCTTTGCAATAAATTGCGTTTGCAAATTGCGGTTGTTTGTTCTGCTATCCGTTGATTGACAAAGTTTGATTGTTGCCAGTCGGCACAATCATCCCGCGGATCTAGTAGATCTCGCAGAGTACCTCTCCGCCAAGCTTCTGCTGGCGAGCTTCGCGATCACTCATGACACCACTGGAGGTGCTGACGATGGAAATTCCCAAGCCGTCGAGGACCGGACGCAAATCTTTGGAGCGTGAGTAAACACGGCAGCCGGGCTTGCTGACACGCTTGATCTTGCGAATCACGTGTTCACCACTGGGGCCGTATTTCAATTCGATCCGCAAATGATTTACGGGTTGAGATTCGACTTCCGCCCAATCCCAGATATACCCTTCGCGTTTGAGAACTTCCGCAACTCCACGTTTCACCTTGGAGATCGGCATCTCAACGTGCTGTCGTTCAACACTGACGGCATTGCGAATGCGCGTCAACATGTCGGCGATCGGGTCAGTCATCATAGTCGTAGTTTCCCTTTACCAGCTGGATTTTCGAACGCCTGGAATCAAACCTTGGTCGGCGAGTTCTCGAAAACAAATCCTGCAAATACCAAACTTCCGATAAACACCGCGGGGGCGTCCGCACATTTTGCAGCGACGTTCCTGCCGAGTCGAAAATTTCGGTTCCCGTTTGGCTTTGGCAATTTTTGACTTGCGTGCCACAACTGTTACCTGTGGGTTCGTGTAATCTTGATTTTTCTATGGATTCTTAAGCGGCGTCCGTGTTCTCATTCATGTCGCGAAACGGCATGCCAAATAATCGCAACAACTCGCGACCTTCATCGTTGTCGTCCGTCGAAGTAACGAACACGATATTGAGGCCTTGCGAGCGAGTAAATTTGTCCGGGTTCAATTCGGGGAATACCAGGTATTCCGTCAGTCCGAGACTGTAATTCCCGCGTCCATCAAAGGCTTTCGGCGACACTCCGCGAAAGTCCCTCACGCGAGGAAGAACAAGGCTCAGCAGTCGATCCAGGAATTCGTACATTCGCTTTCCGCGAAGCGTTACCTTGCAGCCAATCGCCTGGCCTTCACGCAAACGGAAGCCGGCGATCGATTTTCGGGCAAGGGTGACAACCGGCTTCTGACCGGCGATCAACGCCAACGATTCTCGAGCATCTTCAATGTGTTTCTTGTCCTGGACCGCGCTTCCGACGCCCATATTCAAAACGATCTTCTGCAAACGCGGAAGCGAATGGACGTTGGAACGACCGAACTTCTCGCCCAGGGCGGGAAGGATCGTATCGAAATATTGTTGTTGTAATCTTGCGACCATCGGTTTCTGTTTCAACTAAAACGACTAAGTTGGTTCAACTGCGAATGCGGGAACTGTGACTTCGTTCAAGGCCGATACTAAAGGACCTCGTTGGCCAGCGAAACGATCTTCATGAAGTTTCGTTCGCGAAGCTCCCTGGCAACCGCACCAAAAATCCGCGTACCGCGAGGGTTGCGATCATTGTCAATAATCACAGCCGCATTGGAGTCGAAGCGGATGTAACTTCCGTCGGCTCGCCGGGTCGGCTGTTTGCATCGAACAATCACGGCTCTGACAATCGTCTTCTTCTTGATGTCACTGCCGGGAATCACGCTTTTGACACTGCAGACGATGACATCGCCTACCGTCGCAAAACGGCGACGTGATCCGCCCAGCACCTTGATGCACTGGATTTCCCTTGCGCCCGTATTGTCAGCGACTTGCAATCGTGTTTCTTGCTGGATCATTTTGATCTACCAAATCTTTTATTCGATCTTTATTTCGTTAAACGGCAAACGCCGATCTGTTTCCTAACAAACCGCTGTTGACGGCATGTCCTTCTGACTCAACTGCCGACATCAATTGCCGACGTTTGTGCTGGACTATTCGCTGGCGGCCCCTTCCGCTTTTCGAGCGGCACGCAAAGCAGCCAAATCCACCGCGCGGCTTTTCTCGACCACGCGAACCAACTGCCAACGCTTCAACTTGGACGTCGGGCGGGCTTCGATGATTTCTACCGTGTCGCCAGCCGCCGATTCGTTGTTCTCGTCGTGGGCGTAGCAAGTGATTTTTCGGCGAATGATCTTTCCGTACTTGGGATGCGGAACCTGACGAATGATCTCAATCACACGCGTCTTTTCCATTTTGTCGCTTTTGACAACCCCGGTTAAAACTCTTTTTGGCATTTGTTGATCTCGCTTCGCAGTGAAGCCAATTTGTGATTTGTTCGTCTACTTGGTATCTGCTTATTTGCTGGGTTAACCGTTCCGCTCCCAGCGTCTACTCAGCTGACTCGGCAATTGCCTGGGCCGCTTCGCGTTTCCGCTCGTTCTGGATCGTTTTGATCCGAGCAATCAAGCGGCGGTTTCGTTTCAGTTCTGATGGAACATCCAGTCGCTCCGTTTGCGACTGAATACTCAAGCGAAACAACTGGGTGCAACTGTCTTTCAACGTTGCTTCCAACTGATCATCGCTCATTTGTCGCAATTCGTTGGCGTCAAGTTTATCCATGGTTTTGGTCCGTTAATCTGGTCCGTTTCAATCTTTGTTTTTCACCGGCTTCGATTGTCTTGATTGACTTCCATTGGCCCGGTTATCTGCCAATGGGGTCATCTGCCAATGGGTCGCGTCGAACGAAATGCCCGACTCAAAGGCTTTGGGTGTTGGCCATGATTCTCCGCAGTAGGCCTCGCCAGAAGGCAGGACTACCATCTCAGAAATTTCAAATAATGGCGATGACAAAATCAAAGACAAAACCCATATAATAGGTATCGAAATTTTAGCTTTTCGTAACGAATCTGAACGCCAGGAAAACGGCGTTACAAGCCCACGGCACCGATCGATCGTGATAGCGAGTAAAGT
>CAYSXI010000292.1:0-4432 GCA_964434955.1 uncultured Pirellulaceae bacterium
CAATACCAACTGCTGCCCTTCGCGAATCAACCAATCTTTGTCGAGCAAGAAATCAATGCCTTTTTTGATCAACGAACGAGTACCAGAAACCTGACGATAAAGCGACGCTTCGGACGATCGAGCCTGATCCGATTTGAGAATACTTCCCAGGATGTCTTCCAAAATGGTTTGCGGGACCATCCTCCGCTTCCGCAACCAATCCGCGACCAAACCATAACGTGGCGCCACAACGAGGATCACGAGGAAAACAAGGGTCAACGTCACGACCACCGCAGACCCGGGCGCGACACCAAAATAGAGAGCGACCAGGTAACCCAACCAATAGGAGCCAACGCCAATCACGGCCGAGGCAATCAACATCGGCTTCATTTTGTCAAACAACAAATATGCCGCGGCAGCGGGAGTGATCATCAATGCCACCACCAAAATCACGCCAACGATTGTCACTCCGCCAACGACGACCAATGAGGTGCTAATCGTCAGCCCATAGTCAACGAACACGACCGGTATCCCAATCGCGGCCGCCATGACGGGATCGAAACTCGTCAGCTGCAAATGGCGAAAGAATAAAACAATGAACCCGAAAACAAAAATCAGGATCACCGCCAACATCCAAAGCTCCGCCGTACTCACCGCCAGAACATCACCAATAATCAAGTGATACAAGTCTTTATGGATGTAACGACCAAAGGCTTTCAGCGAAATCACGAATCCACCAATCGCGAAGATTCCGGTGTACATGATGCCGATCGCCGTATCTTGCTTGATCCGTGAAACACGGGTCACAAAACTGATCATCGAAACGGTCGCGATCCCGGAAATCAAGGCGCCAATGATCATCGCGGGCACCGCAGGCTCAGCGCCGGTCAGGATCTTCACGATCAAATAACCGGCAATTACGCCAGTAAGCATCGCGTGAGCCAAAGCATCGGAAAGAAACGAAAGGCGACGCAGAACAATAAAGCAGCCAATCATGCCGCATGAAGCCGCAACAAATGTTCCAGCAAGAATCGAGGTAACGAACACTCCAAATTCGCCGTGAAATTCCCGAATCCAATCAATCACTGGACGCTCCCTTGCCTTTGGAGGCGGCCGATTGGACGTACTTCGGCAAATCAACAAACACCTGCAACTTGCCCTCATAAACCTGGCTTAACAACTTGGGATCCAAAACCTGTTGGGGCGCCCCAAACGCATACATCCGCTGCTTCAAAAGAATCAAAAGATCAAAATACTGGGCGGCTGTGGCGAGATCGTGATGAACCACAACCAGGGTACGCCCGCTTTTACGAGTCTCTTCCAAAACATCAAGGATCGATTGTTCGGTCGCAGCGTCGACTCCCGCAAATGGTTCATCGAGCAAAAGGATCTCACTTCCCTGGGCCAACGCCCTGGCCATGAAAACACGCTGTTGCTGGCCTCCAGAAAGCTGACCAATTTGCCGCGATTTGAATTCGGACATCCGAACCATTTCCAGGGCTTCGTCAGCAATTCGATAATCATCCTTGGAAAGATCGCGGTACCAAGGTTGATGCCCGTACCGTCCCATCGCTGCAACCTCGCGAACCGTGATTGGAAAATCCCAATCAACGCTGCCACGCTGCGGCACATAGGCAACGCGGCCTTTTGCGTGGTCCAGTTCCTTGCCAAAAATCGTCACCTTGCCAAAGTCGGGTTTCACGAAACCCAAAATCGCCTTGATCAATGTCGATTTGCCAGATCCATTGGGTCCAATCACTCCGATCAACTTACCGGAAGGAAAATTGGCTGTGATATCCAAAAGCGCCGGCACGGGGCCATAACTGACCGTCAGGTTTTTGACTTCGATCGCAAATTGCGCGTCGCCGGTTGCGTCCCTGCTCATTCGTCGCCGCCTTCCACTTCGATCGCTTCCACTTCAATCATGAAGGACGCGACCAAGGTCAATCCCGGGCTGTTCCATTGGGTCGATTCACCCAACAAAACCCCGTCGCGGAAAACTTGGAGCCGAATGGCGACGGGTATCGGCTCCTGCTGGTCATCTTCGTCGGCTGGCTCTTCAAACGAAAACTCATCCGATGGTTGAAAAGCCGGTTCCGCCGGAATGACCTTGACCAGAAATTCATTGCGCCCAACTTTCACCCCTTCAATATTGTCGAAAGTCCGAATCCCGGCTTTTACGTCTTCGCTTTTCCTGACAATTTCACGCCCATCGAGACGGATCAACAACGACGCCCCATCGTCGCTGAACTCACTGGACTTGGCGTCAAATGGCAAGGTTAGCTTCAGGGAAAAGGTGCCCGATGCCGTCGTTTCTTTGAATTCGGGGGGCGCCACCTCCTGCTCCACGATGCGCAGATAAGCAAACAACGTCCCCAGAACGACTACGGCAAACACGACAACGGCAATAGGTCTCATCGATTCAACCAAAGAGTTCGCGAATCACTTTAGTGCCTCGACAATCGTCGTAACGTTTTCGCGCATCATGCCAATGTAGGTTTCACCGGCTGAATTTTCCGCGCCCATCGAATCCGAATAAAGCGATCCACCAATTTTTACGCCAGCCTCCTTGGCAATCAGTGTCATCATCTCGGAATTCAACGTCGTCTCAATAAAAATTGCCTTCGCTCCGACTTCTCGAATCGCTTTGGAGACCTCCAAACGCCGAGCGGTGGAGATCCCCGACAATTCTTCCGTGTTCCAGCTCCCCGGAGACTTTGCCTTGAAGCCATAGGTTTGACAAAAATAGCCAAACGCGTCGTGATGAGTCACCAAAATTCGCCGGTTCGCGGGAATCTGATTCACCTGCTGCTTGATCCAGCTGTCCAGCGCCTGCAATTGAAAAATGTAGAGTGACGCGCGGGCCTTGAATTTGTCCGCGTTGCCAGGATCGATCTTTGATACGGCCTTGGTGATGTTTTTGATGTAGGTCACCACATTCCCCGGTCGCATCCAGCAATGCGGGTCTTTCACCGTCAACTTGCCGTCATCGTCTTCCGTCTGCAAAGGCTTGATGCCGGAGACGCATGTCACGACTTCCTTTCCGGCCGATTTCGCAATCCGCGCCATCCATTCATGCCCTTCCAGGTCCCATCCATTTTGCAAACACAAATCGGCGTTCCGGACCATCTCCAAGTCCGCCAAAGTTGTTTTGTAGAGATGCGGATCCTGACCCGGCTGCAAAACACATTGAACTTCCCAATCGTCGCCAACGACCTGGCGAGCGAAGTCAGCAACTTGCGTCGTGCTACAAACAAGCACTTTCTTCTTATCCTGGGCATCACTTTTAGCGTCCAAGCCCAGCATAAAACTGGCAACCCAACCCAAGGCCAAAACACTTAAAAAACGGGACATTCACCGCCCTTTTTATCAGCAAAACAATATTTTTTGACTAATCAAAAACTGCTTCAATTTTATCGACAGGCAAGATTCGGTTCTAGGGGAAAACTGCTGGGAAATTGGGCGCGGGAATCAAACTAGGAACCCACGACGGCCGCTTCCATGATCTTTTCTTCCGTTGCCTCGGCGGCGGAAAACTCTGCTGTCTGCCGGCCTTCGCAAAGCACAATGATGCGATCGCAAACGATCAGCAGTTCCGGCAACTCGCTGCTCGTCATCAAGATCGAGATGCCTTTTTCGGCCAGCTCACCCATCAGTCGATAAATCTCCGACTTGGCACCGATATCCACACCCCTCGTCGGGTCATCCAAAAGCAGCACTCGCGGCTCCGTCAGGAGTGATCGCCCGATCAGGCATTTTTGTTGATTGCCGCCACTCAAGCTTCCGATCGGCGACTCACCCGATTCCGTTTTGACCTTAAGCTGGTCGATGGCATCGCCACTCCGTTTTCCTTCATTTCCTGAATGGATCAGACCGGCAAACTGATCCTTGAACAGCGAACAAAGCGTGATGTTTTGCTGGACATTCAAATTCTGGAAAAGCCCCTTCCGCTTTCGGTCTTCCGTCACCATCGCGATTCCATTCTTGATGGCTTCGTTCGGGTGTTTAAACTTTACCGATTTTCCGTCGATGGAAATGTCGCCGATGACCTCATCTTCCGAGCAACCGTAAAGGCATTCGAACAGTTCGGTTCTTCCGGCGCCCATCAGACCGGCGAACCCCAGAATTTCGCCCTCGCGCAACTCAAAATTCAGATTTCGTAGCCGCCATTCCTTGGGATGATTGGGCCAAGGGCGACTGAGATTTTTCACCGCCAACACCGATCGACCATTTTCCTTGATCTTTGTCGTGGATTTTTTCTCGACATCAAATTCGCGTCCGACCATCGAATGGGCAATTTTTGTTGGCGTCACATCGGCGCAATTCACCGTCTCCACGTGCTGCCCGTCCCGCAACACGGTGATGCGATCGGACAATCGAAATATCTCGTCCATTTTGTGGGAGATATAGATGATCGTGACGCCCTCTTTCTTAAGTTGTGCAATCACTCGAT
>CAYSXI010000293.1:0-4383 GCA_964434955.1 uncultured Pirellulaceae bacterium
TCGTAAGATTACCGTTGATGATTCCATTCGTGATGAATAATTAACTTTCCGGTCTCCGAGCTGACGGATAACCTTCGGAAGATTACCGTTGATGATTCCATTCGTGATGATTCCGAAGACGGCGAAGAGCTGGAATCCGCCGAAGAAATCGACGCGGAAAAAAAGAAAAAGTCCAAGAAGAAAAGTGTGGCGTTGCCGATTTTTGAACCTCAGCTTCAATGGGATCTGGATGAGCTTTCGCAGGCGACACGAAGCTGCAATGGTTGCGGGCGGTGTCGAACTCAGGGCGGTCTCGAGAGAATGTGTCCCATTTTTCGACTTCATCCGGTCGAGGAAGCGTCGCCGCGAGCCAAAGCCAATTTGATGCGCAACGTGCTTAATGGCGGGATCGACCTGGAGAATTTGTCAAACGACGAGTTGCGTTCGATCGCCGATCTGTGTGTCAATTGTCATCAATGCCGGGTTGAGTGTCCGGCCGGTGTTGATATCCCGAAGATCGTGTGCGAGACGAAAGCCCAGTATGTGGCGACAACCGGGCTGAAGTTTTCACAGTGGATATTCAGCCGACTGGACTTTGTTTACCGATGGGGCAGTCGATTCCCGACGCTGACCAATTGGGCGTTGAGGAACAATGTGTTTCGATGGGCGCTGGATAAGTTTCTCGGAATCGCGCAAGGTCGAAAGCTTCCGCGTTTTAACAATCGAACTTTGCTGAATTGGGCGGTTCGGCGGCAGCCATCCAAGACAGTTCGGGGTGACGGTCGGAAAGTTGTTTATTTCGTGGATGCCTTTGCGAATTGGAACGACTCTGAAATTGGCCGCGCGGTGGTCCACGTGCTTGAACACAACGGTGTCGAGGTCTACGTGCCGCCACGGCAGAAAATCTCCGGGATGTCGTTGATTTCGGACGGGCTGGTTGGGCGAGCTCGAGTGATTGCCAAACAAAACGTCGAATTGCTTGCCGATGCGGTGCGTCAGGGTTACCAGGTTGTTACGAGTGAGCCATCGGCCAACCTGGCTTTGACGCACGAATACTTGAATTTGATGGACGAAGTGGACGCACGGCTGGTTGCTGACAACTGCATGGATGTGCACGCTTATCTTTGGAAGCTTCACCAGCAAGGGCAGTTGGAACTGGATTTCCGGCCGGTGAATACGACCGTTGGCTATCACACACCTTGTCACACGAAGGCCGTACACCGTGAAATTCCAGCCATGAAACTGCTTGGCCTGATTCCCGGATTGACCTTGCATTCAATCGGTAAGGGGTGCTCGGGGATGGCGGGAACCTACGGTCTCAAGCGGGTTAACTATCGCCGAAGTCTGCGGGCAGGGATTGGGTTGATTAACGCGCTCCGGGCGCCCGATCTCGTGTTGGGTGTCACCGAATGCAGCACCTGTAAAATGCAGATGGAGCATGGCACGAGCAAGCCGACCGTGCATCCAATCAAGCTGTTGGCAATGGCCTATGATTTGATGCCGGACCTGGCCAATTTGTTTCATCGGAAAAGTGGCGAGAAGACGCTTTCATGAAAATCAAGGTTCTACTTTTTGCTGCCCTCAAGGATCAGTTTGCTTCGAGCCAGATTGAACTTGACGTGCCGGCGTCCGCGACGGTTGCTGATCTCCGCCGTTCGCTGGTTACAGAACAGCCCGCGCTCGAAGATCTGTTGAGTCGTTCTGGATTTGGACTGGGTGATGAATTTGTCGAAGACGACTTCGCTTTAAGTGAGGGGATGGAGCTTGCCTGCATTCCTCCGGTAAGTGGGGGATGAGATGTCCGAGATAGTGATCGAGCTTGTCCATGTGCCAATCGATATTGAACGCGTCGCGTCCACGGTCAATAGCGAATATGCGGGCGCAAATATCCTGTTCATCGGGACTGCTCGAAAGTTGACGAACGGGATTGAAACATTGCGGCTGGAATATGATTGTCATGCTCCGATGGCGGAGGCCAAGCTACGCCAGGTCGCAGAATCCGCATGTGAAAAATTTGATCTCGTTGCGTGTCACATCGTACATCGGCTTGGAATGGTTGAGTTGAAGGAGGCCAGTATTGTTCTGGGCGTCGGTTCCGCACATCGTCTTTCAGCGATCCATTCGATAGAATGGATCATGGATCAGATCAAAGTCACTGTTCCGATTTGGAAAAAAGAGCACCTGGCAAGCGGTGAATCCGAATGGGTTCACCACGGTGAGAAACCCAAAGACATTCATGCAACCTGACGAACCTTCCCTTGTCGATCGATTTGGCCGCGTGCATACGAACCTTCGGGTGAGTGTGACCGATCGTTGCAATATTCGTTGTTTTTATTGCATGCCGGAACACGACGTCCAGTTCAAGCCGCGGCACGAGATCTTGACTTTCGAGGAAATTCAGAGATTCGTTGGCATTGCCGCGAGACGTGGCGTCAACAAGATACGGCTAACGGGGGGAGAACCGCTTGTTCGGAATTCGCTGCCGGATTTGATTGCCGGCCTTAAGGCGATTCCAGGAATCGAAGAGGTGGCAATGACGACCAACGGTGTGTTGTTGGAAAGCCACGCCGATGCGTTATACCGATCGGGCCTGGATCGGTTGAACATCAGTCTTGATACCTTGGACGAAGATACTTTTTTTCGGATTTCTCGACGCAAAGGGTTGCAAAAAGTTCTCGATGGGATCGCCGCCGCGAAAGCGTTGCCCTTCAAAAAAATTCGCCTCAATTCAATCGCAATGTCCCAGTTAACCGAGAGCGAGATTGTTCCCTTGGCGGAGTTTTCACGCCGACAGATGTTGGAGCTGCGTTTCATTGAGTTCATGCCCCTCGATGCAAACGATGAATGGGAAACGGGCAAAGTCCTTTCGGGTGAGTTTATTCGCGAAACGATCGAGTCCCGGTTTGGCCCATTGATCCCCGTCGATCCTCCCGATCCCAGCCAACCAGCAACGGATTTCCGTTACAGCGATATGGATTTGAGAGTGGGATTGATCAATCCAGTGACGCAGCCTTTTTGTGGTTCTTGCAACCGGTTGCGTTTGACGGCCGAAGGTCAGATTCGAAATTGCCTTTTTTCAACCGTGGAATTTGACGCGCGCAAATTGTTGCGTGGCAACGCTGGGGATGATGAAATTGAGCAGTTGCTTGTCGAATGCGTTCAGGCAAAAAAGGCAGGGCATGGGATTGATGATGAAAATTTCGTTCGTCCCGAACGTTCGATGTATCAGATTGGAGGCTAAGCCGAATCATGGACAAGCCAAAAAACAAAGTCGTTGATCAGGCCGATAGTCAGAAAACCGGCGAGACACTTCTGGGCACCATCATCGTTACCTTGGGCTTTGTTGGCTTGGTCAGCTTTATTCTCGGTGTTGCGGCGATCTTGTCGTCCAAAGACTATGTGGGTGCCGGAGTTTGTTTTGTGGCTTCCGCGCTAAGCTTCGGATTTCTCTTGAGTGGTTTGGCCAGGAAATAGTGCGAATTTGAAGCGGCTTTATTTTGACAATGCGGCAACTTCCTGGCCCAAGCCGAATGCGGTGATCGAATGCATTTCCGATTATTACCGTGATATTGGCTTGTCGATGGGGCGCGGCAACTCCCAGCAGGGAAGTGAACTGACCCATCAGGTTGAGTTGGTTCGAAAAGGCATCGCGAATTGGATCTCCGCGGAGCATGCGGACGAGGTGCTTTTCACTTTTTCTGGCACGGATTCCCTTAGCCTGGTTTTGATGGGCGGGATCAATTCAGGCGAACATGTCGTCACGACTTCGATTGAGCACAACTCGGTATTGCGGCCGTTGAGGGAATTGGAAAGGCGCGGGAACTGCGAAATCTCTCGCGTCGATTGCGATTCCAACGGTTGGGTCGATCCGGATTGCATGACGGCCGCAATTCGTCCGAACACGAAATGGCTTGTTATTTCGCATGCCAGCAATGTGGTTGGCAAAATCCAGGAAGTTGAAAAGCTTGGAAAGATCTGTCAAGAAAGGCAGATCCATTTGGTCGTTGATGGCGCGCAGACTTTGGGATACCGGGATGTTGACGTTCAGAGAATCGGATGCAGTGCATTTTGTGCGCCCGGTCACAAAGGTTTGATGGGGCCACTGGGCACGGGAGTGGCTTATGTTTCCAAAAGCCTGCAATCGGAGATTCGTCCGCTTCGCTTCGGCGGCACGGGTTCTTCCAGCGAAAATGACTTTCAGCCGGAGGAAGGGACCCACAAGTTCGAGGCAGGAAACATGAATGCGGCCGGGATTCTGGCGTTGGGAAAGGGTTTGGCTGAATGCCAAACGGAAGCTCACGCGGCAAAATTACGGGCACTTGATGCCAAGCTATCGAGGTTGATTGAAGGCTTGAAGCGACTCGACAACATTCGCGTATTGGGAAGTTGGAACGAGTCCGACGC
>CAYSXI010000294.1:0-4372 GCA_964434955.1 uncultured Pirellulaceae bacterium
TACTCGCCGGCATCTGCCCAGCGTTCACGAACGCTGGAACTCGCCGACGGCTGTTTTGCTGGGTGACTACCTGTTCTCAAATGCGTTTTATCTTGCCGCCACAACCGATTCGGCTCGAGCCTGCCGACTGATCGGTAACTCAACCAACCAGGTTTGCGAAGGCGAACTGCAGCAACTTTCCTTCGAACAGAACTTTGAGATCTCGCAGGAACAATACATCGAGATCATCCTTGGAAAAACAGGGCGTTTGATTTCATGTGCGACTGAGTTGGCGACGCTTTTCCAGGAAGATCACGGGTTCTCGGGTGAAGCACACGAAACCATCGCGACAACCATGCGTGAGTTTGGCGCGAAACTCGGAATCGCATTTCAAATTCAAGATGACATCCTGGACATCATGGGCCACAGCGAGTCGACGGGCAAAACGCTCGGCACCGACATGCAGAACCAGAAGGCGACACTCCCGGTGATTCGATCACTGCGACTGCTGACCGAGAAACCGCGCAACGAACTGCTGGAGCACCTCAAGAATCCGACCCAAGAAAACGTTTCGGCAGCCATCGAGATTATGCGGCAGGTGGGAGCCATCGACTATTCCAAGACGATTGCCGCAGAATACGCACAGCAGGCAGCCTCGTGCCTGAGCGAACTACCCGACAATGAGTATCGGCAAGCCTTGCTCAATCTCGTTGACTTCTCGGTCCAGCGTTCCGGTTGATCGGCAAATCTCACCGCCGGGAGCTTGCATCGCGTTTCGTCGCGATTCATTCCAACTCAATTCCTCAAGCGTTATGACGGCGAATCTCTACCTTGGCATTCTGTCGCCCTAAATGAAAATGGCCTATCATGGGGCCAACGACGCTGTCCGATTGGAGGCTCGCGCCGTATAAGACTTCGGGAGGATTCCGATGAAATGTCCTTTCTGCCAAATTGATAATGACAAAGTGATCGATTCTCGATCCAGCGAAGAGGGTTTCGTGATCCGGCGTCGACGCCAGTGCAATGGTTGTCATCGGCGTTACACGACCTATGAGCGAATTGCCGAACTTGACATCAAGGTCGTCAAGAAAAATGGCGTTCGCGAACCTTTTCACACGCAGAAGATTCGAACCGGTTTGCAACGTGCCTGCTGGAAGCGACCCGTCTCCGATGAAAGAATTGAAGCCGCTGTGCTTCAAATCCAGCAGGAAGTCTATCGCAATTACGAACGTGAAATCGACAGCGAAGAACTGGGAAAACTGGTCATTGAAAATCTCGCCAGCCTGGATGAAATCGCCTACATCCGATTCGCCAGTGTTTATCGTTCGTTTTCGGATCTTCGAGACTTCCTCAACGAAGTTGAACCGATGATCAAAGGCGTGCCGAAAGCCAAGTAAGAAATGCGTACCGAAAGCCAGGTAACGAAGTTAGGCAGAACTTGAATTCACTGGAGGGCGACCGCGAATTGGGCACCGTGTGCGAGCCAACGAAGCTTGGGCGCAACCAAGTCGCAACGGCTTTGCTACTTCACGCCTAGGCTTTTTTCGATATCCTTGGCCCGGTCGTCAAAGCCCTGGGGTTTGACCCAGTTCCGATAGTTCTTGGTAATCCCCAACCGGGAATCGGGGTCGGTGGCTTCGTTCGCTTGATCCTTCTTTTGATTCCAGATCATCCCGTCACTTACGCAACCGAAACTGGCGACCAAGATTCCAAACAAGCAGGCCAATTTGAAGCAACGCATGATTTCATCCTCGTGATGATTTCTGAATTCGGGTCGGGAAGGATGAACCATCCCGCCGGTTTTGTCGATAGAGTTTTTTTGCAATATTGAAAGCTGCTTGCGGCTCGGGAAAACCACTGGAAAACTCATGCTGGAATCCAATTCATACAAAAACCTGGACGTATTGGTCATTGCACCGCATCCCGACGACGCGGAACTCGGAATGGGCGGCGCCATCCTCAAAATGCTTTCCGAGGGGCTTCGGGTTGGCGTCCTGGATTTGACTTCGGGCGAGCCGACACCTCACGGATCGCTCGAAATTCGGGAAAAGGAAACCGCCAAGGCCACCTCGATTTTGCAGCTCAGCTGGCGAGGCAATCTTGGCTTGATCAACCGGGAATTGGAGCCCACCCTGGAAGCACGAAAACAATTGGCTTCCGTTTTCCGTCGAACGAAACCTCGTTGGCTGTTCGCGCCCTATTGGGTTGATGCGCATCCCGATCACGTCGCGGCGACGCAATTGATTGAAGCGGCAAGGTTTTGGTCGAAGCTTTCGAAAACGGACATGCCCGGCGAACGCCACCACCCGGAGCGAATTTACAATTACTATTGCGTTCATTTGAAGTTGGCGGCTCAACCCGATTTCGTATTGGACATTTCCGCAGAGTGGCCAAAGAAATTCCAAGCCATCCAAGCTTACGAAAGCCAGTTCATTACGGGTCGCGAAAACGCGTCGCCGACATTCCTGGAGCAGCTGGAAACCGAAGCCGCCTATTGGGGAAAAACCATTGGGGTGAAATACGGCGAGCCTTTTGCTTGCAGGGAGCCGATTGGACTCGCAAGCATGAGTCCACTCGTTTGATGCTTTGCGGGCCTCAAAGCATCAATCCCCGCAGATTCTAGCGTGCTGGATTCGAAAAGTACTTCCCAATCCCATTCGATTGAAATCGAACTTCCTTATCATTTGCGTCGTTTTCAATCACAAGCGCTTCAAGTTCGTCGTGCTTGTCAGCGAACTCAATTCCCGCCTTGCCGCCCATCACTGACAACGCCGAAGCGAAGGCATCGGCATCACAGCCCGACTTGGCGATCACAGTGACGCTTCTTGGGCCCCGAACACCAATCCCGGTCTCTGGATTGACAATATGGGAAAATTTTTGGCCGTCAATTTTGATAAATTGAAATCGGTCGCCGGACGTCGCAATCGCCTGGTTGCGGATTTTGAACAAGGTCGTTTTTCCGGTGACCTTGGCATCAAGCTTGATATTCCAAGCCTCTTCACCGGGCGGTGGATCACTGGCAACGATGTCACCACTCGCGTCAACCAGCGCGGATTTGATGCCGCGCTCGGTCATCAGTTGAATGACGCTGTCGGCGGCAAATCCCTTAGCGATTCCTCCAAAGTCCAGACGCGTATCCTTATGGAGCAATTTGACTTGTTGATTTTCATTCCATTCAATGAACTCAAAGCCAACCGACTGCTTCGCTTTTTCAATCTTCGCGGAGCTTGGCAACTTTTTTTTCTTCCTCGCCTGTCGCCACAAGAAAGTCAAATTGCCTACCGTTGGATCGAACTTTCCATCGGTCATTTTGAAGTGTCGTTGGCTCGCCTTCAGAACGGCGAGTAAATCCTTGCTGATGACTTGCCATTCATCATGAGGGGCAGACCGACATAGCTTTCTGGTTTCGCTGGACGACCGATAGTCGCTGAGGATGGACTCCAATTGGTCGATACGAAAAAACGCTTGACGAAAAGCGGCTTTCGCTGCCGTTTCGTTTTCAACGTAAACGGTAACTTTGAATTCGACGCCCATGGCATCGTGAGAAGATTCAAAACGTTCAAATTTCGAATTGGCAACACGATCAACCGCTTTTTCCTGGCTGAACGAATTTCCACAGGCAAATACGACCAATACGAAAACCAACGTTTTCATTTGGAACAAATCGAACCGTTGACTTCGCGCTGGACAGTGGAAGAATTCGTGCATTAATTGCATCTTTTGGGTAAACGATTATGCTGTTGAGAGTATTGTAATAGCGCCCCAAGCCAAAATTCAAATCAGCCAGAAAATAAAACTGACAGGTTTTTGAAAATCATGAACAAGCCGAACAAGTCCAAGTCTCATTCGACTCGTCGCCGATTCATTAAAACTTCTTCGGGATTGATTGTTGCCGGAGCGGCAGCAAGCCCCATCACGAGCCTTGCTTCGACGCCTCACGTTGCCGGAAACGATTCGATTCGAATCGGATTGATTGGTTGCGGCGGTCGTGGAACCCAGGCAGCCATTCAAGCCTTGAACACTCAAAGTGGTCCCGTTCAGGTTACCGCAGTTGGTGACGTTTTCGAAAGACGGATGGCCAATGCCGTCAAAGGTTTGACAAATCGCCACAAGGACAAAGTGGATGTCCCCCGAGAGCGACAGTTTCTTGGATACGACGCTTACAAGAAGGTCATTGATAGCGGCGTGGACATGGTCATCCTGGCGACACCACCCGGCTTCCGTCCCCTTCATTTTGAGGCGGCCGTCAAAGCTGGAAAACATGTCTTCATGGAGAAGCCCGTAGCCGTTGACGGCCCCGGCGTTCGTCGAGTTTTGGAAGCCAACAAGATCGCCAAGGAAAAAGGCCTCGCCGTCGGGGTTGGACTACAGCGGCGACACGAACGTGCTTACC
>CAYSXI010000295.1:0-4372 GCA_964434955.1 uncultured Pirellulaceae bacterium
CTACAAACGGACGGCCTTCCGAGTCGAAGAAGTTAAGTCAGAGTCCAAAGTTGATCGAAGCGGCAAGCCCGTTTGGGCTCCCTACCGCGATGCCGATCGGACGGAGTTCGACTGGATCATTTTACAATGTGAACGGGACTGGTTCATTGAAGGCGTGACCGATTATCGAATCAAAAATCGGATTGCGACGATGAAGCTTTTCTTCGACACGTGGGACATGAATCGGCTATATCAGCATATCGAGAAAGGGAAGTTCAAAGCGCCCGAATACACTCCGCTAAGCGATTCCGAAATGAAGGTTGTTCGTGATGCGATAAAAAAACACCGAAGACAAGGTGACCGCTACAACCAGATCGTCGATCGGTGCATGGCAGACTGGAGTCAATCTTTTGCTCTTGAGCGCATGGAAAAAGGTTCGCCGGCACCGTCTCTTTTGGCAAAGTTGATCGATGAGCTTTACGTAAAGATCTTCGAGCGCTCCCCGACGGATTTGGAAGTTCGCGAAAATACTCGACTACTGGTTCGGTACATGGACAAACTTGATCGCCAGCAAGCAATCGCGAAACTGATCGAATCACTTCTGTTGAGCACGGAATTTGCTTATCGCGACGAGTTTGGAACAGGGAAAGCGGATGTTCACGGTCGTCGAATGATGTCGCCGCACGATGCAAGTTATGCACTGGCGTATGCGTTGACAGATTCGAGCCCCGATATCGAGCTTGTCAAAGCAGTTAACGCGGGCCGGTTGAATTCACGCAAGGATTATGAGCGAGAAGTGCGGCGAATGCTCAAGCGTCGTGACCTATGGACGGTGATCGATGAAAACATTCAGGCGGCCAACCTCAACGCAAGCGTCACCAATCAACCAATTCGCAAGCTGCGTTTCATCAGAGAGTTCTTTGGGTATCCTGCGGCAGCCGGAGTATTCAAAGACGATTCTCGTTTCGGCGCGGGGCGTCATGAGCAAGCGGTCAGTCGTTTGGTTGATGAGGCCGACATGTTGGTGGAGCATATTCTGGAGCGGGATACCCAGGTCTTTAAGGAATTGCTTAAGACGGAGAAGTTTTACGTTTACCATTCCGGTGACAACGAAGTCATGAAGGCCGGTTCGGATCAACTCAAGCAGGTTTACGATCACTTCCGAAATCACAACTGGAAGGAATGGAAGCCCGACGACATTGAGCCCCATAAGCCATTCATGTTGACGATTTGGGAATTTCGAAAAGTCCGAGGAGGCGACAATAAGTCGCTGCTCAACGCGTTGAAGCGAATGATGCCAGCACTGGAGCTTCATTTTGCCAAAGGGCAAGCGAGTGCGATGCCCTACATGAAGATGCCGATGGGATTCTGGCACGGAGGAAATGTGCTTGGCCGTACCGGACAGCAAATGCGAGGCGAACAAGTCACTTCGTACTGGAACATCGATTGGAGAACTTGGGACTATCCAACGCGGCAGCCGGCGAAGATTCCCAACCGGAAAGGTCTCCTCACTCATCCGGCTTGGTTGATCGCTCACTCACAAAACCTTGAGACCGACCCGATCCATCGTGGAAAATGGATCCGTGAAAAGCTGTTGGCGGGAACGATTCCGGATGTCCCCATTACGGTCGACGCCGTCATTCCGCCTGACCACACGAAGACGTTACGTCAACGAATGGAAATTAGAACGGGCGCGGACGATTGTTGGCGTTGTCATCAAAAAATGGATCCGTTGGGTTTTCCATTCGAAATCTTTGACGACTTCGGGCGCCACCGTGCCGAAGAAAATCTTGAGCACCCGGAAAACTTGATCAAGGAAGCGCCCAAACGGCACAGTACCGAAGGATTGGTCTTTGGAGCCAGTTTGCCGACCTACAAAACGCTGCCAGTCGATGCTCGTGGGGTTTTGAAGGGAACCGCAGACATAAATCTCGACGGCGAAGTGCGTGATGCCTTCGATTTGATTGATCGACTGGCCGAATCCGACAAGGTTAGGCAATCCATGATTCGACATGCCTTCCGTTATTTCATGGGGCGGAATGAAACACTTTCCGATTCCAAGACTTTGATCGAAGCCGAAAAAGCCTATATCGAAAGTAATGGTAGTTTTGACGAGTTGATTGTCTCGCTGCTAACCTCCGATTCGTTCATCTACCGAAAACCGAATGTAGAGAAATAGCGATATGTTAAGCCGACGAAATCTTTTGAAAACGACTGCGCTCGGGACTGCGAGCCTGGTTCTGACGCCTTCATTCAGTCACTTGTTGGCGGCGTCGCCTGAGTCGACAGCCGAGCAAAATGCCTTCCCCCACCGTTTTGTCTTCATTCGAAAATCGAACGGCAATCTCACCAGCCAGTTTGCCCTTCCCTCCTTTTCGGCCGAAGAACTCAAAAAAGACAAGCAGAAGCAGGCTTTCGAGGTTGATCTTGCCAAGCATGAGCTGCCGGAATGGCTGAATGCACTTGATGGCCACAAAGAAAATCTCACCATCCTGCATGGAATCTCGATGTCGGTCAGCGGTGGCGGACACTACTCGTACTCGGGCTGCATGGGGGCCTACAAAGCGGGTCGCGATATCTTAAGTAACATCAAGCGGGCGACGGTGGATTTTGAATTGGCCAAGTTGTTCCCTTCACCCTTCGGGCATGTAGAAATGTCGCTGGCCGTTCCACATGGTCGCGATCACCGAACCGGAATCGTTTCAGGTTATTCCGCACCAGCTCCCAAGCAGCGCAACTACTGTTATGCCGATCCAATGACGGCATACAACGAACTGTTCAAGTCGGTCACCGATACCAACGCTGTTGATTCGGACAACGCCCTTTTGGACTACCTTCACGAGAATGAAACTCGCCGTCTTAAGGGGCTTACCGGGGGAGAACGACGAAAGATCAGTGATCAGGTCCAGTCGCTCCAATCCATCCGCGATCGGAATACGAAAGTGGCCACATTGGGCAAAAAGATCAAGCAGCATCTTCCGACAATCGATAGCGTGCATGAAGATGGCGGTGAGGACGCCACGTTGCCTCAGAAACAGGCTGCGTTCACTGACGTGATCGTCGGAGCATTGGCTTCAGGGTTGACCAATGTCGTTACGTATACCATCGACGATCTCGGGACGGACATCACGTCTTTGCCGGAGAACAAACAGAAAACGAGCATTCACCAAATTGGCCATGGCGGTCAGATTGCCGGCGCTGCTGCTATGCGAAACGTCATCAAAACCCATCATATGAAACAGGTGAAAACACTGGTTACCAAACTGAAGGCGATCCGGGAGGGCCAGGGGACGTTGTTCGACAACACGACAATCATCTACATGCCGGAGACTGGCGCCGGCCACCATAGCCCCGACACGGAGGCGCCCATGGTGCTTATGACGGGTAAGAACTCGAAACTGGATGTTGCTGGCCGTTACATCCGGCTGCCATTTCATGGCACCGAGGGCCACAAGACCTTGAGTAACTGGTACACAACACTCCTGAATGCGCATGGAAATCCCATCGAGCACTACGGGGACTTGGATCTGACTATGCAAAGGAAGCGTCTACCACAGACGGGCCCTATCAAACGCTTTCTGACTTGATCGAATCGCTCTTTGAAAATTCGCGATTGTCCGTGCAAAGCTATTGAATTCACGTTTTTTGATACTCTGGTAGCTACTCGAATTGGACCAGGCATCGTAACAAACAATGCTGTGCCGTTATCGTCTCAGCCTCTTTTGTGCTCTGCCGCTGTGCGAAAACGCACGCCGAACGGTTCCAGTTTTCGAGCTGAGCGTTTTGAGCAAGCGTTTCAGCGGAAATCGGCGGTGAGCTGCGCCGCCCACGGGCGGCGTTATTGTTGGCATGCAAAATGCAATAACCTGTCGAACGTTAAACCATTGGAGGCAATGACCGAAAACGTTGCTTAAATATTGTCTTGTTTGAGGGATTCGAAATGCCAACCAAAGAACTAAACGACCGCTTGCAGCGTCTCCACGAAGAATTGGCGGACATCAATGTCGGAATTGAAACGGATGAGCCGATTGATGAAGCAACCATCGAAGCCATGAAACAGCTTATGTCCGACGTCGGAGAAATTTTCGAGCGGGTGGAACAGGCGAAGCATAACGAAGGTGAAAGCAATGTCGAACATCACGCGCTACGCGACGAGCTGGATCGCTTCGAAACTCAGCACCCTCGTGCGACTCAATTTATTACCCAACTGGCCGACCTGCTTGCGATGATGGGTATCTAGATTTTTTGCATCGAATAACCGGCGGGCTCGATACAGCGCGGCGCCTAAGCTTATTCGCGAGCAAATATGGAGGCTTTTCCTGAGGCAGCGGAACTGAACACGGTTACGAGTGATGGTCGAAAAAGAAAAAATCAAGGATCCGATTCGTGTAAC
>CAYSXI010000296.1:0-4286 GCA_964434955.1 uncultured Pirellulaceae bacterium
TCGAAAAGTTGTTAGTCGCGGTAGGACGGGCGCCGAATGTCGAGTCGCTTAACCTAGATGCCGTGGGCGTTCAGTATTCGAAACAAGGCATCGTCGTTGACGACAGGATGAGAACAACCAATCAACGGATATTCGCGGCCGGTGATGTCGCATCCAAATATCAGTTCACTCATTCGGCCGACTTCCTGGCTCGGATCGTCATTGGAAACTCGCTGTTCATGGGTCGTTCGCGGGCCAGCCAATTGCTCGTTCCTTGGGCGACCTACACCAGTCCGGAAGTGGCTCACGTGGGAATGTACCCACAGGATGCAAATGAATCGGGAATCGAAATCGATACCTACATTCAGGACTTTGCTGATTTGGATCGGGCGATCCTGGAGGGGCACGAGAATGGATTCGTCAAGATTCACACGCGAAAAGGAACGGATCAGATTTTGGGGGCGACGATTGTAGCCAACCATGCCGGTGACATGATTTCCGAAATCACGATGGCGATGAAACACAAAATTGGGCTCGGCAAAATCGCGAGTGTGATCCACCCATACCCGACGCAGGCCGAAGCGATTCGGAAACTGGGTGATCAATACAATCGAACTCGCCTGACGCCGCTGGTAAAGTTACTGATGAAGCGTTGGCTGAGTTGGACCGGTTAGTCCCTCGAAGCTGCTGTTTCATCTTCGAATTCGTCATCGCGGTCGCGCCAAACGGCCACCAGGGCGGGCGCGTATTGGCGGATATTCCACTGATCGGGCTCCGGCAATTCTCCCGGATCAAATCGATCATCGGACTCCACAACGATCAAGCTCTCGGGAGGAGCATGTTGCTTGAAGCGTTCAATTAGCTCCAGCATTTCGGATTTTCGTTCCACGAAAAAGTCATAGGGCGGACTACAAAAAACGGCCCAGGGGGTCGGATCATCCGGGAGGTTCTTGAAGAACTGGCGAGTCCAGAAAAACGTATCCGAACTTTCAAGTGTCGCCTGCGTAGCAATATGAAGCGACTCCAGGTTTTGCCGGATGATTTTGGACGTCGGAAAGTGCCGCTCGATGAAAGTGGCATGTTTGGCTTCGCGGCTCAGAGCTTCGATTCCGATGGCTCCCGTACCGGCAAACAGGTCGAAAACGAGTTTTCCCGGGATCCACCCTCCCACCAGATTGAATACGGCTTCCCGAATGTTGTCTTTCATCGGGCGGGTGATTGGGTCGCCGGAATAGGCGATTTGTTGACCGCGGTGGATGCCCCCGATAATTCGAAGTTTTCCGACCTGAGCTTCGGGTTGGTTCGATTTCCAGCGATCGAGATCCCGACCTTTTTTGATTTTTGCCATTGGATTTGCTGCAACTTCGAACGTCAGAGGGCTTTGAGTGAATGTCCCGTTATCGTAACTTGTTCGTCGACTATAATTCATTGCCGGAGTTCGGTTCACTGGGAACCGTTCGCCTAGCTTAGCTTCTAGCCTTGATTCCCGCCACGGTTTGCCATGATTCGTCAAAAACTGTTCCGAACGATTCTTGTTTTGCCCTTTCTTTTCGGAATCGCATTCAACGCGACGGCTCAGGAAAAGCAGGCCAGCCAGGATGAAATCAAGAAAGCAAAAAAAGAGTTTGACGACGCGATTCGTGAATGGAAGCAGGCAGCAAAAGAGGCGTTGAAGGCTTGGAGCGAGTTCAGCAATTGCGAAAGTCACAAGGCGGAGGAGTGGCGCGAAAAGTGGCGAGTCGCAGTCGATAAAGGCAATGATGCGCGTGACCGGGCCGCCGACAAGGCCCTGGTTTACTTCATTGCGGCCCGCGGAATGAGTGAAGCGACCGCGGCCTACAACATCGTCAATGTCATGGTCCGCTACGACCTCGAGAAAGGACGTTTCGACAAAGCCTACGAAGCTGCCAAGGAAATGGAACGCCTTCGCCCCGATCACGTTCCCTCGATGTTGGATCTGGCCGTCATCTGTGCGAAGACGAACCGGTTTTCCGAGGCGAAAGAGATTTTTGATCGGTTGATTGAGCTTGGCCGGAAAGCCTACGCCAATGACCCCAATCGTTTTGAAAAATACCAGAGCGATATTTCTCAACGGCTCGCTCGACTCGATTTCTATGTCGAAGAATGGAACAAGGAGCTCGCTCGACGTGAGGCTGAAAAAGATACGAACCCGATCGTGAAAATCCAAACTTCCCGAGGCACGATCGAGTTGGAGCTGTTCGAGAAACAGGCGCCCGAAACCGTCGCCAACTTCATTTACCTCGCGAAAGACGGATTCTATGACGGCCTCAAGTTTCACCGTGTGATGGCCGGATTCATGGCGCAGGGCGGCTGTCCAAACGGAGATGGCTCAGGCGATCCCGGTTACTCAATTTACGACGAGCAGTTCAAATCGGATTCGCGAATTCACTTTCGAGGCGTCATCAGCATGGCCAATATCGGGCAGCCGAACACCGGCGGCTCCCAGTTTTTTCTTACCTTTTCGCCTCAGCCTTTGCTCGACGGGAAACACACGGTGTTCGGGCGAATCACCAAAGGTGAAAGCGTTTTGGAGAAGCTTCGTTTGACTCACAAAATGAATGACGAGAAGAAGGAAGTTCGAATCGAAGGCTCTGTCCCGGACAAAATCATCAAGATTGAAGTCGTTCGCGACTCGGGCAAAGACTACCAGCCCAATAAAGTCACCAAAAAATAGCCTCTTCAGCCAATTCGAGTGCCGGAATACGGGTCCGGCAGAAACTCCATTGAACGAAAACCGGCATTTGGGATAATGTCCGGTTCGCCAAATCTGATTGGTGGCTGAATTTCGAAAACCATTTGCGGGAGCAACTTGATGCTTCGTTCTGTATTGTCCTTGATGACCCAAACCTGCTGCGTCCTGATGTTGGGCCTTATTGTGCCTGCCATTGCAGTCAACGCCCAGGAAAAATCAGGTGGCGAATCCAAGTCGGCGGACTCCAAGAAAGTTGAGTCCAAACAAGACGACTCAAAGAAACAAGATACTGGCAAGGCGGATGATTCCAAGAAACAGGATTCCGCAGCGGCGGACCATCCCGTGACCAAGTTGTTGGACGAGTGGGACACGATGCGTGCCTCAATGGTTGCGGCGAGAGAACGTTACAACCTTGCCATCATCAAGACGGAAATGGACGCCGCAGAAAAAGAATTCATGGATCTTTACGAAAAGGGTAACGCCCACATCGACAAGATCGTGAGCACCTCTTTTGACTCGATCAAGAAAGACAAGAACGACGAAGTGGCTTGGAACGCGTTGGCCGGCATCCTGGTTAATTATGCCAGTGATGACAAAGCCGATACCAAGTGTTTCGAATTGGCCGCCAAAATGGACGCAGCTGGAGTGGACGTTGCCTACTATCAAGCAGCTCGCGACTTGCCACGTTTGTCGCTTTTCAACCGCGGGATCATCGACGAAATTATCATTCGCCGAACCGAACGCGAAGACGATGACTTGCCACGCGTCAAAATCACAACCGACAAAGGCGAAGTCGTCATTGAGTTGTTTGAGAACGAAGCTCCCGATACCGTTGGAAACTTCATTTCCCTGGTCGAGTCCAAATTCTTTGAAGGGTCTCCATTTCATCGCGTCCTCGAAAACTTTGTTGCCCAGGGTGGTGGAGCTGCCGAAGGCAAGAAAGATGTTGACTACAAGATTTACTGCGAATGCAATAAGCCAGACGCGCGCATGCACTTCACCGGTTCACTCAGCATGGCGCATGCAGGGTTGAATACGGGCAGCTCGGAGTTTTTCATCACCTTTCGCAAGACCAGTGAACTCGATCGAAAGCACACCGTATTCGGTCGCGTCATCCAGGGGATGGACATCGTCAACTCGACGACGATCACCCACGAAACCGTGACGGACCCAGATACGTTCTCGACGCGAGAAGTTCCCATCAAGGACGCGACCCCGGTCAAGATCGTCAAGATGGAAGTCGTTCGCAAGCGTCCGCACGAGTACCAACCGAAGAAAGTTGGTGACGTTGATCGTCCCGACAACAATCCGCCTTCTGTCGATAACAAGTCTAAAAAAGGCGACGACAAGAAGTCCGAAGACAAAAAGGCCGACGACAAGTCAGAAAAAGGCGAAAGCAAATCTGACGACAAGAAATGAAAAAGGCCGATCGAGTTGCCTTCGTCGCAAATAGGCTTCATGAACTTTATCCGGATCCGCCGATCCCATTGGATCACGCGGATCCTTTTACGTTATTGATCGCGGTGTTGCTAAGTGCTCAATGCACGGATGAACGCGTCAATCTGGTCACACCCGATTTGATTCGTGCGGCGAA
>CAYSXI010000297.1:0-4273 GCA_964434955.1 uncultured Pirellulaceae bacterium
GGGATAAGTGATGGAATGGTCGCCGCCCAACGAGAGAATGCGGCGGTCAATTTCCAGAAGCTGCCGTACGCGATTTTCGATGGCGTCGCGTGGATTGGCATCTTCGGAAAACGTCATGTCGGGCTCAAATCGAATCGCCTCGTGATCACCAAGCTCGATGCCCGACTCGCTGCTTTTGTTGCTCGATGGCGACTCAAATGCGTCTCGGATGGCTTGCGGCCCTTGTTGACATCCCTTGAGATAAGAAGAATCGGCATCGTAAGGAATTCCGAGAACGTGAATCATTTTTGTTTCTCCTTGAGATCCCAGGGTCTGAGCCTGGGAACCCAACGTGGAACATGTTGCCTGTAATCGTCAAAAGATTTCCCAAACCGCTTTCTGAGTCCGGGTTCTTCGGAAACCAGGAAATAAAAGTGGTTGAGAAGGAAAAAGCCAAGAGCCCAACCAAGGATCAAGATCGAACCTAGCAATAACGATTCCGCGACCAGGATCATCATGACCCCAGAGATCATCGGATTACGTACGTGGCGATAAGGGCCCGCGACAACAAGTCGTTGAGTCGGATCCCAGGGGGCCAATGTGCCCTTGCCCAATCTTGAAAACAGCAAATTGGTCCAAACCAATAGGGAAGCACCAGGGAAAAGGAAGACGAAACCGGCGGCCCGCAATAAAGTGACTGCCAATCTTGATTCCGGTAGTCGAGTATCCCAGGATCCGCCAAAAAGAAAAATTGCCGAAGGCACGACCAAGGTAGCTGTCACCGGCAAAAGCATGATGCTGAAAAAATGGCGATACCAGGCCGGTCCGGTTTGCGGCTCCATAAATGCAACGCTTTCAACCAAAGATGGATGAATTCATCTTAACGTTTCGCTGGCATCGCGTCAGACTTTGTCATTTTTTCTTGGGGCGAAACGCCACAAATCGCGACTCATTGGTCACCAGATAGGGCCCTTCAATAAGATCAACACAGTAGGGAATTGCTGGGAAAACCGCGTCCAGGCATTCGGATATGGCTTTAGGTTGGCCCGGTAAATTGACAATCAACGAACTTCCCCGGATCGCGGCCGTTTGACGGGAAAGAATCGCAGTTGGAACTTTGGTGAGTGAAACCTGCCGCATCAATTCTCCAAAGCCGGGCATGAGCTTCTCCGCGACGGCTTCGGTCGCTTCCGGAGTGACGTCACGTTTGGCCGGTCCCGTTCCACCTGTGGTGACAATCAAGCAGCAATTCTTTTGATCTGCCAATTCCTTCAAGGCTTCCTCAATGTTCGCCTGGACATCGTCAATGATTTTGGAAACCGTTTCAAATGGCGAAGTCAGGACCGAATCGAGGTATTCTCGGATCGCAGGTCCTCCGCGGTCTTCATATTCTCCGCGACTCGCGCGGTCGGAAATCGTTAGCACGCCGATTTGGGCTAAGGGTTCTGTCATGGATTGTCTGGGCTGCTTGTTGTTTCAACTTTGATTTTCACTGGGCGTAAACTGTTCGTGCAATCTTGTTGCCAGATCATGATCGGTGACGTCAAATTCCAGCGGGGTCACCGATATTTTTCCAAGCGCAAGTGCTTGAACGTCCGTCTCAATCTCCGATTCTGCCGGAGGGGGATCGGTGGTTGACCAGAAATAGTGGCGCCCCTTAGGGTCCTGGCCTTTCTCGAATGCGTGAGCAAAACGACTGGTTTCCATCGGCACGACGACAGCCGTTCCATCTCCCTCGAGAGCGGCAGTCGGAATGTTGATGTTGTACACGCGACCCGGTTTCGGCTCATTCGCCATGATTCGTTCGATGACCTGCCAGGCGATCGGCGCTGCTTTTTCATACTGAAGCGGTTCATCGTATTCGAGCGAAACGGCAAAGCTGATTTTGCCAAACATCGCGGCTTCCATGGCCCCACCGATGGTACCGGAATAAAGAACGTTGATTCCCGCGTTCAAGCCGCCGTTGATACCCGAAATGACAATATCGGGCTCCCAGGGACAAAGCTCAAACATGGCAAGCTTCACACAGTCGGCTGGCGTGCCATCGACCAGGTTTCCCCGTTGGCGTTCGCCGTCAAATACCTTTTGCGGAAATAAGGGGCGGAGAAAGGTGATTGCCTGGCTGATTCCGCTTTGTTCGCTTGCGGGGGCAACCGTATACACTTCTGCTCGATCTCTTAGAAACTTTTCCAAAGCAATGATTCCGCCGGCGTGGATGCCATCGTCATTAACAAGGAGAATACGCATGATTTTGACTTCGAGAAAATAGGCTGAATCAGCAATAGACTTCTGTCCTAGACTAAAGCAATTTCGCCTTTTCTTCTACGACCCTGCTATGCATTGCGAACTCGCGAACCGCTTCGCTGTCTTTGTCCACGGAAGCTTCTGCCGTCGAGACCCAAGAATGAAATACGATTTCCAGGAAATAGCTCGAAAAGCCAAACAACGATATGCCTTGAGTTTGAAAGGAATCCATGGTGTTGCGCATTGGCAACGTGTCCAGGAAAACGGCTTGAAGTTGGCCAAGCATAACGGCGCGAACAAGGACATCGTGAAGCTGTTCTCCTTTCTTCACGATTGCTGCCGAGAAAACGACGGGGGGGATCCGTTTCATGGTCCTCGGGCCGCCGAGTTCACGATTGGTCTGCGCGATGATTTAATCGTTGCGGATGACCAAGTTTTTGCAAAACTCGTCGAAGCCATCCGTGATCATACGTCGGTTCGCCAAACCAACGATATCGACATCGGAACTTGTTGGGACGCGGATCGGCTGGATATCGGCAGGGTCGGTATGCGGCCCGATTGTTACTACTTGAACACTTCGATTGCGAAGGAAAAGTGGATAAGAAACTGGGCCTATCGACGAAGTCGACACGTCTAGGATTTCCGTGAGAATATCGATCGCTTCGCAAATGAGCAGTGAAATCGCTGTCTTTACGGGGCGAATCCCGGGATGGCAATTTTTCCGGTATTTCGTATAATTTCTCGCTTCAAAATTGAATAGCGAATCTTCACCGCCGGGAATTCACGGCGGTTTTTTCATTCCTCTTTGAACAGTTTTGCTGCAAAACTGCGACTGAAAATGTCCACGGAAGTTTCGGTGAGCGACAAGTCAAAAAGCCTGGTTTCCGATCAGCGCGTTTTGATTCTGGATTTCGGTTCTCAATACGCCCAGTTGATCGCGCGGCGCGTTCGCGACCTTAACGTTTATTGCGAAATCGTTCGGCATGACATCCCGCCTGAAAATATTCTGAAGCATCAGCCAAACGGGCTGATTCTTTCAGGCGGGCCATCCAGCGTTTACGAAGAGGGCGCACCAAAATGTGATCCCGGGATATTTGATCTGGGAATCCCGGTGCTTGGGATTTGCTATGGGATGCAATTGGGTTGCCTGGCGATGGGCGGTGATGTCGAAAGCAATCCTGCCGGCGAGTATGGGCGGGCAACTTGCAATCAGCATTCGGACGACAAGATTTTTTCCGGATTCCCGGAGTCCAGTCAAGTTTGGATGAGCCATGGTGACCAGGTCCAAAAGGTCAGCGATGTTTTTGAGCCATTGGCTTCCACGGATACCTGCCCGATTGCCGCGGTAAAACACAAAGAGAAACCCTTTTACGGTTTGCAGTTTCATCCCGAGGTCACTCATACTCTCGAGGGAAAAACGCTGCTGAAAAATTTCCTGACGGAAATCTGTGGTTGCGAAGGAACTTGGCAGCTGAGTGACTTTGCGGAACAGGCGATCGAACAAATTCGGGAACAAGTCGGCGACAAGCGTGTCATTTGCGGGCTCTCGGGTGGTGTCGATTCGTCGGTCGTGGCGGCACTCTTGTATCGAGCCATCGGTGACCGATTGTCGTGCATCCTGGTGGACAATGGGCTGCTTCGCAAAAGCGAAAAAGAAACCGTGATCGACGAATTTTCAAATCACTTTCATACCGACCTGCATGTGGTCGAAGGAAGAGACCGTTTCCTGGATACGCTCGAGGGAATCACCGAGCCCCAGGAAAAAAGAAGACGAATCGGACATGCATTTATCGAGTGCTTCAAAGACGCGGCAAAAAAGATTCCCGATGCCAGCTTTCTTGCCCAAGGAACGTTGTACCCGGACGTCATCGAAAGTGGTGCCGCACCGGACGGTCCTGCCGCAACCATCAAGCTACACCACAACGTTGGTGGATTGCCCGAAGAGCTGGGATTTGAATTGATCGAACCGCTGCGAGATCTGTTTAAGGACGAGGTGCGGCGTCTGGGTTTGGAGCTTGGTTTACCGGAATCGATTGTTTGGCGGCATCCA
>CAYSXI010000298.1:0-4266 GCA_964434955.1 uncultured Pirellulaceae bacterium
CGCTGAACCCGAGACCGGGATCCAATGGCCAGATCGCAAGGACCAGGCTTGCCAGCGCCCAGTGTCCGGCGCCCAGGCATAGGCATCTTGCAAAAAAGTGCCGGCCGCGGACGGCCCAAAGCCAAACGGGAACGCTCAGCAATGCAAGCGTGTAGTAATTGAGAATGCTGTAAGTGCTGAACAGCCAATGACGGGTGTTCCAGTCTCGATCGATGATCAAATTAACATAGAGCGGTACGCAGATAATCAAAGAACAAAGCAACAGGAGTCGAGAACGCTTTAGCAGGTTCTTCGTGATATCCTTTCGGCCTTGGCCCTCAAAACGGTGATAGTAGGCGAAGCCAATGGTTACGCCAAATACCAGGATGAAGGTCGTGGTTGCAAAACGGCCCAGGAAAAGAATGGGGTCACCAAGGAAACTGAGTTGCGGGAGGCGTTCGAAGACGCCCGGTCCAAAATGCATGATGATCATGGAGATGATGGCGAGTGCGCGCGTTTCATCAATGCAAGTCAGTCTGGTTTGTGTCTGTGAAATGGATTGTTCAGACATCGATCATTCCAGGTCGTACCAAAGTCAAAGATTGGATGAAACTAGACCTCAAGTTTTTTGTCCAGCGTTTGAGTCGTCGATTTCCGTTGCCTTTCGTGGAAAGGTCGGTTTTCGGAGTCGTAATGCCGGGGCGAGTCATAAACTTCAATGGCGCCGGGCGCTGCATGGAAGAATTTCGCGGGTAGAGAATTTCCGGGCCGGCTCGCCGCATCCCGAAGCAACTCATCAACACGGCGCGCTAATTCGTCACGGCCAAAATGCGCTTTGGCCCAGGTTTCGGCTTGCCTGCCAAGGGTCTGGGCTAACTGGTCGTCCGTTAAAAGGGCTTCCATGGCATCGGCGCACGCTTCGACATTTCGAGTCTCAACAAGCAGGCCATTTTGTTCGTGTCGAATCAAGTCGGGGATGCCCACAAGGAACGAAGAGACTGCCGGTACTCGACAAGCCATTGACTCGATTAAAACTTGTGGCAGACCGTCCATATCGCCATCGCTGTCTTGGACGCAAGGTAACGAGAATAATCGAGCGGAACGAATGAACTCGGAGATGTCTTCCTGGAGGATCGGCTTGCCTGTGATCGAGACGCGATCTTCGAGTTGGAGCTCGCTGATAAGCCCTCTCAAATTACTTTCTTCCGGTCCCGATCCGGCGATTACGCATTCAAATTCGAGTCCGCGATCACGCAAAATCGAACAGGCGCGAATCAGATCATCAAAGCCCTTCTTTTCGACAAGCCTCCCGACGCTCACGATTTTTTTCGATTCCAGATTGAACGGCTTGGTTTCATGGAATCGGTCAAGCGAAATGCCGCAATAGACGACGGGTAGCCGGCCCGGTTCTCCCCCACGATCCAGATAGAATCGACGATGGAACTCGGAAATACACATGATGAATCGTGCGCGCTTGATTTTATCGTCGAGTGCCACGCGATGGACGAACAAATCATTCGCGTGTCCCATGAAGCTGAACCCGATACCCAGTAGCTCCGCCGCATGCATGCCGATGGTTGTTGCGGTGTGAGCCCACTGGCAATGTACATGGCCAATATTCTGTTTGCGCCATTGTAGCGCGAGTTTGATGGCGGGGATCAGGTGGCCGATCATCTTGATTCGTTGCTTCCTGCCTTCCGTTTTACCCGTGAATGCTTTCCACACCGTGTTGAAAAACCGCCCGCCGAAAATGAAGGGCGCTCGGGCAACATCGAAGGCCGCTTTGAGCGGGGCGATCGGGTAAAGGTGAAAGATCTTGCCTTCAAGCGCCTTAAGCGATTCGTTCTGGTAGAACGTCGGCTTTTGAAACTTGTAAACGGAAACCAGCTCGAGGGGCGTTTGCCTTTCGAGCAAGGCCGTTGTTTCGTTGCAAATGGTCGCGTTGTTCAGAATGTCGACGCCGATGTAACCAATTCGAGTTTCTGTTTTTGACTGGCTTGTTCGCATCTTCCCACCCCTAGTACATCGTGATAAATCTGGCTCAATTTGGCCGCCTTGGCATCCCAAGTAAAATCGTTTCTGATTTTTTGAATCGCATTTTGGGCAAACAGCTCGCACAGCTCTGGATGGCGAACCATCGATTCCATTGCGTCTTGCAGGTCAGGAACCAGTTCTTCCGCGGGCTTCATCGTCAGTAGGTGACCGCAACTGTTGTCCATCAAGTCGATAGGCCCGCCGTAGTTCATGATGATTGAGGGTAGACCGCTCGCCATGGCTTCGAGGACCACGCCACCGCCGAACTCGCGAAGGCTCGGGAATACAAAACACTGTGAATCCGAGAGGATTTTGGCCATCTCCTTTTGGGGAAGCCAGCCTTTCAGTTCGACTTGGTCGGAAAGCTGGTATTCGTCAATCATGTTTTCAATCCGTTCGCGATCGGGGCCATCGCCGATCACAATCAACTTGCATTGACGAAGGCTCTCTGATTCGCGCATGGCTTGAAGCGTCAACCAAAGTCCCTTGTAGGGGACGAGTCGACCAACGGTGACAAAGGTGAAACGATCCTTGGGTGCCTGCCAGCCGTCGGAGATTTGGAAGGTCTGTGGATCGACACCATTCTCTGGCAATAGGTACTTTTTGCCGCGAAACGACCGCGGGATTTCGGTTGCCGTGTGCTGACTTCCCGCGATTGCAGCCTGAAGGTTTCGATAGGTCGCGTTATAGTAGGGGAACAGCTTGTAAATTTTTCGAAGAGGAACCAGGAACTCGTTTTCCTGCTTCCGCAATTCAGGAAACTCTCGTGGCCACGGTAATCCGCCGTTCATTGGCCCCAGGATCATGGGGACTTCGGACCATTTGGCGATCGGGCTTCCGACAGTTGGCGTCACAGGGGTGATTCGATGGATGAGATCAAACTCTCCCGATTTCAGTCGGCCTGAAACCAGTTTGTAAAGCTCACGCTCGAAGAAAAGGTAGCTGAGACTTTGAAAAGCCGTATTCGTCGTCCAGCCTTTTCCTTGATCACCCCTCAGACGTTGCGCAAAATCGTAGAATCGTTTCGCAACGTATTCATTGTCAGGGAAAATGATTTCGGCGCGGGAGGAAATGGAGTTCCCAGAGATGGCCTCACGGTTCCTTGGGTGAGTCGCAATCGTGACTTCCAGATCATCTCTTTTTGACAATGCGTTGCAAAAATTAAATCCAACAAGGGGAACGCTTGTCCAACTCGGATTGCAGGCTTCGGCAATCAGCAGAACCCGGAGTTTCTTACGCGCGTTGAATTGTTGGATGTCAGACTCAGCCATCAGGTGCTGCCTGCCTAAAAATAAAAACGAAAAAAGCTTGCTTTTCGATGGCTGGAAAGTTCTTCAAGGCAACTAGGAAAAGAGTTCCGGCAAGCCGCGCAATCGTGTCATGCAATTGCGTGCAATCGGAATCTTCTGCCCCGGATGTTTGCTTCATAGCCGCCGTAGCGTAAGTCACGCAATCAAAAAAGCAAACGTTCATCAATGTGAAAAACGGCAGGCAGGGCAAAATCAAAGAATTACGTTGCCGGTAATGCTTGGAGTGCTATGTTTGCTCGTGCCAAATCTGACGGGCAGAGACGGAAATATTTGGCAGCTGTTTGTAGTCAAGAAAACGACAACTTGGGGCAGAAGAAGATGTCAGTTGCTGAACTTGCTGCGTTGGATTCCAACATGGAAGCCAATGTCGATTCGCTGAAAAGTTCCATTCTCTACCACCTTCGATATTCCGTTGGAACGTCCCTGGAAGAAGCCAAAGCCCGTGACCTGTACGAGGCCGTTGGCAAAACGGTGAGACAGTTTTTAGTTGACGGGATGAACGCAACCGAAAAACGTCATCAGGAATCCAAAGCAAAGCGTGTTTACTACATCTCGATGGAATTCTTGATGGGCAAGTCGCTTGAAAACAACTTGATTAATCTCAAGCTATTGGACACGACCCGGCAGGCGTTGAATGAGCTGGGTGTTGATATTGAACAACTCTACGAATCGGAACCGGATGCGGGACTCGGGAACGGTGGTCTCGGGCGTTTAGCCGCCTGTTTCGTCGACTCCATTGCGACGCTGGGGATGGCCGGCTATGGGTACGGAATCAACTATGAATACGGCCTTTTTAAACAGGAAATTACCAATGGCTGGCAGCGTGAAAAGCCGGACAATTGGCTGACCTACGGAACGCCTTGGCAAATCGAACGGCCGGATGAAGCCGTCGTGGTCCCGCTTTTTGGGCGGGTATCTCATGAGCAGGACCTCGAAGGTAATT
>CAYSXI010000299.1:0-4263 GCA_964434955.1 uncultured Pirellulaceae bacterium
TAGGCGGGTCCTCGCGGAGTGAAGCAAGCACGGGCGATCAAGAGTCGATACGATCGGTGCAATTGGTACAACGCAACCCGAGCCGCCGAAGCGACATCGTTTGTTTACTTGCGGAATCCGGATAGCCGGCGAGATGCCGGACTTTTTGAGTCGCGTTCACGAGAAGGGATTTGGTAGTCCAGGCGATCTACTTTCGAATTCCAGGTCTGGCTGCCCTGTTGGATCGTCGTTGGCGCTTGAACTTGTCCGTTACTTTGGGACAGGGATTGAATCCCACTGCGATTCTTGCGGGGACTTGTCAGGTTGGCAGGCTCGGAAGTTGTTTTTGGATTTACTTCCATAGTTCGCGCCGGCCGATTCAAATCAATCGATGGATTTGAGTCGGTGTTCGTTGGCGGGAATGGACGGGTGTCAGGGCGAATGAAACCGGTCGATCCGGGAGCCTTGTCCCCGTTGGCCTCGCCACTTTGTTGAGTTGGAATATTACCCCGTTGTGGTTCGATCCGAGTGGGGGATTCTCCGGTCCGTCCAAATTCGATCTTTTGGTGTTGAAGCAATTTGCCCGTGACACGTCGAAGGCCAATTTCTGCCGCTTTGAATTCCAGCTCCGCTCGGGAAAAAGTCAGCTCCGCATTTGCGAGGCGCTGTTGGGCATCCAGCAACTGATCCAGGATGGTTGTTGGGTTCTGTCCTTCCGACAAATCGCCTTCGACAAGTCCAAACGCTTCCCAGCGTTTGTTTTGTTGCTTCAAATCGGCTTCTGCTGCCTTGATGGCCTGGGCCGCCGATTTGAGCGTCTGATAAGCGGAATCGAGTCGCCGCAACGCTACTTGAGATTCCGAAATGACGGTTTGACTGATCTGGTCAATTTCATCTTGCACTCGGGCCAAGCGAACCGCCGTTTGATCTCGGCGACTTTTGGCCGCGCGATTGCGAAGCGGATATTTGAATTTTAGTCCGGCATAATAACCGGGCGTTGTTTCCGAATATTGGCGCTGCAATGCCCTGAATACTCCACTATCCCCCTCCAGGGCGCTGAAATAGGTTCCAAGAAGCAGAGACAGTTCCGGCATCAATTCGTTCTTCGAGATTTCGAGTTGAACCGATGTTACTTTGGCACGTTGGAACGCTTCGCGTATCTCCGGTCGGTGGTGAAGCGCGTCCGACGCAACTTGCTCTGGCGAATTGTTGACCATTAAGAAATTGGGCGACTCTGACGGAACCAATTCAATGGTGTTTGTCATACCCACGCGGATGGTTCCGATAAGCCGATTGATCTCGGTCTCCGCGTTCTGAATATCTCGACGAGCGTTGGCCAACTCAGTCTTTCGAAGGAGAACCGCCGCTCTCGCGCGAGCGATTTGACTCGGAGTTGAGTCCAGATCCCGCCGTTTCTCTAAGATGTTCAAGATTGCCTGACCGCGATTCACATTGTTCTGCTTCTGAAGCCATACGCTGCGAGTGTAGTACAAGTTCCAATAAGCATTCACGACGGCTTCAAGCTCGGCCTGGAGGTCGAGGACATACTTTTCCCAGGCGATATTCGTGTTCAACTCGGCGATCACGATCTGGCTACGATTAAACACACGTCCGCGACCCCGCATCAGAGGTTGCGTGAAGTTAATGAACAGAGTTGATGTTCCTTGGTCCTGTGGATCAAAGAACCGACTGTTACTGTTTTGAAAACCGACTTTTTGTGAAACCTCGACGTCGCCCCCGGTATAGAACTTCTGTCGAAAACCACCTTCCGCGTACCACGTGTGGTCTTCCAGGAACGGAAGCCCGCCGGTCGTCAACTGATTGCCTACAGGGTCATTTCTGTCATCGAACTGGGTGTCCAAAAATGCCTCCGGATCGAAGCGTGATTTGGCTTCATCGATCGCGTATTCCCGAACCATGGGTTCTCGGCTGATCGCTCGCAGACGCGGCGAAGATTTGAGCGCCAGCATGATCAGGAGTTCTGGCGTAACGGACTGGTGGTTCTCGGTAAACGATTTTGTCGCTCGCTGACTCCACCATGGAGAAACGGTCGGGTCAACAATTCGGTCAACAAACGGTTTGTGAGGGGTCGCGTTGCGTGGAACAACGACGGGGTCAGTCGTTTGCGTATCCCGACGCATCGAAGCCGGCTTTCCTGAAGCTCGTTGGTCAAACTGACCATTTTGCGGAGGCTGCGGTGCACGCGGAAACGGTTGGTGGCGAGGCTGCGGAACCGAACGTAATTTTGTCAGCGGTTGATCCTGTCTTGGCGACGTCCGCGATCCGAATTTCGGCAGCTTGAACGACTCGTCCAGTTTCTTGTCATCGATCGGTGCAGCAGCAACACGCGGGGACGTTTTCGATTTTTCTTTGGGGAGAGCGACCCGAGATTCGAGATTCGGAACGCTTGGCCAGGGCACGTTTTGAGCGCGGCATTGACCCAGGAGACCAACCACGAACGCAGAGGTCACAAGCGGAAGCAAAATCAAGTTTCGAACGGAACCAGGTGTCATCAAACCAATGCAAATCGGTTGAACAAGTTGTCTCCTTCATGGGATCGACTCTGGGGTAACGAAAGAAAAGCTATTCCGGATCAAAACGGACGTCTTGGATGTGTCGAAATTGGAAACTTTGCAGGTTCTTCCGATTGTCCCGGCGGAGTTTCTTGCAGAACCCGATTTGCCCGAATAACCGGCAAAGTTTAACACCCCCTTCGCCGTCCTTACGGGCGGGAAAAAGTGTCAATCTTGCCACGCGGAAAACATTCCGTTTCACGTTTTAAAACCTATGTTTTCAGATCGCGTTGAAGTCTGCGCGAGTTTCATCCACTGCTCGAAGCCCAATGCAAATCAAGTCGACAACACGCATCGCCATGTCCGTGGGGATCATTGGGCTTTCTCTCCTGTGGATATCACAGGGATTGGGAATTCTTCCGGATTCAAAAACATACCGGCTGGATCGTCGAGTGGAATTGACCGAATCCATCGCTCTCACCGCGTCGGTCATGCTTGAGTCGAAGGACAATGAAAAGTTGCAGGAGGCGTTGGATCGAATCGTCGAGCGAAATAGCGACATCGTGACGGCAGGGTTCCGAAGAACCAACGGAACACTTGACGTATGGACCCGCGGGCACGACCAGTTGAGCAACGATTTTGAAGAGTATGAAGCCACCAACGACGCGATGAAAGTCGCGATGCTGGTGAAAGGAAAACGCTACGGCGACCTGGAAGTAATTTTCGTAACGCAGTCAGCGTTTTCACGTTTCCTGCACGACCCCAACACCAAGCTGATTTTTTTCTTTGGCGCGGCCTTTATCTTGTCCGCATGGGTTTACTTGGGGCGGATTCTCAAGTTTCTTAACCCGTCAAAGGTCGTCCCGAATCGCGTGCGATCCGCGCTTGATGCCTTGTCGGAAGGTTTGTTTCTGCTGGACGCACAGAACAAGATTGTCATGGCGAATCGCTCCATTTGTTCCGTGCTGGACCGCGAGCCGGAGGACTTGCAGGGAATGGACCCCGGGGAGTTCTCCTGGAAAAAGGGAGGACGACATCTGGAAGACAAAGAGCTCCCCTGGAATCGCTGCCGGGAAACCAATGAGGTTCAAAAAGGGCAGATTCTTTCGCTTCAGCACCTTGGCCAGGAAAGTCGCCAGTTTCAGGTCAACGCAAATCCAATTTTGAATCCACAGAAACAATGCCAGGGCGTCCTGATCAGTTTTGATGACGTAACGCAACTCGAATCCAAAAAAGAAGAAATGACGAAGATGCTCAAGGTGCTTCGTCATTCGCGAGACGAGATTCAAAGAACCAACAAGACACTTTTGAAACTTGCTTCCAGTGACCCCCTCACCGGTTGCCTCAATCGACGGGCGTTCTTTGAGCAGTTCAACAAAATCTGGAATTCAGATTCGGAAAAAGAAATCTGCGCGATCATGATCGACCTCGATCACTTTAAATCGATCAACGACAATTATGGCCACGCCACCGGTGACCAAGTCCTGCGAGAAGCTTCCGAGCGGATCCGACAGATGATCAAAGGAAAAGGGTTGTTTTGCCGTTATGGTGGCGAGGAATTCAGTTTGGTCTTCTCAAATATCCCGGTTGAGGCAGCGACCAAGATTGCGGAGAAAATCAGAATTCAGATTGAATCGTCGCCGATGGACAATGTGAATGTCACAGCCAGTATCGGAGTTGCCAGTCGGTCCAAGGGCGCGCTGGATCCACAACACCTGATCGATCAAGCGGATCAGTGCCTCTATCTGGCAAAACGACGAGGACGCAATCA
>CAYSXI010000300.1:0-4258 GCA_964434955.1 uncultured Pirellulaceae bacterium
CGGGGCAGTCGGAAGAACTGCAAGCGAATAACAACAAAGGGAAAGAATAGTTTTCCATTTCCGGATTTCCAACCATTGTTCTACTTGATCAAAAGAAGCGACCCTATGGATTTCTCGGTTATAAACCAGGCGGCGTCGGACCTTTCATCGCCTCACTCGACGAACTGGTTGCCAAACGAAAGAAACGCGACGAATTCTTTGCCTTGGCCGACAAGGAAAAAGGCATTGAACGGGCAAAGCTGCTCGACAAAGCACTTTCGGAATTGAATGACGACCTGGTAACCGTTTACTACGAGGACGTCGTGAATGAAATCGTCAAATTGGACAAGGACAACGTCGCCGGCCTGCGAAACAAGTACAACGAAGCAAAATTCAAAGAGCTTTACAAAGCCGTGATCACGGATGTGACCATGATTTCCCGACTTCGCGAGCCCGAGGTCGCACTGAAGTTCATTGATGAAGTCCTCAAAGAAGTCGATCTGCCCCCGGCTTACCTGTTGAAGGTCAATCAAATCAAATTCGATCTCTACCGCAAGTCGAACCAAATCGACAAAGCCGAGCAGCTAATCGATGAGATGTTGGACATTGACGGCGTTGCCCAGGACACGACACTGACTCAACGTCTGATCGTTCGCAAAATTTATCTACTTGTTGGTGCAAAGCGAAAAGACGAGGCCTACAAGGTCCTGGATGAGAAAATCAAATCCATGCAGGACAACCTCTATCTGTATGTCGCCAAAGGTGAATTGCTGGACGCAGACTCCAAGTATGCGGAAGCCGTTCTGGCCTACGATTCAGCGATCAAATCTGCGGACAGTGAACCCGAACTGATGCAAACGTTATTCTCGGCAAAAGCGGACGCGTTGTTTGAGTTGAAAAAATTTGATGCGGCGGCTCAAGTGCTGAATGATTTTTCGACCAACGATGAATGGCCGGCTGATCTACGAAGCGACTGCCTTTTGCACAAGGCGATCATTCTTCGCGAACAGGCCAAAATCGAAAATCGACCGACGTTGAAACGTGCGGCGATCATCGCGGAAAACAAAGCCATCGAAATCGTTGAAACGCCAAGTGAGCGAGCGGAACGCCAGAAAGTCGTCGAGAAACTCCGGGAACGATACGGAAAATAGTCGCCGAGATTCTGCAAAACTTGAGCCGCAAAGCCGCAGCAATGCGGCTTTTTTTGTTTCACCCCGTCCGAGCGCTGGGAAACCGTTCATTCGGAGGGAAAACGTGACAAGTTCTCTTCATCCCGACCGCCCGATGATTGAATCAAACGGTCAAGCAGGCTATCGTAATTGAAGCGTTTTGCGTCACCTTGAGGCCGGATCCCATTGGGTTCAATCCGCCTTCGGCCTCATCCGAATAAATCAATTACTTGCAGTCCATTTTGCAAGCGGCCAGTCGACCTGGAATTTAGGAGACAAAGCATGTCACAAGAAGACAGCAACCAAACCCCCAACCAGAATACGAATTCGACGTCACGTCGTGAATTCGTCAAAACCACAGCAGCCGCCGGGATGGGCCTCATGGTCGCTGCCGATTTGGCTCCACGGGCAAGCCGCATGGTTGCGGACGAAATCGCCTTCGCCTCAATCGGAGTGGGCGGAAAGGGCAGTAGCGATTCCAGCATGCTCGGCAAACTCGGCCGGATGGTCGCAATCTGTGACGTCGATGAAGAAAACTTGAACAAGAAACGCGGTGAGTTTCCAAAGGCAGAGCGCTTTTTCGATTATCGCAAACTGCTTGAAGAGGCCGGAGACAAGATTGACGCAGTCAGCATTTCGACTCCCGACCACATGCATGCCCCGATTTCGCTGCAAGCGATGCGAATGGGCAAACACTGCACCTGCCAAAAACCACTCACGCACAGCATTGAAGAAGCCCGCATGATGGGCGATGTCGCTCGCGAAAAGAAACTCATCACCCAGATGGGTAATCAGGGAACCGCGGATGGCAACCTTCGTCGAAGTGCCGCTCTCGTCAAAGCCGGCGTGATTGGCGAAGTCAAAGAAGTCCACGTTTGGACCAACCGACCGGTATGGCCGCAAAGCAAAGGCTACAAGCCGAAGGAAAGCCCCGTGCCCAAGCACGTTAAATGGGACCTCTGGCTTGGAGGTGCACCCAAACGAGCCTTTAGTCACGAAATCCATCCATTCAAATGGCGTGGCTTCTGGGACTTCGGCACCGGTGCATTGGGCGACATGGCCTGCCATACTCTAAACATGTCGTTCATGGCGACCGACATGAGAAACCCGGTTTCGATCAAAGCCACGACCGATGGCCATGACGGTAACTGTTTCCCGAAATGGTCCGTCATTGAATACGTCTTCGACACCGGCAATATGAACCAGCTCAAGATGTACTGGTACGACGGTTCCAAGATGCCGCCCAAAGAGATCCTCGAAGGATTGCCACGAGATCCCAACCCACGGCGGAAAGGCCGACACTACAACTCGGCTGCCTTGCTGATCGGTGAAAAGGGCAGTTTCTATTCACCTGGCGACTACGGTGGGGACCGGCGAAATTCGGGAATTCTCGTGAACGGCGAGTTCACACCGATTCGGAAAATCACCGA
This sequence comes from uncultured Pirellulaceae bacterium, assembly GCA_964434955.1. Classification (GTDB taxonomy): domain Bacteria; phylum Planctomycetota; class Planctomycetia; order Pirellulales; family Pirellulaceae; genus JANQLU01. Next base: position 2,579 of record CAYSXI010000300.1, read on the forward strand.
ACCCTCGGTTGAGTTTCCCAAAGCCCCTGCGGGTGGAATTTATGGCGAGTTTGCCTCAGCGATCAAAGGCGAGTTGAAAGCGGAGTCCAACTTCCCGGACTACGCAGGCCCACTCACCGAAGTCGTCCTGCTCGGTAACTTGGCAGTCTGGCAACCAGACACCCTGATCAAATGGGACGCCAAAACTTTGGAAGCAGAAAACGCCACCGAAGAAATGAAAAAACTGATTCGCCACGATTACCACAACGGTTACTCAATCAAAGGCTAATCTGCCTCAAGTGATGCGACCAAAAAAATAAGCCCGGAATCATCCGGGCTTTTTTTGTATCTTTATGGCATTCGCCAGATCTGGCTTTGCGATCGAAACTTATCGCCAAATCGTCATCATCGAGCCGTTGTCCGCGACCGGCATGAATGGTCGATGGTAATTGCGATACCAGTTTCGAGCTTGTGGCCGCAGGACCACTCGCATGAATACATTCCACGAATCGTCGTTGACCTGGTTTTCCCAAACGTAGGTAAAGCCGGATTGAACCGCGAGCAATCGCGTGATGTTGACATCCGTTTGCGTTCCGATCAAACCTTGCGATTCTTCGGTGAATCCGCCGAAGGCTTCCGCATAGCCAAGGCCGTTGAAGGCCGGCATTCGCCAGAAAAATCGGTAGGTATCCAACACGTCTGGCAGAACACCGTTGGGGTGTCCCAAGCCGCCGTCCTGAACTCCGATCGTAAAGCGAAAACCAAGGAGTGAGCCATCGCCATAAACGTAGCTGACCTCGGAACGCATTTGAACCATTTCCGTTTTGTAGAACCAGTCTTCGAACAGGATATCCGCGACCGTGCCGAACTGGAGGCCGTAGTCAACTCGTCGGAAAAGACCCGCTGTGAAAAAGACCTGCTCTCGGGTTTCGTTGGTCAAAGCGCCATCGCCGCCAAACTCAGATTGATAAATCGAGGCACCGACCTGGCCGGACACCAAACCACAAGTTAGCCGCTTGAGCGGAAGTCCGATGTTGACGCCACCGTGAAAACCGAATTGCCCGGTTCGAAAACCGCGACCGACCGTTTGACCGTTCTCCATCAGATCGAAAGCGTGAGCTCCCGAAAAGAACTCGGTGTTACAGATCAATCCACCAACACCATTCAACCAGCATTCCTGGCATTCGGGGCAATTGCGGACATCGCCGCATCCGCAGACACCACGGTTCGGCCGATCACAAAAACCGCCGATGCAGGGTGAACCGACATCGCATGCGCTACAGTCACCACAATCGCCGTCGATGAATTCTTCCACAGGCATCCCGACTTCTTCGTCGTAGTAGATCTCTTCTTCATTGAAGCCGGCAAGCCGATTAGCAACGGTAGAACGGACAGGGCGGCGTCCATTCAAGATTGGCGGATTCGCGTTTCGCGCCGTTCGCACATGCTGCGGAACGTAACCGCGTTGAAAATTCGCTTGCCGAACCGATGTTCCACGCCGCTTCGACGAGGAGGCACTCGTCTGCCGAACTTGACGAACAGGGCGATCTCCCTGGGCAGACGGTTCTGCCGGACGCTCTTCGCGCATTTGCCGCATCCGGCGGCTTTGCGGATCGTTGTCGGGCTGCCGCATTGATACGCGATCGGGAACACGATAGGTGCGGTGATCCGATCGAAGGCCGTTTACGTTTTCCTGGTGTT
>CAYSXI010000301.1:0-4223 GCA_964434955.1 uncultured Pirellulaceae bacterium
CCACGAATGATCATCATGTCATCGGATCGACCGAGCACCCCGCCTTGAAGCAAAACGAACCGGCAGGGTTGGTCATCGTTCCAGGTAGGACGAACGAGATCGCCCGTCCGATATCGAATAACCGGACTTCCGTGTCTGCCAAGACAAGTCAAAACGAGCTCCGACAATTCTCCTTCGTCGGCGTATTCGCCGGTCTCGATCGAGATGAATTCTGCAATGAATTCTGCTTCGTTCACATAAAGGCCCCGACCTTCCGAATCAGCGAAGCCCCAGGGTCCAACCTCGCTGGCGCCGCTGTGATCGATCACCCTGGAGTTCCAAAGCTTTTCAATGTGATCGCGTGTGGCGGGAATCGAGCCGCCCGGTTCGCCCGCGACGACAATGGTTCGCACGCCCAACTCTTCGGGCTTGATTTGATTTTCGGCAGCCGTTTCGGCCATGTGAATTGCGTAACTAGGCGTGCAAAATAGTACGGTGATGCCCATCGAACGAACCAGTTCGAGGCGAGCGACCGTCGACATTCCACCCGACGGAATGACCAGGGCGCCTCGACAAGAGACCGCATCGTTGGCACTCCAGAATCCGATAAATGGACCAAAGGAAAAAGCCATCAGGACGCGATCGCTCTGGTCAAGCTGTGCGGCGTCCAGGACGTATTGCCAACTCTCCATCCACCATTGCCAATCTTTCGCCGTGTCGAGTACAACCAGTGGCCTGCCTTTGGTACCGCTGGTGCGATGGAATCGAACGTATTGGTCGATCGGGTGCGTTAGATTCGCCGCGAAGCCCGGATGTTGACTTTCTTCGATCAGGTCGTTTTTCGTAGTGAATGGCAGCGACTCCAACTGGTCAAGGCTTTCCAAGGGAAACGCAATATCGTGCAACTTTTGACCATAGAATGAGTTGGCCGGAAGGATGGCCTCAATCAACTGATTGAAACGAGCCAATTGGTATTCGGCCAATTGGTCCGGTTCGGAAGTCGAAATCTGGGTCCGGTGTTTGATGTCGCTAATCATCTCAGCATGATAAAGTTGAAACGGCTTGCGGAATAGACCGTGAGCCGAATCAGCGTCCATACAAGAAGGGTCCCGAGAGTTGAGTTTTGCCGCACAACATTTGAGAGCTTCACGACTTCATTTGCAGAAATGTGGTGAAGCAATGAAAGCCGTGATCAAGCGGGTTGGCCCCTGTACGATCCGAAAAAAACGCAACCATTTTCAGTCACTGGTTTGGGCCATTGTTGGCCAGCAAGTAAGTGCAGCAGCGGCCAAAACGATTTTCGAACGCTTGAAAGATTCCTTTGCCGAACCAGCGATTTCGGCGGAGGCTCTAGCACAACGGTCTCGCGAACAGCTATGTGAAATCGGTCTCACTCGCCCCAAGGCCGATTACCTTTTGTGCCTTGCCGAAATGGTCAATTCCAGGAAGCTCAAGCTTAATGAACTTTCTCGCAAAAGTGACCAGCAAGTGATCGAGGAATTGACCCGCGTTAAAGGAATTGGCACCTGGACCGCGCAAGTGTTCTTGATTTTCTCACTTGGCCGCTTGGATGTTTTTCCCGTCGACGATATCGCACTTCAAAATGCGATCAGGAAAAACTTTGACCTCGGAAACGACGTTTCCAAACAGGATTTTCTTGAATTGGCAGAATCCTGGGCGCCTTACCGATCCATCGCGAGTTGGTACCTTTGGCGGACCATCCATCTTGATCGCGACGAAGCCAGTTAGCGCGAAGCCGAAGGCGCTGGGCTACCACTTGTGACGCCACTCAACGCGAAGACCATTGATGTCATCGGCGTCCTCGTAGAATCCGAGGATTCCGTCGATCCGGAGGATGTCGGCGTTGGTCAATGGCAGTTGGTATCGAAAACCCACACCGTATTGATCGCCGCGGGCAATTCGTGTGGCATCGTTGCCATGAGTTCGTACACATGCGGCTTCGAGCACCAGCTGTTGGTCGAAGTTGGTGGACAGAATATTGAACCCCACGGCACCCCCGAAAGTATCGTTTGCCGAAGCGTCGAGTGTCGGGAAGTTTGTCATTCCGTCTATCTCAAAGAGGATTCCCGTATTGCGAAGAACACCACCCGCCGGACCCGCCCGCGCCGCTGACTGTGGCCGATCAAACCCTGCAAAGAAATTGAAATAAGGAACAAAGGTCAGGGGCTTGCTGGTGGTCAGTGAGTTCTCGATGAGAATCAATGTTCCGTCGGCGGTGTTCGGCCCGCTGTCAGTTGACTGGCCGGCATTGGAGATCACACGAATGGAATTTGAAATGAAACGCCCATAACGACGAGAGTACGCCAAGGAAATGTTGTGATAACTCTGGTTGCGAATGCGGTCGCGGTCTTCCAGGTAGGCGTAGTTGGTTTCGATATAACCGCCCAGTGCTTCGACGAAGCCCGCGAACCCGTAAATGTTCACATTGTCGTCGGCAAAAGCCGCGGAAGTCACTCCGTCCCACCCGTAAAAGAAGGTCAGATCCATGTTGGAAATATCGAGCAAGGGACTATTGCGCGCCGGGATGGTCGCAGCGACGCCAACAAAAGCGTCTTCCAGCCAGACGCCGTTTTGAAACAACAGCGGCATGAATCCGATTGCGAATGGGGCATCAAACGGAAGGTTTTGGTTGATGGCGCCCCCCGTCAATGCACCGAGGTCTCCTTCGAAGTATCCAAAGATGATGTCGGGATTCAACTGGTTGTCAAACGAAAACTGATCGTCCAATCGGAACTTGGAATTTTGTCCATCGTCGAGTGGCGTCATGCCAAAATGGATCCGTTCCGTGGAAGTAATTTTGAAATCAAAAAACAAATTCAACTCGAAGGCCAGAAAGCTCTCGGTGTCCGCATTCTGCTCATGGGCGACGACCGCGGATCGAAAGTCACCAAAGACGATAAACTGTGGCGTGACCAGGTTCTTCGAACCGAGAAACGTAAACCCCGGAGACAACTCGCCCAGTTGGTACCAGGGGCGACCGATCTCAAGCAAAGGGCGTTGGTTGGCATACAGGGACTTACCCTGGTAGACGTCCATCTCCGATTCGGGATCAAAGGGTTGCGCGGGATCAATCGGGTCTGGAGAAAAGTCAAATTGACTATAAGGAACGACGTGCACCCCTGACGGTGTTTGTGGTTTCTCGTGCAAATAGTGCTCGCCAAATAACGGTTGCTCGGCGAGAGTGAATGGTTGCTGTTGCTTGGGCCGAGTCGTCAATTCCATTGGGCCGGTTCGGGAAACCGACGCGTTCTTGGCCGGGATCTTTCGTTTGATTTCCTTGGCTGGTTGTTGAACCAGGCCGGGAAGTCGTGGGCGCTCAAACAAGTCGTCGGAAAAGTCGCCAGGTTGCGGCGGTTGCCGATGGAATGCGTTCGGCTTGGATGGATCGGAAAGGCCGTCAAGAATTTCATCCAAGGCTTGGTCTTGTTCGCCCGTGGATCGCCGGTAACCAGTGCGACTTGTTCCAAGTTCTTTGGGAGATGAGGCTTGCCGGGTTTTCAATTGATTTTCAGAAGAAGGGAAACGGTATCGTTCTCCTGGCGGCGCCTGCACGCTTTCCTTTTGCGGCTCCGCAGAAATAACCGGGCCAAAGGGATTGACGGAGTTCACCGGAATGGCTCGGGCGGGAACGCGATCCCAGTACCGATAGGCCTTTTCGTTTTGCGGATTCGCACTCTTTGTTGGTTGTCCTTTTTGAGCCGCAGCCGTTCCGTGAAACCATCCCGGGCCGGCGCATATCGCGATCACCACAATCCTCAGGACTGTATTGCGTCGAACGAATTGGCCAAACTTCATCATGCCCCGTGTTTAACCCTTATTTAACTTCAAACGTAACGGTGTATGCGTGGGCATCCGCCATCCATTCGTTCATCATCCGCTCCATTTCGGCGGTTGCTTTGACGAAACGCATGAAGTAGATCGGTTCTGCACGACTTCGCATTCGAACGCTCAGTCGATAGGTGCCCGGCTTCTGGATCAGTTTGCCTGGCACAACGTATTTTGCTTTTCGTGACCCCAAGGGCGGGATCGAGTGGCCTTCCATTCGGATAAAGGGCGGATGGTTGATGACCGAGACCGGTTGGGGGGCGGGGCGCAAAAATGGAATCTGGTCGATATCGACATTCACCGGCAACGGCATTTCACGGTCCGTGCCTTTTACGTTGGTGGTCAGGAACTTGGTCTGCAAGTTGAACAGTTGTTTATCGAGGGGGACTTTTCTGGCT
>CAYSXI010000302.1:0-4100 GCA_964434955.1 uncultured Pirellulaceae bacterium
ATCAGGTGATTCGTTTCGACCTTTGTGATCGCGAAGAGTTGCAAATGGCCGAAGCCGAAGATCAGTCAAGGAAACAGGAAGCGGACGAAGGGCCGCGAACGATTCACTCGCATGTCGTCGGCGGGCTGCTGACCGCTTTGGCCTACCGGGACAAAGATACGGCATTGCACTCTTGTCGCGTTGCTAACTTGTGCGTCGCGATTGGGCGCGATCGAATGAGCAAGGAAGACCTGTATGAGCTTGAGATCGCCGCACTCATGCACGACATTGGCAAGATTGGAGTGCCGGATTCCATCCTGTTGAAGCCCGCCCGGCTGACGACGGATGAGATTCGAATTATGAAGTTGCATGACAAAATCGGGGTCAACATTGTTCGAGCCGCGTGCGCCAGCGAGCGGGTCGCAGAAATTATTGAACAGCACCATCTCGACTTCTACGAACTGCGAATTCAAAACGGGGGAGACCTTCCCGGGCTCGCAGCAAGGATTCTTCCGGTTTGCGATTCCTTTGACGCCATGGTCAGCGACCGGGTTTATCGGAAGGGAATGGCTCTCGACGTGGTGTTTGAGGAACTACGCCGTGTCAGCAGCACGCAGTTAGATCCGGAAATTGTCGAGTCATTGATCCATTACGTGCGGAACAACTCCAACTGGGCCTACAAACCGGCTCTCGCGGGTAACTTGTCGACGAAAGCCATGGTTCAGCTCGGCGGGATGGTGGAGCGATTCGCCGGTGCCTGTCAGGCAAAAGACCTGGGTCAGCTAAAACAGGTTGCGTCGGATCTTCGTCAGACTGCCGACGACGAAAATGCAACGTTTATGGCGGATGCAGCGTCCCGTCTGGAAACCGCGCTGAGCCAAACCAACGCGGATGCGGAGAAACTTTACGATATGGCTTCGGAAGTCATCGACATGTGCCGGTCGGCCCGCGATTTCCTGGTCGACGACTCTCAAGCGATCTCTCGAATCGTCGAGGTGGCAAACCAGGACCCCCGGAATCGCCACCCCAAATAATCGTTCGATTCATAACAATCGGCACTTCTTTCATGTGGTTCATTCTCAACCGGGATGGATTCCAAATTATCCCAATGAAAAAAACTACCCTTTGGTAGCGACGCGCAAGCTCCTTGCGCGCTACGTCTGCGCTCCCGATTTGACTCAAAACTCGTGTAACGCTGCCGTTTGCCCCATCGCACACCTACCCAAACGAGATTACTCGCCGTGATCCCAGACCAAATCAGAAAACTCTTGGGCATCAACCTCGCCCAATCGGAAAACGAGAAACAGCATTCTTCGCAGGAAATGGATTCCGTTCTCTGGGCATTGGAGCAACGTGTTATGATGGACGCGGCTCCGATAGATGTGGAACTTCCTGAAGAAGTTGTCGATTTGGATCATTTGGAGGTTACATCGGACGCGGCTCAAATTGAGAATCTGCCGTCGGGATTCGCGGAAACCGAGTCGCTGCAGTCGCTGGTTGATGCCGATTCACCCGGCGAGGACAGTGACCGTCTAGTCGATTCGGAAAATGGCTCAGCATCTTTGGAACTGGTCGTCGTGGACACGACCGTCGAAAACCACCAGGAATTGGTAAGGGAAATCGTTCGACAAGCGGCTCCGGGAACGTATTACGATTTCCTCTATCTCGAATCTGGAGAAAACGGACTCGCAACCATTACCGAACGCGTTGCTGAGCATGACTACCATTCCATGCATTTGATTGCCCATGGGGACGACGGTCGGATCCAGTTGGGTAATCAATCCTTGGACCTGGAAAGTATTGATGAGTTTCGATCGGATTTCGATCTTTGGAATCAACACTTTGAAGATCAAGCTGATTTCTTTCTCTACGGATGTAATGTAGCTGAGTCGGGACAAGGTCGGGCGTTTGTCGACGCGTTGGCGAACGCGACAGGAATGGATGTCGCGGCAAGTACCGACCTGACGGGCCATGATTCGTTGGGCGGAGACTGGGACCTCGAGTACGCCACGGGAGAAATTGAAAGCGATCAACTTTTTGACGAACAAACGCCAGACGCCTTTGTGAACATCCTCGTTGCATCCACCGAAGGTGAGGCGGGTACAACGACGAAGTCGATCGCGGTTGCAGACAACGGAAATCGAATTGCCGTTTGGACCAACGACGATGCGGATCAACAGGGAATCTATTTTGTCGTCCAGGATGCTTCTGGCGCCACCATAGTTTCGCCGACCCGCGCAAATGAGACTGAGACCGGCGAACAAAGCTTCGCCAGCGTCGCAACGGATGACGATGGCAACTTCGCCGTAACCTGGACAACCGAAACCGGGAGCGGAGCCAATCATGTCATGGTTCGACTCTTTGATGCTTCCGGGAATCCGCTCTCGGGTGACATTCAAGTTAGCGATGGGTCCAATGCCTCGTACTACGGCGAGGACTCTTCTATCGCGATGGACTCGGAAGGAAACTTCGTCGTTGTCTGGGAAGGACGCGGCGATGGCGATTCCGCAGGTGTGTTTGCGCAGAAATTCAATCCCGATGGCTCCGCGGATGGCAGTATCTTCATTGCCGACAATGACGTGAACTTTTCTCAATTCAGTCCCGATGTGGCCATGAATGACAGCGGAGATTTTGTCATCGTTTGGGACGAAGGTTATTTGATTCAATATCGGCATTATCAAGCCGGCGTTCCCAATGGCAATTCGGGAACCATCATCGCGCTCGTTGGCGTTCCGCATCAAGAATCCGCGGTTGCAATGAACACGAGTGGGGAATTTGCGATCTCGTTTACGATTGGCGATGCCGATACCGGCGTTCGTGCGCAACTCTTTGGTGCCGACGGTAACGCTCAAGGTCCAATGGTTGCCGTGAATTCCGGAAGTCTGGATGGGGATCAGTACAACTCGGCGATCGCAATCGACAACGAGGGCAATTTCACGGTTGCCTACCAGGGCCAAGGGCCCGGAGACAATGAGGGAGTTTTTGTTCGACAATTCGACAGTGATTCCAATGCGGCAACGTCGATTGAGTTGGTCAACGCTGGCTACACAAGCGGTGCCCAGCATTCACCAGCCATTGCGGCGAATGGCGATGGGACCTATTCGGTGGTTTATTCTGGCAATGGCCCCGGTGGTCCAGGCGTTTACGCGGCCTCGGAAGTGAGCGTATTCAATAACGCGCCCGAGGGTACCGATGGAACCGTGACCGTCGACGAAACGGGCGTCTATGCGTTTCGAGCCGACGACTTTGGCTATGACGATTTCGAAGGCGATGAGTTTGCCAAAATCCAAATACAATCGCTTCCAGCGCAGGGACAGCTGCTCTTCAACGGATCGCCGGCCTATGTCGGTCTGGAAATCGCCAAGATTCACTTGGATTCGGGTAGCCTGACCTTCGACGCCCAGGGAATCGGCTATGGGGACAAGCTCGCTTCTTTTGACGTTCTCGTCGGCGAAGCCACCCAGTACGCGAATCAAGCAACAACAATTTCCATCAACGTTGTTTCAGATAAATTTGTCCTGTTCAACACGCAGAATGACGTAACCGGGGCAACCGGCGATCTGACCAATTGGCAAGACGGCGATGTTTTGAAACTGGGCGGTGCCAACTTTCAATTGGGCGACGACACCGACGGGACCATGGAAGCCGTTTTCTCGATCGACTTGTTCGCGCCTGGAGCCCACATCGATGCCATGCACACCGTGTCGTCGTCGGTAAAACTGGGAACGGCGACCCCTTTTGAAACCCAAGCGGGGGACGTTCTGTTTTCTGTGGACGCCAGCACAGCCTTGCCGGGTTTGCCGTCCAGTGTCGATGCAAACGACATTGTGCTTTTCCGTCCGTCGAATTCGGACTACACGGCAGGCACCTTTCACTTAATTGTCGACATGGACGCACCCACCAATACTGGCGTATCCGTCAGCGACATCAGTGCGCTGACATTTGTCGAAGCGGATACGAAGATTGGCGATACCATCGTTTCGAAGGGAAGCTTCCTGTTCGCCAAGCCGGATGGTGGAAGCCGAAACAATGTTTACGTTTTGAACATTGCCGAAACCGGGGAAGGAACAACGTCGAGCTCGGCGGTTTTGCTCATCGACGGAAATGATCTTGGCATCAAT
>CAYSXI010000303.1:0-4072 GCA_964434955.1 uncultured Pirellulaceae bacterium
TGCCAAATCATTCGCGTTTGCAAATAGACCCGCGTGGCCGGCGACTCCGCCCAAGCGAAAGGACCGTGGGTCATGGACTTCGCCGCGTAGCCATTTTCCTTCACGCTTCTCCGTCGGAGCGATTCGCTCACGCCATTCGCTTGGCGGCTTGAAGCGGGTGCGATTCATCCCCAACGGTTCGAAGATTTTTTCTCCCGCGTAACTTGCGACGTTTTTGCCTGTGATTCTTCGGACCAACTCCGCGAGTACGATAAAGCCCACATCCGAATAGATGAAACGGTCACCTGGTTCGGCCACCAGTTTCAACGCTGCGATTTTCTCCATGCTTTGCTCGTAGCTACCCGAATAGTCCCGGAGCGAGTTGTCGGCAATCAATCCGGAAGTATGCAAAAGCAACTGCCGAACCGTAATTTCTTCCTTGCCGTTGGCAGCAAACGCTTTCCAATATTTTGCGGCCTTTTCATCCAGGTCAATCTGCCCATCCTCAACCAGCTTCATAATTGAACTGGCAGTCGCAATCGGTTTTGTGAGGCTGGCCAAATCAAAAATCGCGTCCGAAGGCATTTCAATTCGATTCGGCTGGATTTGAAGATGCCCAAATGCTTTCTTGTACCTTACCTGGTCAGCTTTTCCGATTAGGACAACGCATCCAGGGAAATTCCCTCGCGCTATCTCTCGCTCGACCATCGGTTCGATGTTGGAGAGGAATTCTGATTCCTGATGTGAACGACTTCCTGTTTGACCATCGAGATTGGCGGCAGAAAGGATGAACAAACAAAACACACCAAGTTGAAAAAAGCTTCGATCGATTGTCATTTGCCTTCGTCAGTGAGTGGATGATTTACTTTCACAAAGGCCCGCGCGAAGCGGACTTTGGTGCCGCGTCTCGGCGGCCTTTCGTTAGATTCTATTTGCTATGGTGGCAAAAGTGGACCATCTGAGCCTTGCCGAGCGCGTCAATATCTGACAAGCTTAAGCCATCTCAGTTTCTCCTTTTTCAATCACCGATGCGCAAAATTCTGACGATCGCCATGCGAGAATATCGCGCAATGGTGGCGACGAAAGCATTTTTGATCTCGATAGCCGTGATGCCGCTCCTCATGTTCGGCGGGATGATTGGCGCGCTTTACATTCAAAAGGCGGGTACGGCTGAAACGAAAAGAGTCGCCATCTTTGATCCCAGCGATCAATATTACAACGCAATCGTCGAATCGGCTCGAGCACAAAACCAGCTTGCCGAAGACCTTGAGCCAAACGAAAAATCGGATGGCAAAGATGACGATTTGATCAAGGACGCGATTCGAAACGCGAAGGTTATTTTCAGCTTTGAACGCATCGACCAGCAGGAACTGACGGACGAATTACGAATCCAGCTTTCCAACCGAATCCGCAGTGGTGAACTTTATGCCTTTGTGGAAATCCCAGAGGGACTTTCCGACCTGCAGTCGGATTCGGATAACGAAGGCAATCCAACAACGCCCCAGAACGCGCGTTTCTATTCCGAAGAAGCCAGTATTTCCAACGCTCGTGGCTGGCTGCAAAATGTCATCTCCGAACGAACCAAGTCCATTCGGCTCGGTAAGTTGAACGTGGATGAAGCCAAAGTACAAAAAGCCAGCCAACCCGTTCCATTGTCGCCAACCGGCTTGGTCTCCAAAGATTCCCAGGGCAACGTTTCCACAAAGAAGTCAAAAAATTTCTTTGTTGCCCTGCTAATGCCAATCGCCGTCATGATGCTGATGTTCATGGTGATCTTCCTTTCGGCGCAACCGACTCTGGAAAGTGTGCTTGAGGAAAAATCGCAACGAATCGCGGAAGTGCTTTTGGGCAGCGCGAATCCATTTCAATTAATGGCGGGTAAATTGATCGGAACGGTTGCCGGATCCTTGACCGCTTTCACCATCTATTTCTCTGGCACGCTGGTCTTCGTTTTCGTGAAAGGCTGGGGCCAATTCATCCCCTATGAACTGGCCCCCTGGTTCGTCGTCTTTCAAGTTCTTGGCGTGATGTTTTATTCATCGATTTTCATGGCGGTTGGTGCTTCGGTATCCCAGACCAAAGAAGCTCAAGCCATGCTGATGCCGGTTTGGATGGTGAAGATGAGCCCCATGTTTGTCTGGATTTTTGCCGTGCAAGAACCCAATGGAAAACTGGCAACCTGGTTTTCGTTTTTCCCACCGGTTACCCCAACGATGATGCTACTTCGATTGTCCACCGGGCAATCCATTCCGACCTGGCAGCCAATCGTCGGCGTAATTCTTCTTGCCATCTGCACGGTGGTCGGAGTCTTTATCGCGGGCCGAATTTTTCGAATTGGAATTCTTTGGCAAGGAAAAACGCCCAAGATTTCCGAACTCCTCAAGTGGGGACTTTTTGGCTAGTCAAAGACCAAGCCTCAAAGCATTCGTCATTTGCAACGATCCAACAATGAGTTCCGATGGAGTTCCCATGAACGATTTTACCTGGTGCGATCTTTCCACATTCGACCTGGGACGAGCGCTAATTTTTTATCAACAGGCTTTGGGCTGGGAAATGATTTCGGGGGATGGATCGGATGACGACTATGTGCAATTCGCCCATCAAGGCGAACCCATCGCCGGGGTTTATACGATGCCGACGTTTTTCCAGAACATCAAAATGCCATCGTTCTGGATGTCATATATCCGCGTGGACGATCTTCAACTTAAAGTCGAAGCCGCAGAATCGCTTGGCGGAAAAATCGAAATCCAACCCACAGAATTTGACGAATTCAGCCGTTTTGCATTGGTTCGCGACCCATCCGGCGCCGGTTTCAGCCTCTATGAAGGACCGCCCTTGCGCGACCCAGTGAAACAAGAATGTTGCGCCCGCCATGAACTTCATGTGCCCGAGTTAGACGTCGTCCAGGAGTTCTACCGCAAACTATTCAACTGGTCGTTCTCAAGCCAAACGCAACCGGGGTATCACGCCATTACCAATGAGGACCGAGCCGTTGTGGGTGCCCTTCAGGAATTTGACGATTCGATCAAAGGTCCCAAGAATTATTGGGCGATTGTTTTTCCATGCAGCAACCTAGAAAAAACGCTCGCGAGAATCAAGCAGTTTGGCGGCCGGGTGACCGAAGTGATCGATTCCCCGAATCGCTTCGCCATGTGCTTCGACGACCAAAATGCCATGTTTTGTATGCAAAGTTTTCCCGGCTAACACCTGGAGCGACTACCCTCTTTTGATTGATTCGTTCATCGCGATTCATTATCTTGACCCTGAGAAAGGTTTTAGATTGGGCAAGTAACATGCAAGTGCACGAAGAACCGGTTGTTACTGAACAGACTTTTGCTGTGTCACGATCCGAGCTTTGGGATGCGATCACGTCACCCGAAAAGATGCAGCAATGGTTTTTTGAAGACATGGAAAGCTTTGAACCGACGGTCGGATTTCAAACCCGGTTTACCGTCGACAATGAAGGCACCCAGTACATTCATGTCTGGACCGTGACCCAAGCCGAGACGGAAAAATGCGTTTCCTACGATTGGCGTTACGAAGGTATGGAAGGAAATTCCAACGTGACTTGGGAAATCTCGGACACTCCCGAGGGTGTTTGCCTGAAGCTGACTCACAAAGTTCTTGAATCGTTCAACCAAGACGACGCCAACTTTAAGCGAGAATCCTGCCAGGACGGTTGGGACTATTTCATTAAACAAAACTTGCCAAGTTTTCTCGCAGGCTAAATCCGCTCAACTCGCAGATTTATCTTCCAGGACCATCTCGACCGTGACCTCGTCCGCCTGGTCATGATTCAATTCCAGCCGCTGATTCGATTTGGTGGTGATTGACCAGATTTCCCCCTCGCGTAATCGGGGCCCGACTCGCAACAAATCGCCAACTTGAATCCCCAAGTCGTCTACCGATTCGCCGAGCTTCGTAACTTTTGCGCGGTGGCCCTCTCTCAACCAACTCAGCAAAACAAATTTGCGAGCCATCAGTTCCGAATCGTCTCTCGGAATCTCGCTACCGTGGGGATCGTGCGTCGGATGACCAAGCTTGTCATCCAAGTAATCCAAAGCCGCCTGATCATTCACGTGTTCCAAAATAT
>CAYSXI010000304.1:0-4038 GCA_964434955.1 uncultured Pirellulaceae bacterium
GGGAACGCCCGCATGCAGGCTATCGCGATAGAGGTAGTCCAACTTGTCGACGTCCAGCGGTCCGGAAAGCAACGAACCTACGATGCTTTCCGCTTCGCCGGTCACCGTTCCCTGAATCAGATCCGCTACCGTTTCCGGTCGCATCCCCCAATCCTTATCGAGACATTCGGCGACGGCACCTGAACAAATAATATCCTTAGCCCGTGCCTCATGTTCGGGGAACGTACTAAGCCGCATGTCTTCAATCGGGTGACAGAAAGGCCAGTGAGCGATGTCATGCAGGAGCGAGGCAACCAGGAAACGTTCCGCAAGTTCCGGTGATACCAAATCCGAAAAACGTTCATTGGCAGAAAAATGATTCAGGACTTCGAGCGCGTTTCGGTAAACTCCCAAGCTGTGTTCGAATCGGTTATGGGTCGCTCCTGGATAAACCATCTGAACCAGCCCCAACTGCTGGATCCCAATCAGGTGCTGGAACGACGGACTATCGATCAAGTTTCGAATCCGCTTGGTGACGGGAACGTCGGTTCCTTGAGGGATTCGGATTCGTTCTCGAGGATTAAGCAGGGCGCGAATCTCGGGAATTTCTCGAATGGAGCCCAAAACTTGACCTTAAGTTAAAAATGTTTTGGCGAGACAAAATCAGTGTTTGACGCTACGCACTCAGAGACCAAGGGTCGTGACCAGGGCGCCCGAACAGGTCGCAGCAAACTCTTGAACAACATCAAACAAATAGGACATGCCACCTTCGCCATCGGAATTCCAAGGGTCATTGTTTGGTGTGTCCGAACCGCCTTCCGGGTTCGCCATTCCCGGTAGCGCGCCGATGCCCGCGCAAAATCTAACGACGATGCAACAGGTCAGGTACATTCCGATATGGACCAGGCTTATCAAGTAATCGATCTCAAACGTGAACATGCAGGCGAGCGCCCCAAGCCCAAACATGATGATCAGCGCCGACATCCAAGCACCGATTCCGTAGTCGCCAAAGAATGCGATTTTTGAAAGGAGCATGAATACCCAAAGCAGCGCATAGATCCCGGAGCAAATGCCAACTCGACCCCATAGTGCCTGGCCGAAAAACGCGCCCTGCTCCTGATTACGCAAAAAAGTATAACCGCCCCAGACACAAGGAATCGCGATCGCGATGGCGCCCGGAATCACCAACCAGATCGGAAAGGTCGTCGGGTCGGGAAAGGCGACGCGACACAACAAGGCCATGATCAGAAACCCGATGATCGGCACGATGATCATCGTGATTCTCAGTGGAGTTACTTTGGTGTTCTGGCGAAAGATGGGTTTCAGTGTCTGTTGCCCGGAAGCACCTTTCGGCCCAAAGTCTTCTTCGCCATGAATGACGACTTCGTCCGATTTCTCCGGAATCTTGATCTGCTTCTTGCACTTCGGGCAGGGACCTTCCTGACCCGCAAACTTGTCGCTGACGTCAAATCGGGTGTGGCATCCGGGGCAGGTTACACGTATCGCCATGAAATCATTCCGTTACTTTGGATTCCGCGAATTCGCGCAAATCATCAAGGGTGATTTTGAAACTTGAAAGCGATCAAGACGAGTGTTGTCATTCTCTGCCGCCGAAGACAACTAGGCAAGATCTGAAAGCTCGTCTTCATTGATCATGTGGAATCCGCGTTCCACCAGCGTTTCTTGAGCCAACTCAATATTGTCGACCACCAATGCAACGGCACTCCGTCCATTGGGTCGAAGCATCAAAGGATAGGCCTGAACGAGATTGATTTCCGCCCGCAACAGGGCCGTGCAGATTTCCAGCATCGGCTGCGAAGACTCCATCATCTCGATCCCGATCAAATCACTTTCGATGATGGCAAGTCCGGCACGTTCGAGAATCTCGCGACCGGCCTCCGGGTTCGTCAAAACCAGTCGTACGATGGAACACTCCGTTGAATCATTGATGTTCAACGCGACAATTCGAACCGAACCACCCTGGAATCGGCGAAGCAATTCCTTCAACTGGCCGACGCGGTTTTCCAGAAAAACAGTGAACTGGCGTATGGTTGGATAGTCACGACCTCGCATCGTATCGAAGTCCACCAAACCGCCGCCCGATTCGCTGTCAGTACTCATTTGTGTTTTCGTTCCAATACGTATCGAATTCTTGTGCTCGACTGGTTACGATCCAACCTGTCGATCGCTATGCTGCCTTTCAAGGCAATTTTAGCCGGCAGAACGGCCACGACAGCGAACACTTTACGATACGCATTGACAATGGTCAATCCAAATTCACCATCTCACCTGCAGCCCCCGGATTCTCTTTCTCTGCGTGAGCATGAGATTGAAATTCGTGTTCGATACCAGGAAACGGACGCCCAAGGTCGAGTCCATCACGCCACCTACATCAACTATTTTGAAATCGGGCGAGTCGAGTTCCTCCGGGCAGCTGGATACAGTTATCGCCAGTTGGAGGAAGACGGAATTCAACTCGTTGTGACCGAAGTAGGTTGTCAATACTTCCAAGGCGCGATGTACGACGATTTGCTTACGCTGAAAACAAAGGTCATTCGCTCCAAAGGCGTTCGAATCCGACACGACTACGAATTGCGATTGGGTGACGAGCTTGTCGTCACGGGCCACACGATCGTTGCCAGTGTCGGAAAAGATGGAAAGGTAAAACGCCTTCCGAAGTGGTTGACCATGGATCCCAGCACGCCGGATTCCAGCACACCGGATTCCAGCACACCGGCATCTTGAACCTTCATTTCGGTGGCCCTCAGTCAACAGTCGGGTTCACCCGAGTGCGCGACTTCGATGTTCGACCGAGACGATTTGAAATCGCCATTCACAAATTGAGATTGTGAGATTGATTGTGCTACGAGCGTTATTTTAGTTTTGCTGCCGTTTCAGCAACCGATGAGCCAATCCCCAGAATGGCATTCTGCTGATTCTCATCTTTCAATTGGCCCTGATCATCAAACGCCTCGAATGCCTTGGGAATGGCCATCTGATTTGGCAGAACAATGACCCCGATGTTTCCCAAGATGGCCCTCAGATGAACGAGGCCTCGAAGTCCGCCCAAGCCGCCGGGCGAAGTCGCCATCAAGCCGGCAACCTTGCCTTGAAACGCGGCCAACATCGGTTCTCCCTCCGCGGGACGCGATGCCCAGTCAATCGCGTTTTTCAACAAAGCCGTCACCGAGCTGTTGTATTCTGGCGACGCGATCAAGAAGCCGTCATGCTCGATGAGTTGCTTTTTCAACGCTTTTACAGCCTCTGGCGTTCCCTCTTTTTCCAGGTCTTCGTTGAAGATCGGAAGGTCGTAATCCTTGAGATCGAGAAACGTCACTTCCGCGCCCGCGTTTTCAGCGCCCTTCGCGGCGATTTTGACGAGCCGTTTGTTGAACGACTCATTTCGAGCACTCCCGGCAAAAGCCAAAACTTTGGTCGTCATCTTAAGTTGCTTCCATTCTAAATTGGACGGACTGGACTTTGGCGGTGACCGAATTTGCCACCGCGAATTAACTTGGGTGGATCCCCGATTCGTGATTCAAACCCAATCTTAACAATTGCGATATTTATCATTCAATCCGATGCCCGATTCAATCATCGGAAGGATCTTGTCAATTCGGTTGAGTTTTGTCTTTTCCTGCTTCGCTTCGGCAATGTAATCGGTGTATTCCCGCTGCTTGCCTTTGGTCAGCGCTTTGAATGCCGCGTTGGCTTTCTTGTTTTGCGTCAATGCCTTTTTCAAAATGGCGGGCACAACGACGGGCTTTGAGCGATCCGGTTTGATCTCTTTGCCCTGATCGACCACCGCGATCGCTTCTTTCACGTATTGCTTGATAACGGTTGCTTTGATTTCTTTGCCGGATTCCATTCGCCATTGACGCAGCGCTTTCGTTTTCCCTTCCTGGCAATTAATCAAGACCTTATTGGGATCTGGAATTTGCGAACCTTGATGAAACCACAATCCGAAATAGGACTTGAATGCCCCGATGCCCACCACGTTTTTGCAAATTCCAGATCCCAATAAGGTCTTGATTAATTGCCAGGAAGGGAAAAAGTGTA
>CAYSXI010000305.1:0-4001 GCA_964434955.1 uncultured Pirellulaceae bacterium
CTTGCAAACGAACATTCTCTCGCCACCATTTTCACGCCCTACCAGATGATCAACTCGGACGCGGGAGTCCTAAATATTGTGATGGTTCGGAACATGGAGCCGTTTTTCTATTTCAACTATCCCTACGCATTGAAAACAAAGTTAAGAAATTTTTTGCTGCGTCGATTAACCATCAAGACCGTGAAAAGGGCTCACAAGATCGTTGCCGTTTCCCAATTTGTCTACGATTTTCTTGTTGAAGAAGTCGGCATAGATGCTTCCAGGCTTGAAGTCATTTATCACGGTCGCGACACGAATTTTGCCGAATCGGATGAAGACTTTGCACCCACCCGCATCGGCACCCATTCCTGCGACAAACCGTTTCTTTTGGCATGCGGATCGATGTTGCCGTATCGGAGAAACGAAGACGTAATTGAAGCGTTCTCCAGCATCAAGGACCATTATCCCCATGACCTGGTGATAGCCGGGGATGGCGATGACAAGAAGTACAAAAGCAAGCTGAACAAACTACGCGAAGATCATGGCCTTTTGAATCGCGTGCATTTTGTCGGGCACGTTTCCAAACAGGAAATGAAATGGCTCTATCGCAACTGTGAGATTTGCATCTTGTCTTCGGAGATCGAAGCCTGCCCGAACATTGCCATTGAGGCCATGACATCCGGTTGTTGTTTGATCTCGAGTTCCCACCGACCGCTTCCAGAAATCATTGGCCCAGACGCTTCCATTGCCTATCCTTCGCGAGATGCAAACGCAATCGCCGAGGCGGTTATGGATCTCCTGAATTCACCAAACAAACAAGAAAAGCTGAAACAGCAGGCGACATTGCGTTCCCAAAATTATTGCTGGGATCGTTGCGCACAACACACCTACGAATTCCTCCGGAATCAAATCTGATGGATTACACAAAACAACCGCTTATTTTCAAGCTGAAGAAAGCGCTTCGCTACGTCAATCTTTATGGATTGCGTCGTACGCTGGTCAAAGTCAAAGGCCAGTATCACATGAAAAAAAAGTACGACACGCTGCCGACCCTGACAGGGAATCCGAATGGCCACGTTGGGATTCTCGGTTGTGGAAATTTCGCGTTCAGCAACATCGCCTATTACCTGAATAAAAATTATGGGAGCGTGATAAAAGGCTGCATGGACGTCGACATCAATCGAGCAGCTTCCCTGGCAGAGCGATACAAGTTGGACTACTTTACGGATGATCCGCAAAAAGTCATTCAGGACGAGGGTCACGACCTGATCTACATCGCCTCCAATCACGCGACGCACGCGGAATACGCGATCGACGCGATTAAACTTGGCAAAGCGGTGCACATTGAGAAACCGCACGTCGTCTCCGAAGATCAGTTGGAACGCCTCTGCCGTGCAATGATCGAATCCGATGGTCGTGTTGAGTTGGGGTTTAATCGCCCCAATAGCCGAATCGGGAAAACCATCAAGCAGTACCTGGATGCCGAAGAAGGTCCGATGATGCTCAACTGGTTTGTGGCCGGCCACGAAATCGATCCCGACCATTGGTATTTTCACGAGAAAGAAGGCGGTCGGGTTCTTGGGAATCTTTGCCATTGGACGGACTTCATTTTCCGCCTGGTGCCAGAAGAGAATCGATTTCCAATTGAGATCCAACCCACTCGTGCCGAAAGATCCGATTGTGACATCGCCGTTACCTATGTTTTCGGTGATGGATCAATTGCCATCATCACGTTCTCTGCCAAAGGGCATACTTTTGAAGGCGTGCGTGAGCGATTTTCCGCCCACCGCGGTAATGCACTTTTCTCGATGGATGACTACAAGACGTTGCTCATTGAGGTCGTCGACAAACGCGTAAAACTTAATCTCTGGCGACGTGATCATGGCCACCAAGGTGCCGTTCAGCGAAGTTACGAGCTTTCACGCAAAGCTGGATCACCTAACAAAGGCGCCAGCGTCAAATACGTCTGGGAAACCGGGCAGCTGTTCCTGAAAACAAAAGAAGCTTTGGAAAATCGCCAAACCGTCGTGCTCAATGAATTTGAGAAAAGCGAACTTGGCAAACTTGCAAAACAATAATCCATGAAACAAATTCTTCAAAATCTCGGAAATGGCGAGACGATCCTGGCGGAAGTTCCATGTCCGCGTCGCGGATCCGGTTCCGTCTTGATCCAAACCTCGAAAACGCTGGTTTCACTCGGCACCGAGAAGATGCTGATCGATTTTGGCAAAGGCGGATTCATCGCCAAAGCCAGATCTCAACCCGACAAAGTTAAACAGGTTCTGCAAAAGATAAAAACCGATGGCTTGTGGACCACGGTCGATGCCGTTCGGGCAAAACTCGACACACCCATTCCACTCGGTTATTGCAATGTAGGCAACGTGGTCGAGGCCGATCCCCACAGTGACTATGCCCTTGGTCAACGAGTTGTCAGCAACGGAAATCACGCCGAAATGGTTAGCGTCGGTGAAAATTTGACCGCGGCCATTCCCGAAAATGTTTCCGACGACCAAGCCTCGTTTGCTGTCGTGGCGGCCATTGGTCTTCAGGGAATCCGGTTGCTCCAGCCCACCCTCGGTGAACGAATCGTCGTGAGCGGCCTTGGACTGATTGGCCTGCTGACCGTGCAAATGCTGCGGGCTCAGGGCTGCCAGGTCCTGGGAATCGATTTTGACCCGGCAAAACTCGAATTGGCAAAGAAGTTCGGGGCAGACGTCGTCGATCTGAAAGCGGGACAGGATCCGGTGAAAGTTGCTGAGGCTTGGACCCAAGGCGTTGGTGTCGACGGTGTGGTCATTACCGCCTCGACCAAAAGCGACGAATTGATCCACCAGGCCGCGACCATGTGCCGAAAACGCGGACGAATCATTTTGGTAGGCGTTATTGGACTCAACCTTCGTCGCGCCGACTTTTATGAAAAAGAACTTACCTTCCAGGTTTCATGTTCCTACGGTCCCGGCCGCTACGATGCGGCATACGAGAAACAAGGGCTCGACTATCCGATCGGTTTTGTGCGTTGGACGGAAAAACGAAACTTCGAGGCCGTGCTGCAACTGATGAGTGAGGGTGCCATCGATGTCGACCCCTTGATTACGCATCGTTTTTCGTTCGACAACGCGCTGGAAGGTTATGCAGCAATTAGCGAACCGGGCGCGATGGGTATCCTGCTTGAGTATCCGCAGCAAGACACAGAAAAGAAACGTGAGAAAGTTATTCAACTCGGGTCCCAATCGATTCGCAAGCCCGATGGAAAATTGGGAATTGGATTTATTGGTGCCGGTGGTTTCACAACCAGAATGCTTCTACCGCTTTTGCCAACGGAAAACGTTTTCCGTAAAAGCATCGTAAGTGGCACCGGAGTGTCTGCGGCCTACGCCGGAAAAAAATTCGGGTTCCAACAAATCGCCAGCGATTCCAACGAAGTCATCGGCGACCCTGAAATTGATGCCGTGTTTATCACAACGCCGCACAACAGCCATGCGAAAATGGTCACCGATTCGCTTAATGCCGGTAAACATGTGTTCGTCGAAAAGCCACTGGCAATGAACCACGAAGAACTCGATGAAATCGAGCAATGTCTTCGCGACAATCCGAATCAATGTCTTATGGTTGGCTTCAATCGCCGATTCTCACCGCATATGACGACGATGAAATCGTGGTTGGGCGCAGCACCCGGCCCCAAAGCGATGGTCCTGACGATCAACGCGGGCGAGATTCCTGCGGAACACTGGACTCAAGACCCGTCAGTAGGTGGTGGTCGGATCATCGGAGAAGGATGTCATTTTATCGATCTGGCCCGATTTCTGGCCGGCTCACCCATCGCCAGCGCGACCGTCATGGCCATGGCGGGTTCCGCCGGTCGACTTGGCGACAGCGTTTCGATGAATCTGTCCTTTGAAGATGGCTCGGTCGCGACCGTGCATTATCTTGCGAACGGAAGCAAGGCTTTCCCAAAAGAGCGAATCGAGGTTTTCGCATCCGGGAAAGTTTTTGTATGCGACAATTTTCGGGTCTCCAAGATC
>CAYSXI010000306.1:0-3967 GCA_964434955.1 uncultured Pirellulaceae bacterium
TGGAGTGCTGCGGTTGCGGAAGACGTCGATGCCATCCACGCCTTCACCGGTGGTCACATCGTGCCGATCACCTCTGAACCGATCGACGGCGGCGTTTTGGTTTCGTCCAGATCGATTTCGCACATCAGTGTTTCTTCAACGCCTTTTCCTGCCCGGGCAACGACACGACCGGCGGGATCACAAACAAACGATTCGCCGGCGAAAGAAAGCTGCGGCTCTTCACCGACTCGATTGCAAAGCGCCGTAAAGAATCCGTTCTGAAACGCGGCCACCTGCATCTCGGCCTCGAACAAGCCGTCTGGCCATTCGTCCACCGCGCCAGCCTGGGGAACGATCACCAACTCGGCCCCTTGGTTGGCCAGGTGCCGCATGTATTCGGGAAAATGTCGGTCATAGCAGATGGCGATTCCGATCTTGCCGAAAGCCGTGTCAAACACGGGTGCATCATGATCGCCGGGCGCGTAGTAACCTTGCTCATGAAAGCATTCGTATTCGGTAATGTGGATCATCCGTGTGACACCCAGGATCGTTCCATCCGCATCGATCACGGGCGAGCTATCAAAGGTCGAATCGCCATCGCGTTCAAAAAGATTCAGCGCGATTACCACGCCGTTTTCCTTTGCCAGCTCACAAAACATCTCCGTGGTTTCACCCGGAACTGGTTCGGCTTTGGAAAGTGTTTCGTTCGATGCAGGACATTGCGGATAAAAAGGATCGAAAGCCAATTCTGCGAAACAGATCACGTTCGCGCCTGCCTCGGCGGCTTGGCGAGCAGCTTCCAATCCTTGCTGGCGATTACTTTGCAGGTCACTCCCTGCGAACTGTTGGATCAATGCGATCTTCATGGTTGTTCGGAAAAGCGGTTAAAAATGGCGCGAATCAGTTGCGAAAAGGCTTCTTTTTGGGTGGAATCCGCGGTCTAACAAAACTTTTCCGCGAATTCCGGGTTAAATCGTTGGGCCTAATATGGATATTCCGGCTGCGGGTTTCAAGGGCCAGATTCATTGATCCTTCCCGCCAAATCAATTCGCTCGTCAAGCCTTATTTTTTTGAAATGAGCCGTCGGCGACCTGTCAGGAAACGGCTGATGGGCTTTTCGGTTAGCAGGCAGGCCGCGAATTCGGTGTAAAATATAAGCAACGTCTCACTTCGCTCTTCGCCCAACGCGTCATGGCCAGTGGCTTGCCGAAACGGGCACTCAAGTTGAATTCGTCACAAGAGGCAACCATGAAATTGTTGAACCATTTGTTGGCCCTGCTACTTTTCTTTAGCCTGGCTACATTCAACGTCGACAGCTTTGCTCAAACAGCTGTTGATCAAGCCAAGGCCCCGTCCGGAGCAAAGACGGAATTGCCGGAATACCTGCGCACGGGCAACCCAAAGTCGATTGAGGACGTCAAGCGTTTTCAAGATCATATTCAAACCCTGCTGAAGAAGATCCGACCAGCCACGGTTAACGTCGGTGGTGGAACCGGTGTCGTTGTCAGCAAAGACGGCCTGATTCTCACCGCCCAACATGTGAACCGCACCGCCGGTCGTCGTGTACGCGTCGTGTTTCCTGATGGCAAGCGCGCCAACGCGGTGACGCTTGGTGGCTACACCGGCGTCGATGGCGGGATGATGAAGATCACGGACGAAGGCGAATATCCCTTCGTCGAGATGGGCAAAAGCCAACCGCTGAAAAGTGGAGAATGGTGCCTGGCCCTTGGCTATCCGGTAACGCATTCGGCCGCGAAAGAACCTCCCGTTCGACTCGGTCGCATTCTAGGAAACTCATCGACCGTCATTCGTACGGATTGCACGATCATGGGTGGCGATTCCGGCGGACCGCTTTTCGATCTGGATGGCAAAGTCATTGGCATTCATTCGCGCGTCAACGGCAACCTGACTCGCAATATCCACGTTCCCATCGACGTGTTCACGAAAAAGGAAAACTGGGACCGAATGCTGGCCAAGGAAGTTTGGTCAAACCGCGGCTCTCGAAGTGCTCCCGCCATGGCTTACCTGGGTGTGCGGCGGGACGAAGACGAGACCCGAGCTCTGGTTAGCGAAGTGATCGACAACAGTGCTGCGAAACGAGCGGGACTCAAAGTCGGTGACCTGATCACAGAATTCGGTGGTACAAAAATCGATAGCTTCGAACAATTGCTTCGAGAAATCGCCAAAAAGAAGCCTCGCGATCGCGTCAAAATCAAGGTTCAGCGAGACGGGAAGGAAGTCGAGCTTCAAGCGAGGCTTGGCACACGTCCTGCCGGCTAAAAATGGAACCGTGACGAGATTTTAAAGACCTTTAAAGCAAATCGAGGATAAACGTGAACTTCATCATTTCAAGAAACGCTTTCGCGCCACTTTGCCTGATCGCACTTCTACTCGTGACTCAATCAAGTGAGGCGCAGCGACGAGGCAGCACCCGCGACTTCGAGAAGAACAACGGCAACATCAAACGGCTTTACGCGAAAATCACGGAGCCCTTCGGCAAGTCGACCGTTCGTATCAACTCGGACAACGCAAACATCGCGTTGGGAACGATCGTTGATGCCGACGGTTTGATCGTCACCAAAGCTTCGGAAATCGCCAACCGTGAAATCAAATGCATGATTGGCGAAGATGAATACGAGCCCGAAGTGATCGCGACCGACGACAAGTTGGATTTGGCTTTGCTGAAAGTCGGCGTTAAAGACCTGAAGCCCGTCGAATTCGCGGCGGAAACCGCGGATGTTACCTCGGGGCAGTTCGTTGTCTCGGTCGATTACGACGCGGAGCCCGAATCCATCGGCGTCATCACGGTCAAGCCTCGACGGTTTAGCAACCAGCTGTCGCGTCGGCCTGCGAAACCGCAAGGCTACCTGGGTGTCGAATCCAATGATAACCCGGATGGTGACGGTGTCGTGATTGCTCGTGTCAGCCCTCGAACGGCCGCGTCGCGAGCGGGACTCCGGTCGCGCGACATCATCTTGGAAATCTCCGGATCGAAAACGAATAACCGAAACCAGTTGAGTGCGGCGATCAAAAAGCATGCACCCGGCGATGAGATTGCGATCAAGATCAAACGTGGCGACAACGAAAAAGAAATGAAAGCCAAGCTTGGTGATTTCAGCTCGATCGCGAATCAACGATTTGATCGCTGGGGTGGCGGACCTTTCAGCACCCGGCGATTCAATTTTCCAACTGTCATTGCCCATGACTCGGTCATCCGGCCTAACAAAATGGGCGGACCGCTGGTCAATCTTGACGGCAAAGTGGTTGGGATCAACATCGCTCGAGCCCTGCGTGTTTCAACTTATGCACTTCAAGCCAAGGATGTGCTCGAGTTCGTTCGCAAGAACAAGTCGGCTCGACCGACCAGCAGCGGCAAGTGATTCGTTACGCAGTCGATTAACTAACGAACACACCCGGCTTCCAGGCCGGGTTTTTTGTTGCGCTCAGCGGGAGTTCCCCCAAGTTTCTCGATCACTGACCTTGCTCCATCATTTGGACGCCGTACGGGAGACAATTTGTGATGCAAGGGAACACCTCAATCCCGACAATTCGTTCCCGCCGAGGGTTGAGGCTTCTCGCAGCCGCTTTGGCCCCGGGTATAATTCGAACTTTCCAGGTTCGTAATAGTAATGATGGCTCCATGAAAGTACTCAACTGGCTCCAGGGAATTCCGAAGTCGCTTCCTGAAGAAAAAATTGAACAGGTCTTGGCCGGTCGCGAGTTTCGGATGGAGAAGATCACGTCGACCGGACACAAGACGCGTGATGGATTCTGGTATGACCAGAACGAAAATGAATGGCTGATCATCATCCAAGGCGAAGCCACCATACAGATTGAGGGGGAGCCGAGCCCGCGGAGGCTGGGTGTCGGGGACAGCATCGAATTGCCCGCCCACATCAAGCACCGCGTGGAATGGACCACTCCGAAAGAACCGACCGTTTGGCTCGCCGTTTTTTATTCGTAACCCGCGGTCGCCATCACAACACTC
>CAYSXI010000307.1:0-3838 GCA_964434955.1 uncultured Pirellulaceae bacterium
GTGTTTCTGATAAGACACTCAATCAAGCGGCAGTGCTTGTATTTCAGCCACTTTTGATTCGCATTGAGCGGATTCGGCAA
Organism: uncultured Pirellulaceae bacterium; assembly: GCA_964434955.1. Taxonomy (GTDB): domain Bacteria; phylum Planctomycetota; class Planctomycetia; order Pirellulales; family Pirellulaceae; genus JANQLU01. Next base: position 81 of record CAYSXI010000307.1, read on the forward strand.
ATCCGTTACATATCCGATCCCAAATTTTGCGGGCAAATTGCGCGCGTTCAAATCTGCCAAGGGCAAATCAGTGCGGTATCGGTTGGGACAACCAGCGAAGCTTTCGACACTTGTTAGCATGTGTCTGTTGGCGGTTGTCTCCGGATGCCAGACGTTAAGCCTCGAGTCGGCGCGGCGATTCGCGTATGTTGCGAGCTTTGGTTCGCCAACCCAGGTCCACGTCAAACATCAAGAAGAATCTTCTTGGGCCGACCGGGTTTTCGCGCTCGTTGGAGCGGTACCGAAAGCCGACGAACGATCGTTGCAGTTCCTTCGGCGTCACGGAATGGAAAAAACCTGGTATGACGAACCGGCGGAAACATTGGCTCGCCTGAGAAATGTGGTCCACCGGGAAAAGAGTCTCGACTCCATTTTCGCCTTTGCAAACTTGAAGTACGTTTGGGCGGAGCGACTGCGAATGCAGGGACAAAACCAGCGGGCATTGTCCGAGTACGCGGATACCACGGTTCTGGCCTACCGATTCTTGTTTGATCCTGTCTACGATTCGTTTCGCAACGCTTACGACCCGAACTTCCGAGGAATCTGCGATATCTATAATCATTCCCTCGAAAGAATGATGAAGATCATCGCCCTCGAAAACACTTTGCAGGCCAACTACCAATATCGCATCAAGACAGACAGCGGGGAGATTCAATTCTCAACGGTTTTGCCCGGGCGATGGCGGAATCGCAAAATCGACAACTTTCAATTTGTTAGTGATTTCGAAACCAAGGGGCTGACCAACCATTACCGAACTTTTGGTTTGGGCGTACCCATCATCGCCGATTGGAATGTCGATAACTCCAAAGACAACGATAATTTTTACTATCCACAAGGGCTGACCGTTCCACTCACCGCATTCTTGCAACTGGACCAGCCGGTTGAGACCGCCCGTGAAACCGAAGTGCTTCGTTGCACACTTTATCTCTTCGATCCCCTGGAGCAGAATCAGGTCAAAATTGGGAATCGAACGGCCCCCCTTGAAAGCGACGTGAGTACCTCGCTTGCTCTATTCCTGAATGATCCCCTTCTCAACACCAAGCTGCTGGGACTGTTGTCGATGCTGGACAACGGGCTGGCGCGGGAAGTCCGTGGGCTCTACATGCTGGAGCCTTACGATCCCAAAAAAATACCGGTGATCCTGGTCCATGGACTGGGATCCAGTCCGACAACCTGGACCGACATGTTCAACGACCTTCGGGCTGATCCCCGAATTCGAGAACATTACCAATTCTGGTTCTACATGTATCCTTCGGGGCAACCTTTTTGGGTCAGCGCCAAGCAGATGCGTCAAGATTTCGCGGAGGCACGTACGCGGCTTGATCCCGATCGAAAAACGGCTGTCCTGGACGAGATGGTCTTTGTCGGGCATAGCATGGGCGGTCTGGTTTCGCGTTTGCAAACCGTGCATTCCGACGAACAATTTTGGGACCTGATCAGCGACTTGCCGCCTCAAGACCTTGAAGGAGATTCGGCGGCGAAACAGGAACTCTATGCGAATTTCCTGTTTGAACCCAATCGTTCCATTCGCCGCGTTGTCACGATTGCCAGTCCTCACATGGGAAGTGATTTTGCGAACAGGGCAACCAGTCAATTGAGCCATACGTTCTTCAAGATGTCGGAAATGTTTGAGCGAACCGACCAAATCATCAAACAGAACCCAAAATATTTCCGCGATAAGAAACTTCTATCCATCAAAACCAGCATTGATTCGCTGTCGCCGGAGAACCCGTTTTTCCAGGCACTTTCGAAAACGCGTCCGATGGATGGCGTGACCTATCACAACATCTACGGAAATACAAAACAAAAAGACGTTATCTCCGTCGTCGGAAGCAAAATCATCGGTCCGGGCGACGGAATCGTTCCAGTCGAAAGCGCACTTGCATTTGAGGCAAGTTCCGTGTTGCAGGTAAACGCAAATCATAGTGAAATTCACGGTGATCCCAAAACCATCCAGGAAGTTCGCAGGATTCTCTACCAGAACCTGATCGAATCCGGGCGAATCGACTTTGAGGCACCGAGGCGAATCACGGAACTGGTCAAACCATTGGACGAAATCAACTCGGACAAATTGCGCTTCGAACCGCTCGTTCCCTACAGCCGCAACAATGACTGTTTCTTGCTGAAGCACGGGTTCCACTGGCCAAAGCCAAAGGCTCGAACCGTAAATGGCAATTCTGATCGCATCAAGCGTTAAAAGGTCGGATTGCAACGCGAAGGGGAGGGGGAAGGTCGCGTCCAGTCTCAACCCAGGCGGGCGTAATGGGGGATCAGGAAAGCATCAAATCGTCATGGCTGTCCGTCAATGACTTGGAATCGGTTGGCGGAATAAGCGGTGCCGAGTTTTTCTTGATATGGCGAGCCAAGGGGGCCTGCGTTTGCTGAATCGGCTGATTCGGGGCAAATCGAATGGTTACCGCATCCGAAGTTTCTGCTTCGTTTTCCGGCGACTCGTTCGATGAAGCCTCGATCACGTTAACTTCCTGCTTCGAAGTTGTTGCGTGTTCCAACTCCCCGCGAACAATTCGAATGTCGCGAGGGGCTTCAATCCCGAGGCGAACCGTGTTTCCCTTGACACGCAAAACCGTCAAACGAATGTTTCCACCAATTACGACTTCCTGATCTGTTTTCCTGGAAAGTACCAGCATGTGTTGCTCCTCGATTCCGTTTGTGTTTCCAGAGTCTTACGGAATCATTGCGAGGAAAGGTCGTGGGGAAACAACTTTTTTTCAACAAATCTGCTGAAGCAGCAAGAAAACGCTAAAGTGCAAATCGCTAGCGTTGGAATTTGAAGCGCTGTGCGCTTTTTTAATCGGCATTCTTCCGATTGATTAAGTCGCGAATAACTGCGGCACGTTCGTACTGTTCGTTCGTGATGGCTTCGTTCAGCTGTTCTTCGAGCGTTTTTCCAACGTCATAACGCTTCCGGAGACTTTCTCGAAACTCGGTAAGCCGACCAACCAACTCGTCGCTTTCGAATCGATCCTCGGCTTCGTATTTTTGAAAAATCTCGCGCATGGCTTCAAGGCCGACGTTGATCGCCTCAATTGCGAGCTCGGCGTACTCCGGTTTCTCGGTTTCATCCGACTCATCCTGGACCCGCAATTCATTCAAGGCAGCCGCCTGAGTTCGGTGGTAAATCACGAAGGGCCGATACTGTTCGTGGCTAACCGTCCACGACTCATCCGGCGAGTGGGCCTCGCAAAAATCCATCAGCGCCAAAGTATGATCCGCATCACGAACCGCATTTGCGAATTCCTTGAGCTGAATCCAGCAAACGCGACGGTTGTAAAATTGGACAAATTCGCGATCGACTTGAAGACAATCTTCATCGTCGAGCGAGAATTCTTCACCGCGTTCCGCAACTTGGCTTTCCAGATAATGAAAATAGGTTTTGCTCCCGTTGGGCTCCTGGCCATCGGGGCGGCCTTCCGTTTCCAACTGCAAGATGCCCAGGTCAATTCGCATTTGAAGCACATTCCGGTCCGGCAACTCGACTTTTCGAACGTTCACTTTGAACGGATCGAATGGCCATTCCGATAAGAGCGAGCTGATGTCCTGGGGTGAATTCATTGTGAAGCTGGCGATGGGTGCGAAAGATACTGATGGTCAGTATATCAATCCGAACGATGGCACACAGGAGGCAAGCTCCGAGCCTGAGCAATTTGAATTCGTTGCCGGTACGGCGATTAAGGAGCTACGGTGACTAGGCATGGGAG
>CAYSXI010000308.1:0-3820 GCA_964434955.1 uncultured Pirellulaceae bacterium
TTTACGCGGATCCCAGCAAGCTGTTTGCTCGATTTTTCAAACGCGTCACCTCGGGCCCCGAGTCGTTGGAGCTGATGCAAACCGTCTTGAAGACGGGCAATTACAGTGAGGATGACGCCGCAACCTTTGAAGCCACCATCGAAGCCCACACGCGTTTGGAAGGCTGGCTATTCGGTCCCACGCCGACCCCTGAATTCAATTGGACGTTTGACTCGTTGCTGGAAGTGGTTCCGGAAGACAAAGCCGAACAATTGCAGGCGGGTGACCAGCGTCGCGAAGAGTTCAACCTCTTTGTGCAGCAAATTCGCCAAACCCATGGCGATGATTTTCAAGCCAAGTTGGCAGAGAATCCAAAACTGCGTTTGGAAGTCTGGTATGAGCTTTGGAATCGGCTACAGCTAAAAGCTCCCGCTCGTCAAACTTGCGTCCTCGTTTACTTGAACGAGCCAGTATTGGACGAATTATCCCGATCCGTCGGCCGCCCCTTGTTGGGTAAAACCCGAGGCCGGATTCTCGAGTTGGCTTCGGGCCAATGTGGGGTCGACCCTGAGAGTTTGCACATCGGTGGACCACCGGCGGATAACGTCGCGATCGATGAAGAGGGCACGATTACGCTTTTGAAGCTGGTCAGTTTGTCGGCTTTGATCGGAATCGGATTGGCTTACTTGAGCTTCCGCAGTTTCCGTGTGACGATTATGTTGTTCTTCACCGGCGGTGTTGCTGCGATGTCGAGTCTGGCATTTGTTCACTATGCCGGCAGCACGATGGACGCGATTTTGATGTCGATGCCGTCACTGGTGTATGTCCTCGGTTTATCTGGCGCGGTCCATATCGTTAACTATTATCGTGACGCTTGCCATGAGAGTGGCGAAGACGGCGCGGCCGAAAAAGCGATCCGGCTGGGATGGTTCCCATGTACCCTGGCTGCGTTCACGACCGGGCTCGGTTTGATATCGCTTTATACGTCCTACCTCACCCCGATCAAGAAATTCGGATTGTTTTCCGCGATCGCCACGATGGCGACGGTTCTTTTCCTTTTCTCTTATCTTCCTGCTTCGTTGCACATTTGGCGGCCCGGCTACAAAAAGAAATCGGGAAAAGAGAAAGGCACGGATTCGAAAGTTGCCATCGCGGTCGCTCGAATGTGGCGCCGTGTTGGCGAGATTGTTATTCGAAATCACGCGGTTGTATCGACCGTTGGAATTGCGATTCTCATCCTGTTTGGATATGGAATCACGCGAATCGAAACTTCCGTTCAGCTGCTGAAGCTGTTCGATAAAGACGCCAAGATTTTGCAAGACTACCGGTGGTTTGAAAAGAACATTGGTCGTTTGGTACCCATGGAAGTTGTATTGGAAGTGGATTCTGATGCGATCGACATGACGCAGCTTGCAACGGCAAAACGCCTGGCGGATGAAAAGCGAATTGAAGAAGAAAATAAGAAGAAGGGGATTACCCCTGCCGAAGACCAGGTTGCCAAGACAGATCCTCCTCCGCAGCTGACGGACGATGAGATTCTGAAACTGGATCGACAGTATCACGTTCTCGAGCGAATCGAGCTGTCGCAACGCGTTCGCCACAATCTTGAGGAAGCATTTGGTCCTCGCGGACAGGACGTTGTGGGCGCGGGAATGTCAACCGATGTCTACGTTCCACTTTATCGCCAGAATTCGCAGTACGAGGATCCGCGGCAACGATTGCGAAGCGCCTTTAGTCGGGAACTGGCAAAGCATTTTGAAGAGATGACAACCTCGTCGGACACGCTTCGTCGTGAGGACAATGGTACCGAACTATGGCGAATCAGTATCCGACTCGCCGCTTTGAATGATGTCGACTACGGGCAGTTCGTGTCCGAGTTGAAAACGGTGGTTGAACCTACCCTGAAAGCTTACCAGGCGCGTACGCGGCTTCTCGAGATGGTGCACGAGATTCAGGGGAGAAAAAGTGAAACGCAGGGCCGTATCCTGGTGTTGGGAACCATGCCAACGCCTCGAGAAAAATCAGACGATGCCAGTCCGGAAGCGGCCGATCACCGGAATGAAATCAACCAAGGCCTGATTTTCGCGAACACGTTCCGTGACTTGCTTGAGAATCAGGGGTATCGCGAAATGACCAAGGGTTATCCAAAAGGATACCTGTGGTTTGATGACGCGCGGCGATTGCAATCCGCCAAGTATTCCAATCAGGAAGAGTGGACCAAACTCGCCGGTTTATTCGATTACATTGTGATCGTGGATCACCAGTCCGATCTCCTGATTCCTGAATTGCAGAAGGTTTGCAAAAACGTCATCGACGTTTCGGATTACCAGTTCGTCCTGGACCCGAAAACGCAAAAGCCAATGACGGGAATGGTGACCGCTGCCGACCGACGCAAGGCAGGAGAAGAAATACAGATTTCCGCGATCTACACGGGCATCGTTCCGATTGTTTACAAAGCACAACGTTCGTTGTTGCAAAGTTTGATCAACAGTATCGCCTTGGCATTTGTCATGATCGCCGGCGTCATGATGTTGTTGCTGTCGAATTGGAAACGCCGTGAAAGCTTCAGCGACTATGTCAACGTTCCTGGCGGTATGCTTTCGATGCTTCCGAACGTATTCCCGGTCGTGTTGATTTTTGGCTTCATGGGATTGCGGAACATTGCGGTCGATATCGGTTCGATGATGACGGCCAGCGTCGCGATGGGTGTTGCGGTCGACGATACGATTCACTTCTTGAACTGGTATCGCCATGGACTCGCACAAGGCTTGGACCGTAAAAATTCGATTCGCTTGGCGTATGACCGAGTTGCAACGGCGATGACCCAAACCACTTTGATTGGTGGATTCGGTTTGGCCGCGTTTGCTTTAAGCACATTTACGCCCACGCAGCGATTCGGCACGTTGATGTTGTTCTTGCTCGCTGCTGCATTGATTGGCGACTTGATCTTCTTGCCTGCCCTGCTCGCCGGGCCGTTGGGACGGTTCTTCGGAAAGTCCAACCCGAATGGCAAGTACGCGAAAACGGAAGGTGTCTGGAGCGAGAATGGATTCGGGACGGATTCGGACGACGATGCGAATCCAGACAAACCAATTCTGGGAGACGGAAACGCACCCTCTCAGAATGGCGAATCACTCGATTTGTCGGATGCCGATGCAAAACCCAACCAGCCTGCGGCACATGAAGGCCAGCCGGCCGCCCATGAGGGCAACGGTTCAAACGGGATGGCGAGGAAAGACCAGAAAACAGGTCACGGCATGAAAAATCGTTTGGGCAAGAAACGTCGCAAGCGTTCCGGGAAATAACAAAGCGATGAACGAAGTACGTTCACCGACTTTCTGATTTCTAAAGGGTGCCAAAAAATAGGGACGGATCGCTGGGACCGTGGAGAGAAGCATGCGAATTCCGGTTTTGGCCACCGCAGAAGCCCGTGGCAAGATCGCTTCTTGCAATGCATTACCTTTCCGGCGGCGATGGCTTATTCGCGATTGTTAGACCGTTCTTGGCGAAATTGTTTTCAAAAACTTGCTAGGCGGAAATCGGGTACGACCGTTGTCGCGTCGAAACCTGCTCATGGTAGAATGGACAGGGATAGCGTGGAAAATGCCACGAAACCATCCGGGCCTGAAATCACCCCAACGAATTTCCGTCATTCTTGAGCTGGAACTGAAAAACTGCCATGCAACTGAAATGCAATAGCTGCGGAAAATTCGTCCAGTATGAATCGGAAAAGCCCAAGTTCTGTAGCCACTGTGGCGCATCATTCAAAACGGAGACCGAGCAGTTTCCCTTGAATGATCAGTCGACGCTGGATGCCGTCACGCAACCGCCTTCGGAGGGG
>CAYSXI010000309.1:0-3796 GCA_964434955.1 uncultured Pirellulaceae bacterium
ATCCGACGCGCTGAAGCGCGAAACAAAAACCGGATCCAACAACTCTTTTAGAAACGATGGGGCATTCGAAAAGAATCCACATCTGAGAACAACAACCGAAACGAAACCCCTGGGTCGGGCAGAATTTCTGCCTGGCCTTTTTCCCGTTTTGATTTTTCTTTTGTTTTCGTCTCGTCGATTCTGCGATTCGTCCCTGGGTGTGTTCCGAATCATCCTTTAGAAAAACTCGCAAACGTCATGGGTTTTCGATACAATACAGAAAGTGAATGGCGCGACGGAACACTCTCCTACCTACCTGCTTCTCTTCACGTTGTGAATAAACATCAAGACGACCTCAAATTGGTTCGTCAACTTCTGGCGAGACAGAAAAATGCCTGGCGCGAGTTCGTGCAAAGGTTTCAGGATTTGGTCTACGCCCGTGTGCATCAAACACTTGAGCGCTCTCGGACGCAGTATGACCGCAGTGACATTGAAGATATTTTCGCCGAGGTGTTTTCCAGTTTGCTTGCCAACGACTTTCGTTCACTGCGAAATTTTCGCGGCGAAAGTTCGCTTGCCACTTGGCTTGCGGTAGTCGCCCAGCGAGTCTGCATTCGACAGGCTCAAAAATTGGGACGAGAAAGAACCAATATTGCGGACTCTCGGCCGCTTTCCGACCTGGTCGTGCACGCCGGGCAGTCGGAGGGACTCCACGATCTCATTCAAAAGGAAGATGTTAAACGCCTGAAATCCAAGCTCGGCAAGCTTGAAAAGAATGATCAGAAGATTTTGACGCTCTATTTTTTTGAGGAATTGGGATACGGAGAAATCAGTCAACGGATGGGGATTTCGATTAATTCCGTGGGCCCAAAACTGCAGCGGGCTCGCGAGCGCCTTCGCAAATTAATGAGGTTTTCATGAAACCCTACAAGTCACTCATTATCCAGATGATCGAATTGCATGAAGGCAACTTGGAAGAAGCCGAAGCAAAACGCATGCGCAAACAGATCGATGATAAGGAAAAGCTGCAGAAATATTGGCGGAAGGTTCGAAGAGCGTTTCAGCTTCCTACTTCGACAGATTCAGTTGGCATCGGTCAAGCAGCAAATAGCCCCGATGCGAAATCCGAAGTCGACGCGGAAATGATTGCATCGTTGATTGACAATCAAGTTGCACCAGAACGTGCCAAAGAGATTGAAACGGCAATCTGGAAATCCGAACAGGCCATCGCTGAATTGGCCAACGAGCTACGGTTTCGAAACGAGCTCGCCATTCACAAAACGCCGGAGCGACTGTCGGCAAGAGTCGATGAATTGCTATTGGATCAGGCCGCGTCCAAGGTTGACCGGTTGGACCCCGGAACGGAACGCGAGCGAACTCAAATTCCGCGTTGGGCGTTTCCACTTGGGACGGTTGCCCTGTTATTGTTCATGCTGCTGGGAGCGTTCGCAATATATCAGTTCGGGTTGGACCGTCCCGTTGCGGATCCGCAGGGGAAAGATCCGGTCGATGACCCGGACAAGAGTCGCAGTAATGGCGATCCGAATAACAAGGAGAATCCAAGTCTTGTCGAGAATGGTAATCCCGCCCAGGACGACGAAGATCAAAACAACTTGAAGAAAAAGGATTCAAGCTCGCCAAGCAAATCGCCGGATTCGGGAATCAAGGAAAACCAAATTGTTGAAGGTCCCAATCAAGAGATTATCAAACAGTTTGAGTCGTGGTCGAAAAATGACGAACCGGTCGAATATGAAATTCCAGTTCCCGGCGCCAAGCCCGTTCGCGTTGAATGGCAAACCGTTCGTGGGATGTTGGCCGTAAGGTCAAAAGACAAGGCCAACTATGGATACCTTTATCCGCGCGAGCCGAAGGTGGACGATTGGTTCCGAATCTTGCCTGGTAGCTGGGTTCGAGGTGAAATCGCCGACGTTGCTTCCGTAATCGCCAATCGCGATACCTCGTTTCGTGTTTTTAGTCCCAGAAACGAATCGGAAGCTTCAATCGCGGTTGGCGTGGAATATGGCCAGATCGCATTGCAAAATCTTGCTCGGAAACAGAAGGTCCAACTAACGTCTGGAGAAAAGGACTGGCCCATTGAAATCCTTGAGGATCGCACGACGCTTGCCTTGGATGCATCGGATGCAACCAAGCCGCGGTTGATCGTTCAACGTGGCGCGGCTCGCTTTCGTGACCGGGAAGTAAAACGAGGTTGGCAGGTCACCTACTCTGCCGACGCGAACTATACCGTTTCCAAAGCGGTCAATGCGAATCTCGGATGGGTATCAAAGCCGCCGAAGGGAACCATTTCCCTGAATGAGGAATCACGCAAGCGTTTGTACTCAAGCGGTGACCTGAGCCACATTTTCGCCAACAGTGAATTAAAGTTCTCTGGCCGAAAAGATCTGGAAATGCAAGTCACTTGGAACTTGAGCTTGAATCCGGAAAACGTTTACGAACTTTCGCACCACGAGGATTCAAAAGTTCGAATGGCGGTCGCGGAATGGCTGGTTGACCAACGGATTTCCAATGGCGTGGGCCGCACGGCTTGGGCAACCACGGCTCGTCGAACAGGTGAGATCCAATTGGTGCGAACACTTTATCAATGGCTGTTGCAGTTGGAAAATAATCGCCAAGTCCCCATACGCGCGGCCGCGGAGAAAATGTCGGGACTCTTGAATCATCGAGAACCCTTGATTCGTTATTTGGCTGGCCATTGGTACGTGAAAAGATTTGGCAATCCATTTCAGTATCACCCGGACGCGGCTCCACCAAAGCGAACGCGGGCGATCGGCCTCTGGCGGGAAGCGATTGTTGAGAGGCTCAAGAGTAGCCGACAGAACCGAAATCCGAGCAACAGCCAAAAAAACCCGCTCCGAAATCGCGACAAGAGTCGATTTTGAACGAAGCCATGTTCAGTTGAGGACTTGACCGGGTTTTGCGTGGACTAAAAGGAGCGTTTGTACGCAAGAAGGTGAATGAGTGGAATTGGTTTTCGAGTTTTCGAAAGGGAACCACTCGCTTGCGCTTCGTGCTTGTATGGATAGCGGTCGGGTATTCACACGTGGACGAATTGTGGTCGTTTGTGAATGGGAATCTCGCGGTCTCACTGTAGCGAGCTTTGTTTTCTTCACTTCCAATGTGGCTTAATTCGGCTGGGGAACCACATGTTTGCGCTGCGCGCTGGTATGGGTGATGGACGTAACTCGATATTCACTCGCTCGCGCTTCGTGCTTGTATGGAATACGTCTTTGCTCCCGATTTCCTTGCGTTCTTTACGTTTTGAGCTAAGTGTCGATCACATTCTCGATCCTTCTCCGTGCACTTGATGCCGCTCCGCGTGCTCGTTGTTCGTTTACCTCGGTGAACCACTCGCTTGCGCTTCGTGCTTGTATGGAATACGTCTGTTGCTCCCGATTTCCTTGCGTTCTTTACGTTTTGAGCTAAGTGCCGATCACATTCCCGATCCCACTTCGTGCACTTGATGCCGCTTCGTGTGCTCGTTGTTCGTTTACCTGGGTGAACCACTCGCTTGCGCTTCGTGCTTGTATGGGCGATGGCTCGTGGCTGGAGATTCACTCGCTGGCGCATCGTGGTTGGATGGGTGATGGCCGGGGTCTGGATATTCGGTCGCTGGGGTTTCGTTTTTCGTTCCGGCGATGATTCTCTGGTGGCCTGGTGCCCGGGCCTGGGGGGGGCGACTGGGGCCGGTTTCCTGGGGCCCCGCGTCAAAAACGGCTCAAATCGCGGGGTTTTTGGCCTTCCCGGAAAAAAACAAAAAAATCTGGTGCGGATTGCAGCGCGGGGGCATCTCTTTCGT
>CAYSXI010000310.1:0-3796 GCA_964434955.1 uncultured Pirellulaceae bacterium
GCATTAACCTATGTGTGACCACGGTCGAATGATCGGCTCGTCACTTGATGCGAAACGCTGTTCTTATGTAAGCAGGACCGATTGCAATGGGTCGTTTTTCTTTCCACCTTTCTCTTTTTTTCCTGATGGCCATTTGGAGCCGATTGGATGCCCAGAAGAATTGGCCGGAATTTCGTGGCCCAACGGGCGACGGGCATTGCGTGGCAGCCAACCTTCCCGTTGACCTTGAGAACGAGAAAAAGCTGCGATGGAAAACGGAGATTCACGGCAAGGGTCGGTCGTCACCGGTGATTTGGGAAAACCAGATTTGGCTGACAACCGCCACAGAAGACGGCAAGCGAATGTCGGCCATTTGTGTCGATTTTGAATCCGGCAAAATCGTCTTCGACCAAGTCATCCACAAGAATGAGAAACCGGCGTTTTGCCATCCGACCAATAGCTACGCCAGTCCGACCCCGGTGGTTGATGAAAAGCATGTCTATCTGCACTTCGGCAGTTATGGAACGACCTGTCTCGATCGAAAGACATTCAAACAAATTTGGCAACGAAAAGATTTGGAATGCAATCATCACCGCGGTCCCGCGTCGTCTCCAATCCTTTACAACGGCAAGCTGATCGTGGCTTTCGATGGATTCGATCTGCAATACGTTGTTGCACTCAACAAAGACGACGGAAAAACAGTCTGGAAACAGGATCGAAAAATCGATTACGGCACGAACAACGGCGATTTGATGAAAGCGTACGGGACTGGGTCCGTGTTCAATATCGACGGGAAGCCTTTATTGATTTATCCAAGCGCCGTGGCCACCGTTGCTTACGATCCGGCAAAAGGCGATCCCGTCTGGACTGTCTATCACGGTGGAATGAACGCCTCGGCTCGCCCGCTTTTGACGAAGGAAGGCGTCGCGATCTGGACCAACGGTATGGGCCGCATGGTCGCCGTGAATCCGAAGGGCAAAGGGGATATCACGAAGTCAAATATCGTTTGGTCGAACAAGCGAAACGTCGCAAAAAAGTCTTCGCCGCTCCTGATCGACGGAAAACTTTACATGGTGAACGATATGGGCATCCTGCAATGTTTGGACGCAAAAACAGGTGAGCGAATCTGGCAAGAGCGATTGGGGGGGACCTTTTCGGCATCGCCTGTCTTCGATGGCGAAAAGGTCTTTGCTTTAAGCGAACAGGGTAAGGTCCACGTGTTCAAGCCCGGTGAAAAATTCGAGCGGCTCAACGAAGTTCAGATGGCCAAGGGCTTCAAGGCTTCGCCTGCCGTCGCAAAAAATCGCCTGGTCATCAGAAGCTTCAAGTATTTGATGTGTTTCGAGGAAAAATAGTCATGGCAAGTTTTCGGTTCCTGGTTCTCGCTTTATTGGCTTCTGGTTTTTTTGCGTGTTTGATTTCGTCGGGCGATGCGAACGAAGCAACGGATGGACATTCGAGTTTCAGCAAAAAGCCAAATGTGCTGCTCGTTACCGTTGACGATATGAATTGCGATTCCGTTGGCGCTTTCGGTTGCAAACTTGAAGGGACGACGCCTCATATCGACAAACTGGCCACGCAAGGGATGCGGTTCGAGCATGCACATGTCCAGGTCGGCAACTGTTATCCCTCACGTAATGTACTGTTGTCCGGACGATACCCGCACAACACAGGAGTCGAAGGCTTTTACCCTGTGAGGAAGCCAAAGTATCCACACTTTGTCGACTTGATGAAGCGTGGTGGGTACTTCGTGGGAATCCGAGGCAAAGTCAGCCATTCAACGCCCTATGTCCCTTATGCCTGGGACGCCGATTTGACGAGAATTGACGGAGAAGTTCAAAACAAAAAAAACGCGCATTCCTTCTATGTTTCTACAAAACGCGGTATCGAATTGGCGGCCAAGGCCGGCAAACCATTTTGTTTGAATATCAATATTTCGGATCCGCATAAACCGTTTTATGGAGTCAACGGCAGGAACAAACCGGTCGAAGACAAAAACGTCCCCTCGAAGGTATTCAAGCCAAGTGAAGTTCCGGTTCCAGGCTTTCTATTTGACCATCCCCAAGTTCGCAAAGAACTGGCGCTTTATTATTCGTCCGTCCGCCGCGCGGATGATTGTTTTGGCGAAGTCATGCGGGCATTAGATGAATCGGGGAAACGCGAAAATACGATCATTGTGTTTTTGTCCGACCACGGAATGCCGCTTCCCTTTGCCAAAACGGCCCTTTGGCATCATAGCACCCACACTCCGCTAATCATTGTATGGCCGGGAACAACCAAGGCTGGTAGTTCCGATGAACGGCACATGGTTTCCGCCGTGGACTTCATGCCAACCCTACTGGATATGACGGGTATCAAACAACCGACGGGGTTTGATGGCCAGTCCTTTGCGGCCGTTTGTCGGGGCGAAACACTTCCAGGTCGAGATTACGTTTACAAAGTTTACAACGAGAACTCCGGGGGAAATCGAAGCCCGATGCGTAGCGTTCAATCCAGGAAGTTCGGCTACCTGTTTAATGCATGGCCGGATGGAAAGCGAACGTTTCGCACGGCAACCACTGGAACGGAGACGTTTCGGACGATGAAGCTGCTTGCCGAAAAAAACGAAGCGATCGCCAAACGCCTCAAGTTTTTCCAGTTTGGCGTGCGTGAAGAGTTTTATGATTACGAGAATGACCCGGATGCGCTTCACAATTTGATTGACGATCCAAAATACCAAGACCAGATCGCTTTGCATCGCAAGGTCATGGAAAAGTTCATGCGGGATTCAAACGATCATATGCTAGACGCTTTCCGCAATCGTGAGGATGATGCCAAATTAAGTGCTTATGTCGATGCCAAACAGCAAGAAGCTACGGCTCGTAAGAAAAACAGGCGCTCAAAGAACAAAGGGAAAACAAAGGACGCCCGGGATCCAAGCTAGGAACGAAAGTTACTTGCGCTCGATCTGGAATTCGCGCGACAGCGAAGCCCGATTTCGCCCGTGCAATTACGAAGCGACAGCGAGTGGTTCAAACGCCCTCAGCGATCCCTGCAAAAACCTCGATCGCTTAAAAAACCCAACCACCAGATCAAGCTCGAAGCTCAGTCCTTTAACAAACCAAACCACCCATACGAGCACGAAGCGCAAGCGAGTGAATCCATCGCCCTGACTCATACGAGCACGAAGCGCAAGCGAGTGGTTCGACCCTCCGAAGTTTCCAAACCACCAAAACCAATCGTCAGCCAAACACACTGCCAATCGAACATCAAACCTTCCTCGACCGTTTACTTGGCCTCGGCACGATCGTCCAGATCCTTCAACTTGAACCGGACACTCATGATGTAAGGCTGTTCGCCTGCCGTCCAATGTCCGTAGGTGGTAACAACGAACGTTCCATCCGGTAAAACTTCGACGCCGGGATAGGTCGTGTCATAACCTTTGGTGTTATCTTTTAGCCTGATGAAATACTGTCCGTCTCGACCGTTTTCAAGATCATCCCAGCTGCCAACCCAGCCGACCCAATCACCTTCAAATTTTCGTTTTGCCGCCGCCTGTTTTGGGGCTCGGCAACGAAAGCTGATAAACAGGCGGCCGTCTGGCCCATATTTCCCCGTGTGACGATCTCCGGTCAATGACATGGGTAACTCCCTGGGCTCGGTCCAGGTCTTGCCTTCGTCGGAAGAAAAAATGATATGCGAGTTTTTGCGCCGAGCGTTTTCACGAAGCAAGACCGCGATTTTCTTCCCGTCCGGAGAACGAATGACCCCCGGTTCGCAAAGGTGAATCTTGCTGGACTTGAAAACGGCCTCAGGTTGAGACCAGGTCAGGCCGCCG
>CAYSXI010000311.1:0-3785 GCA_964434955.1 uncultured Pirellulaceae bacterium
GGCGAAGATCGCTGGCAAAACCTGCTTGCCCAAAACGAGCAACTCGTGTTGATGCACCTGTGCCGTTCCAATGATGCTCGACATTCAGACAATCTTGAGCAATTGAAAGGCCTGAAATCCGACTACCGCAAGCTTGCCATTTATTGCGATACGTCCGAGCTGCCAGAAAACGAGAGCGGGGTCGAATATGCCAGAATGAGTGCGGGAGGGCAGGACTTGTTTCGGGTGTTTGCGACGGACATGTTCGGTGATCGCAGACGCTTTGAAACGCCGTGTTGGGTCCTTATCGATCCACAAAACCGGGTCGTTTCCGTCTATTCAAATCAACTCGACCTTGACCAGCTTGAGAAAGACCGGACGAACCTGGCTGACATCACTGATGACGGATATCATCCCTATCCTTACTTCGAGCATCGGCAAATTTCAAATTTGCTTGTGGCCGACTATGTGCGTTTGGCCGAATCCTACGCCCGCGCAGGTTACTCGGATCAAAATGAACGATACAGCAAACTAACTGCCCGTCAAAAGGCAATTGCATTCTGTCGTTTGGCGCAGGCCCAATTTCAACTAGGTAATTACGACGCGTGCCGACGGATTCTCGACGAAGCCGTGAAGGTCGACAATCGCTGTCGGGAGGCGTATCTGATCCTGGCCAAGCTTGAAACGGTTGTGGCGTTGAAAAACAAAGCTGGTTTCAGCAAGGAAATGTTTGATCGAACCCGGGAAAACTTCAATCGCGTGCTCCAATTGGACCCTGACAATATCGATGCGCGTTTGGGGTTGGCCAACCTGGCTGAGAAAGATGGTGAACTCGATGAATCGATTGCGATTATCGACGCCGCGATCAGGATTCATGAAAAGCAAAGTCTGCTCATGGACAACCTTTACAAACTTTACTGGATCAAAGGACGTCTGTACTTCAAGCAGAAAAAATTTGCCGAAGCTGCGAAGGCTTACGCGGCGGCCTTCGATTTGCGACCGATCGAGCTGGAGTTGGTTACCGATCTTGCCATGGTCTATGCGGCCGCGGGCGAGTTTCAAAATGCGAAGCGATTTTTCAAGTTGGCGGCGGACCTTGCTCCAAAACAAGCTGGTTACGCTCGGACATTGGGGATTTGCTATTTCATTACCGGTGATTATGCCGACGCCAGGGCCTACTTCGAGAAGGCGATCGCTCTTTCAAGTCGTGATCGCAAGAGCCGAATGATGTTGAGCTGGGTGTTGGCAACGGCGCCTGATGAAGCTGTGCGGGACGCCAAGAAGTCACTCGAATTGATTGAGCCGATTGTCCGCGTTTTTGGTGACAGCTCGCCGCAGGTGCTCGAGGTATACGCCGCTTCACTGGCGGAGAATCAACAAATGCCACAAGCAGTTGAAGCGCAGAAACGGGCAATCAAGGCGTTGGCGTCGGCAACGGTTCCCAAGGATTTGCTACGCCCCGAAGAAGAAATGCGGCAGCGGCTAAATATTTATGTCGAAGGCAATCCGATACGCATGGAAAGCAAAAGCAACCATCCGTTTCCGCGAATTATTTCCGCGGATGGCTTGAATTCCAAATCGTTTCGCTAACCGTAGCCGAATTTTTGGCTAATCGGGAAGCGCGCCCTGTTTCGGGCCGAACTTCGTGAATAGAATTCTCTCTTCTGCGCAACAATCAATTGCAAATTGGATTCGTTAGCAAACTGGTGTCATGATCAACACGTTGTATCTTCCCGAAATTCGCGAGATGCTTGCTGAGCAAGACTCGGCGCAGCTGCAGGAATTCTGCACGGCGTTGCATCCCGCGCGGACCGCGGAGTTCATGGAAGGATTGACGCCAGACGAATGTTGGGGTGTCCTGCGGCATGCAGAATCGGAAGTCCGGAAGGAGATATTCTCGTATCTCGATATCGAGTATCAACTTGAAATTCTTCAAACGCAGAATCGTGACGAATTGGCTGAATTGATCGCGGAATTGGCGGCCGATGATCGCGTCGACATTCTGAATGAGTTGGACGAGTCCATCGTTACGGATTTGCTTTCGCGAATTCCAACGGAAGAACGTCGCGATATTTTGCGGCTGCGTCAATATCCAGAAGGTACCGCCGGTGCCGTCATGACGACGGAGTTTGCAACGCTGGTCGAAACCTTGACGGTTCGAGAAGCGCTGGACCAATTGAGCCAGCAGACGGCTGAATTCGAGACGATTTACTACCTTTATATCGTTGATGACGACAATCAGCTTCGCGGATTGGTTTCCGCTCGACAACTGGTTGCCAGCATTCGTCGCCCCGAGATTCAGATGGGTGACTTGATGGAAACAGACATCGTTGCTGTGACCACCATGGATGACCAGGAAGAAGTCGCAAAGAAAGTGGCGAAATTGGACCTGCTCGCGATTCCGGTGTTGGACGCGGAACGACACATCGTTGGAATCATTACGCACGATGATGTGATTGACGTCGTTCAAGAGGAAGCGACGGAAGACGCTCATCGAATTGCGGCGGTCGATCCGTTGGACGAAAGTTATCTGAAAACCCAACTGCTTACGCTCAGTTGGAAACGTGGGATCTGGCTGGGGATCCTGTTTCTTTGCGCTTTGCTTACGGCATTTGCGTTACAGCAATACGATGAACGGCTTGAAATGTGGGCTTGGCTGGTTCCTTTTATTCCACTGGTAATCAGCAGTGGCGGGAACTCGGGAAGTCAATCTGCAACACTGATCATCACGGCACTAGCACGGGGCCATGTGACATTGCGCGACTGGTGGCGGGTGGTCTTGCGCGAACTGCTGATGGGAGCCATCCTGGGTGGAGCGCTTGGCATTCTGGGATTTGCCGTTGCGTTCGCTTTTGTTGATCCCGCTCAATTGGGTTGGAGCGCCTTGTTCGTGGTCCCGATCACGTTATTTCTTGTAGTGATCTCGGGAACGTTGACCGGCTCGATCCTGCCTTTGGTATTCCAAAGGCTTGGCTGGGACCCAGCGATGATGAGCAATCCCTTTGTCGCCGGCATCATCGACATTCTCGGAATCGTGATCTACATGAACGTCGCGATCTTTTTATTGCTCTAACAGCGCGGATTCGCCAAGCGTGAGATCGGATCGACTCGAATTGGAATGCCTTCGGCGCGCATCGAACCTTACGCAATTCGTTTGCGTGCGATGCTTAGGCCAGAAAGGCGTCAGCAATGGCTAACCGATCGAGCAAACGGTTCCGCCCGCGTACATTTCCAGCATTTGGCTTTGTACTTTGATGGCGCGGATCAGGATCCAGACTTGATCGGGTGAGTATTTTCGCGGATCACTGCATGCCAGCGACTGAATTTCTTCTGCCATGGCTGCGTGTTGATCGCAGGCGGCGTTGAGGCGAAGGCGAATATCGCCATACATTTCTTCAACCTGGTTTTCATTCAGATTTTCGATATTTTCTGAATGACGAAGGAGAAGCGTCGCGATTTGGGCGACATCGGATGGTTTGGCGGCTGGTTCCAACTCGGCGATTTTCTCGGCCAGCGTGGCGAAGTCCATGGCGAAATCCTTAATTTCGAATCGTTTACGATTCAGCGGCTGTGGGTCTCGGTGTGCTGCTGAATTCTTATAGAAAACGGTAGGTTTCGCATTTCCACCGTGCCAAGCGGAATTTGGATTTTTTGGGCAAATGGACGCCCAAACTTTGGGGAGCTAAAGTCGCCGTGATTTGGTGCAGCTTAATGGCAACGAAAGTCGAAAATATTCTTCGATGTTGCGAAAAAGCAACGGCGACAAAGGGCTAGGGCCGCTTCTTGTCGTTGCCATTGGCGGCTTT
>CAYSXI010000312.1:0-3732 GCA_964434955.1 uncultured Pirellulaceae bacterium
AAACCCGTTTGCGCGACCAGAGCCCGTTTATTCCGAGGCATTTACTTTTTGAAAATCCCGAGGACCTGGGCCTCATGCGCTTGTCAGAATTTCGCCGCGGCCCCCCTCCAGGAAATCGCCATGGTGGATTCGCAACGGTTGGCGAAGTCGGGATTCGAATCGTTCGTCAACCCGTTTCAACTGCTTCGCGATCATTTGAAAAATCACAGAGTCGACGAGAGCGCCTTTTCGAAAAGTCGGCAGCAAACCGTTTTCAATTTCGCCAAAAACGCCGACGGTTCCCCGCTTCATTCCTGCCCCCGGTCGATTCCCGCAATCACCGATGACAAAAATCGATCCAGCCAGCATATTGAAGGCAACGAGATCACCGGCGTTTTTTCCAACGGCGATCATTCCTCGCCGCATCGAATGGCCGAGCTCGTTTCCACAACTGCCGAGGACAAAAATGGAACCCCGCCGCATGCCCACCGGACTCCCACGGTAGGCAGCGCCGACCTGGTGCCCGGCATCGCCATCGACTCGTATCGTTCCACCTTTCATTTCGGCACCGACCCAATCACTCGCGTCGCCCGCTACCAAGATTTCTCCACCGGTCATTTCGCTTCCCAAATGCCGGCCCACGGATCCCTGGATGGTCATCCTGCCGCGCGACATTCTCTTGCCAATCCAATGCACATCTCGAAGATCACCCTGCCACTCAATGTGCTCGGACTTGGGGTCACCCGTGATTGAAAAAAAATCACCCAGCTCAACTTCACGATTGCCGTGAAAAATCGTCCGCTTGGAAATTTCGGAAAGCGAGAGCGAGTCAATGTTTCCCGGCGAAAGCCAATCGACTTCCAGTGGAACTTCAGGCTCCGTTCGCAATTCAACTTGAAGAGTCATGATGCCGCGTATGGTGCCCCGGGCTAAATGGTAAACTGGCAGTCTGATTATTGCTGATTTCGCTCGAGCTCGAAACCGCGTGCCTGCCCAACCTGAAAACCCGTTTCTCAAGGTCGCCCGATATGGAGTTATACTTTGCGGGGGACAGAGTTCCCGCATGGGTGTCCCCAAAGCAACGTTGCCATTCGGCGACCAGCTACTTTGGGAAAGAATGATTGAAATATTGTTCGCTTCTGTCGAACGCGTTGTGTTGGTCACCAACCGCGAGCTTCCGATACAGGCAAATGCCGCGAACGTCCATGTCGTTGTTGACGAACATGACCAGTTTGGCCCCATTGAGGGAATCCGTCTTGGGTTGAGAAAAGCCCATGCATTGGAGACCGGCAACCCCGATTCGGCGGTTGCCTTCGTGACGAGTTGCGATGCGCCCTTTTTGAAGCCGGCCTGGGTTGAACAGTTATTTGATTTGGTCGGCGATTACTTTGCGGTCGTACCCTGTGATGAACAATTCGCTCATCCATTGTCGGCCGTTTATCGATGTTGCCTCTGGAAAGAATTCGAGCGACTGCAGAGCGAAGGTGAACGGAGGCCGCGCGCCGTCCTGGACCGTGTCAAGTCATTGCGTATATCAACGAATGAACTCCGCGTTGGCGATCCCAACCTTGAATCGCTTGAAAACATCAATACGCCAAAGTCGTACCTCGACGCGCTTGAAAAACTTCGATTCAAGTGCCCGGATTCAATTGCGAGACAATGGAACTTGCCGGATTGAATCTTTCGCCGGCCCCGGCTGCCGAGATCTCTGTGTTCAAAAGCTCTGCGGTCAAAATCTCTTCAGCTGGCGAGAACATTCTGGGCAAGGAGACTTTTGTTTACTCTTCTTCGATAATACCAGTTAAATCCAATTCTCTGGCATCGGCCCAAAGCGATTCCAAACTGTAGTAGGCCCGAGTTTCATCGTCAAAGAGATGAATCACAACCGTCGCATAGTCCAGCACAATCCAACGGCTTTCATCGTAGCCGTCAATGTTCAACCTTCGGTCTTTCAAGTCATCTTCGAGCTTGTGATCGATTTCCTCACTCATCGCGTGAAGTTGTCGCCGACTGGAACCGCTGGCAATGACAAAAAAGTCGAACATGGGCGTGTGCTCGGTCATATCGAGAACTTTGATGTCCCGACCGCCATTTTCTGACGCAACGCGCGCGGCCGCCAAAGCCAGATTTCGACTGTGTTCGATATTCTGGTTGTCCAAGTTTGGATTGGGTGCCGCTTCGGAAGTTCCCGATTCAACCTCGGGATTCGATTCACTTTCCTGATGTTCTGGTTCGGTAATGGAGAATTCTCCTGTTATCATTGCCACGTCTCTCGCTGGGTGCTGATCGCCAAAATCGGCGTTGTCCCGGCCGTTCGCGGAACATTCTAGATTTTCAAGAGCGTTTTGTCACCGACTTGGTTCGTCAATGCTTGGCTGAAATGTCAAAACAAAAACGGTTTTTCTGGGTATAAACCCCTGGCCTTCCCACCATTCTCGCTCCTGGATGTGGAAATCGAATTCCCCTGGGAAGTCCCGAATTGAGAAACTTGCCTCGAGGTCACGACCGGCAAAGGCCATTCAATGCAAAAGTTGGCCGGAGCATCGGCACTGGAGTTTCTCGTTTTGCGGCCGATAATTAGAATGAGGTCCTGAGAAAGCCACGAAATCGAGTAGCTGCTTGAACTCGAATTGCCAAAGAAGATTTTGACGACAGGAAAATTTGATGTCGAATCCGTATGAATCCAGCACACCCAGCCCGACCGAAAATCCGATGCAGAAGGACGCGCCCCCAAAAAAGGGCCGAAACTGCCTGGTCATTTCGTTGGTAACCATCGGCGTTCTCATTTTGCTTTGCGGCGGTTGCGCCTTTGGCAGCTACTTCTTCTTGGGCGATTGGTTCACGTCCAAAATGGGTGAGTCGGTCCAATTCCAATTTGAAGATCACCCCGTCATTGTTGAAAAGATTGGCACGATCGAAAGCAACAAATATTCGATCAAAGAACTTGCCAGCTACATGGAAGCTCACCCCGAAGCTCAAGGCAAATCACTACTAGCGCTCAGGCTTGTAGGTGATAAAGGGGAAGGCACACTGATTGGTGAAGTCGCTCCAGGTGGTGGCCAAGAGTTGACAAACATGATTCTGATCCAGGACGGCGAAGAGTTTCCGCTCGAGTGACGTTTTGTCGCTTGGGGAATAGCAAACCCAATGTTGAAACTTCAACCCTCCATTCAAGACGTCGAGCGGGCGGCCGAGAAGGTCGCTCCGTTTGCTCACCGAACGCCCGTTCTGAGCTGTGAATCCCTCAATCAAAGAACGGGTTACCAGATTTTTCTGAAGTGCGAAAACTTTCAGAAAGTCGGTGCGTTCAAATTCCGAGGGGCAATCAACGCCATTTCACGACTTGATGAAAACCAACGAAGTCGGGGCGTGATCACCCACAGTTCCGGCAACCATGGGCAGGCCCTCGCCCTGGCCGCGCGGATGAATGGAATTTCCGCAACGGTTGTCATGCCGCGAACGGCTCCTCAAGTCAAAAAAGACGCGGTTGCCGGCTACGGCGCGAGGGTGGTTTTTTGCGAACCGACCTTGGAGGCTCGCGAATCGGGAGTTGCGGAAATTCAAGCACAAACGGGTGCGACGCTGATCCCGCCTTTTGATCACCCCGACATCATCGCGGGGCAGGGCACAGCCGCGTTCGAGCTGGTCGATGAAATTTCGGATTTGGACGCCATCGTGGCACCGGTTGGTGGCGGTGGACTGATTTCGGGTACGTCGATAGTCGCTGCCGCGCCAGAAAACCCGATCCCTGTT
>CAYSXI010000313.1:0-3730 GCA_964434955.1 uncultured Pirellulaceae bacterium
TGGTACCTCGACTTTAACGATCGTTAATCGAGCGTCATCGTTGACCAAATCAAAAGCCCCTGGATCTCCAGGGGTTTGATTGCACAAAAAAGCCCGGCAATTTGCCGGGCTTTTTTCGTTGTTTTACCTTGTTGGGTCGCCGTGCGAATTAGCTGCGGCGGCGGCGAATGGCGATCATGCCAGCAGCCCCAATCAATAGCAGCATCGCCGAAGATGGTTCTGGAACGGCTGCAAATGATGAAAAGCTAACCGAGTCACCGTTGTTTCCGCCTAATGTTGCGTTCCACTGCATCGCGGCAGTGATATCACTTGATGTCGTTCCGCCGTTGGTCAGGTTGTAGGTGTTCGAGGCAAGAATGCTGTCTTCGATCAAACTTCCGAATGCCCACTCGCGGATTTCAAAGGCATCTGCACCAAAACCGGTCACGAATGCGGTACCCGTCGTTGTGTCACCCATGAAGAATTCAACTTCTCCGTTGGGGCCAGTGAAACCAGCCGTGACGGTATCGTTGGCAAATCCATTGATGTCGTAGTCAAAGTAATTGAAGACGGAAATGGCGCCGCCGGGTGCATTGATTCCACCGGCATTGTTGGTGATTTCTATCGAATAGTTGATTTGAGGCCCGCCGTTACCCTGGAATCCAATCTCGTGCATGATCGCGATTTCATACAAGTGAGTGCCAGCACCGCCGATACCGTTGATATTCCAAGTCGATACCGCGTTGTCGCCGTTATTGACCGTTCCCTGAAAATCGACGCCATTGGCTTCCGTTGAAGTATCGAGCAGCAGCGTCCGGGTCACATCGCCCAGGCCCGAACCGTCTTCAAGCCGAACAATCCACGTCTCTCGCGACATCACGTCGCCAAATAGTGCTGTGTTGAAATCAGCATTCCCGTCCGGAGTCCAAACAAAGTTATCCGTGCCGTTAGAAATGTTGACTTGGGCAACGCCAATAGAACTAATGGCCGTTGCAAAAATGAATGCGAATGCAAAGAAAAGAATGCGCATCGCGATCTCCCAAAAAGCAGACAATGCTGAGAAAACAAGCAATTTCCCGATTCCGATATGCTAGTTAGGCGGGTATCGAAATCAACAAAATTCGTAGAAATCTCACAAAAGCGCAAATCCGTTTAACGAGAACCACCCGGGAGAAGGGGGCTTTTGGGCCTTTATTGGGCATTCAGAGGGCGAAGCTTCTGGGCCGTTCCTTCAATGTTCTTCAATCCCCAACGCGCGTGTGCGTTGACGATTTCGCCCAGCTCCGCGCCCTTTTCCGTCAGGCGATAGCCCTCCCGCTTGGGCCGACTGGGCGCCGAAAAAACTTCAGCGATACCTGCTGCTACCAATAGCTTCAATCTTGAGGCCAGGATGTTCGTCGCGATTCGCTCAGGCGACTTGGCGAACTCACTGAAAAAACATCTTCCCAACATCATGTCGCGGACGATTAGCAACGTCCACCGATCACCGATCAAATCCAAGGTGCATGCAACGGGGCAGGGCGAACGATGTTCCTTAACTTGCATCGAAGTGAATCCATAGGTGTGTTCGAGTGTAGGGCGCTCAAAGACTGATTGATATTATTTCAAATCGAAAGGCGCAACAAAGCGACACAGCTGGGGAACCACTCAATTTTTTCAATTTGATTGATTTCATTCATCAAGACTGTGAATTGGTCGCGGTTTCAGAGTTTTGGCGACCGGGCCTTGTCATTCAGCTGTCATTTCGTTTTGCATTTCGCCAATTCTGAATCGCAAGCCGGATGTTTGGTTAAAGCCAATAGCCATGGCGAAATTGACGCGCGCGATCCACATGCAAGGACGCGATTGCACTGGCACGAAAAGTGATAGCAGGAGGTGCGATGCAGAAAAGATAATATCGGATTTGATGGAATTACCCGAAAGTTCCGCACAGTTTATCACGATACTAAAGCGTAGAAAGTGTGACCGAGAAAGGTTAGAGGTATGGTCTTTAAACATTTGAAACTCGCTTCAGTATTGTTGGCAAGTGTCACGGCTGTCGTATTCACTGGATGCTTTGCATCAACCGGCCCGACGCTAGGTATTTTGAGTATTCCGATTCCGGTTTCTCCTTACTACCAGAAACTCCAGGAAGACAAATTTGAAATCAATGAACGCTACGCTCGCGTTCCCATTATGGGACCGTTGACTGCTGGCGGGCCGACCGAGGCTCTCGATCCTCCTTCGGATCATGAGGTCATGGCGGCATTGGAACGTGCTCGTCCCGTACAAGGTGGCGTGCCATTCCTTCACGAGGTTCAACGTAACAACGTCACGATCATCAAGAAGAAGATTGCTGACTACGTTGACCCACCACGAGTTGTTCCACTCATCGGACCAGCTCAACTGCACCACGCACATTACAAGTGCACGATCTACTTCACCGAACGAAAGATCGTTGGCTGGCCTGTGCCACATACTTTGATCGACGAAGATGCGGTTGAAGTGATCTACATCGACCACAACCACTTCCATATGGTTGGTAACGTCGACTTGCGACACAGCACGCACTATTAATCGTTGCCACCAGGCAAACGACCATACCCCATACTTCAAAACGGGCGTCAAAATCGACGCCCGTTTTTTAGTGCGCTCCGTGAGAAATCGCCCGGTCGCGAACGCAAAACGCCCCTTTCCATTGTGTCCTGGGCGAGGCATGCAGGCTTTCGAGAAGAAAGACCGGGGTTTCCAACGGGAATGGCAGATCCTTCCCTGAAGAGTTTGAACGACTCATTTGCGTTCCATGCTCGTTATTGGCCCACGTTTCAGCCAGTTGGAGCGGGATTCTGCCGCGAAACCGCGCCGGCAAGATTTTCGATTGGCGCATAAAAGAACGCGGCCGAAACCGCGTTCGATGATTTCAATAATCGCCATCAACCGAAGTCGACTAGAGGACGTCTTCCCAGCTCGTTCCCGGTACCGGGACGTCATAGTAACCATCCATGTCTGGTTGAATGGGTGGCTTGGAGTTGAAGTCTTTCAATGCATCGACATCACAAAGTTTCAGTTCGCTATTCAATGCTTTCTCCATGGTGATTTCCTTACCCGTGTAGGTCGTCATTCGACCAAGGATCGCTGTCATGGTACTCATCGCACCATAGTCAGCTTCGTTCGGAATCTTCTGGTCACGGATGTCTTTAAACAAATCGTGATGTTCCTGTTGGTGACCGCCTCTTCCGCCACGAGACTTGAATTTCTTGCCATCGTGGGTTTGGAACATTGCGGCCGAGATGTTGGCTGTTCCTTTTGAGCCCGAAGCATGTTCGGAAACACTGCTCCAACACTTTTTGATGTGTCGGCACTGGCTCAGCATGTAGGAGCCATCTTCGTATTCGTATTCGACCGTGAAGTGATCGAAGATCTGGCCGTATTCTTTTCCTTTGCGAACCTCGCGACCGCCCATTCCGCGAGCTTTCACAGGGAATCCATCCTTAAGCCAATTGATGACGTCCAGGTTGTGAATATGTTGCTCAACGATGTGGTCACCACACAACCAATTGAAGTAGTACCAGTTTTTCATCTGGTGTTCCAATTCGGTTTGTCCCTGTTCACGTGGGAAGACCCAAACGCCTCCACCGTTCCAGTAGGAACGCGTGAAATTGATTTCGCCGATGGCGCCATCTTGAAGGCGAGCAATGATCTCTCGGTAAGCACGTTCGTGTCGCCCTGCAAATACAGAAAGGGATACTTGGTCACTTCTATGGGATTTCAT
>CAYSXI010000314.1:0-3721 GCA_964434955.1 uncultured Pirellulaceae bacterium
GACTCTTCAAAACGATGGTTTGGACGTCGATCGGAATGGTCGAATTGATCTGCCTTGGTCGGACCGGCTCATGGTTAATCACCTTGTGGGTCACTTCGGCGAGTGTTCCATCGAAAGGCAGCTTGCCGGTCACGATCCAATAAAGAACCGCCCCAAGGCCATAGACGTCGCTTCGAGGATCGGCTTGCCAGGCGCGGCCTTCGGCCTGTTCGGGCGGCATAAAGGCGGGCGTGCCTACCAGGTCACCTTCGCGGGTTATCTGCTGGCTCGAATCGGCAATTTGCGCCAACCCAAAATCGAGAATCACCGGTTTGCCATTTTCCATCATGATATTGGCTGGTTTGATGTCACGATGAACGACACCATTCGAATGCGCGTGATGAAGCGCATTTGCCAAGGTCGCGACCACTTCAATACGCTCATTTAAATTGCCCATCCGGCGACTCGATGTCTCGGCATCCACTTCGCTGGGACGATAGGCTTGTAACAACGTCTGCCCATTCACAAATCGGCTTGCGATGTAATCAAACCCATCCGTTTCGCCGACGCCATAGATGGCAACGATATTAGGATGCTGCAGCATCGCTTGGGCACGCATTTCCCGAACCAGTCGCCCGCGGACGTCCGAGTCGACTTCATTTCGGGAGATAAACTTGAGCGCGACTTTCCGATTGAGTTCTTTTTCCTTGGCCAGATAAACGACGCCAAAGCTTCCGCGGCCGATGCACCGATCAAGCTCGTACCCGTCGATCCAAGTTCCCGGTGAGAACATTGCCAGTCCGCTCGGTCCCGGGCTCATCGGAGCCTTGGAAACCTCCTCCAGCAGTTTCTTGGCCAACTCATCTTTCTCGAACCGCGACGAGATCTCGGCTTCGTCGGGCAGGGATAAAAATTTCTTGCGAGTTTCCAGCTCTTCGCGGATCAAATATTCGTGAAACCTGTTCTCGTTAAGCACGGGGTAGCGATCAAGGAATTCCTGGATTCGAATTGGCTCCGAATTTCGGCAACTGAACTCCAGGTCGATCAATACCATTTCCACCAGGAGCTCCGGCTTCGAATGGACGAGTCCTTTTTCGATGAAGGCCTCGGGATCGGCCTCGCGATCATCGGCGCGGGCGAGTTCATAGGCCTGAATGATGGCTTCATGCTCGGGATCAAATTCGAAACTCATGAGACTCGTTACTTCCCAAAGGCCGTCAGACGCTCGTCAACCAATCAAAATTCTTTGATTTTCGCCGTCGAAATGATACTCCATTATGCGCTGGCAAAAAGTGTTTGGAAAAACTCGAAAAAAGATGTTCGGTGAAAAACCTGAATTGGAATTAGTTGAGATTACGGTATTTCGGCCGCGAAAAACAGCTCGCGACGTCGCCGCTATCAGTGCGATCGGAGTTATCGACAGCCGGAACAAAAATTGAGTTTTCATGACGGAGACACCATGAATCGAATTTCGACCCAAGCAGCTCGCGCCCTCCCCGCGCTTTTCCTGGTCGCGTTGTTTGTCACAAACAGCCCATCAGCAAACGCGGATCTCATCTTGCACTATCGCGGAGACAATAATGCCTTGGACTCATCTGGCTACGGGAATCACGGCGCCTTGAACAACGGAACAAGCTATGGCTCGGGGGTTTCGGGAGCCGCATTCGTTTTCGATGGAAGCAACGATACCGTCGAGGGCCCCGTGGTAACTCAGCTGAACAATTCGGCATTCACGATTGCGATGTTTGTCAAATCGGCCCCAAACTCAGGCCATCGACTTTTGGCAGATACCAGTCATGGAGGCAATCGCGGTGGAATCAACCACGAAGGATTCGCGCTTCAATTGGTCAACGGCTTTGCTAATCTTGCTGTTGGAAACGGTTCCAGTTTTCCGAGCGTCTTTTCTTCAACCGCAATCAACGATGATCAGTTTCATCATGTCGCGGGAACATTTGATGGAAGTCAAATTTCAATCTATATCGATGGTGTCTTGGAAAACACGACCGCCTACACAGGAACCTACGACTTGTCGGAAAGGAATTTCCGCTTGGGAAATCACGACCAGTTCACCAATCGCGCGTTAAATGGCTCTCTGGACGACGTGCGATTATACAACGAGGCACTTTCTGGATCCCAGATTGCCGCGCTGGCTGCGATTCCTGAACCCGGTACCGGTTTCCTGGTTTGTTGTGCGGGATTGGGAATGCTAATGGTTCGAAGAAAGAAAATCTGAAAGCCCGTTGCGGGCGTTGAGCCCGGTTCAAATTCATGCAAAAATCCTTGAAATCATTTTTTGAGGAAGAAGGCATGACAACCACAGCGGCGTTTCCGGAAATCGACCCGATCCAATACGAGGGTCCTGAGACCGATAATCCTTTGGCCTTTCGTTGGTACAACCCTGACGAAATCGTTGAGGGAAAATCGATGCGAGACCATTTCCGCTTTAGCGTCGTCTATTGGCACACGTTTCGAGGAAACGGAGCCGACCCTTTTGGCATGCCGACCTTGCAACGCCCCTGGGACGACGGAACCGAATCGGTCGAAAATGCCAAGCGTCGCGTCGAAGTGGCATTTGAATTTATCGAAAAGCTGGGAGCTCCGTTTTTTGCATTTCACGATCGGGATATCGCACCGGAAGGTTCGACGTTGGCTGAATCAAACGCCAACCTGGACGCGGTTGTTGACGTCATCGAAGCCGAAATGCAACGAACGGGAATTCAGCTCCTTTGGGGAACGGCCAACCTTTTCAGTAATCCACGGTACATGCATGGTGCCGCAACCAGTCACCGGGCTGACGTTTACGCTTTTGCTGCAGCCCAAGTCAAAAAAGCAATTGAGATTACACACCGACTCAATGGTGCTGGCTACGTTTTCTGGGGCGGCCGGGAGGGCTATCAGAATCTGCTCAATACGGACATGAAACGGGAAATCGATCACCTGGGCCGTTTTCTTAACCTGGCCGTCGATTATGCAAAGGAAATCGGCTTCGACGGAACCTTCTACATTGAACCAAAACCGAAAGAACCAACCAAACACCAATACGATAGCGACGCCGCCGCCTGCATTAACTTCCTTCGTGCTTACGGCCTGATGGACCATTTCAAGTTAAACATCGAAACCAACCATGCCACTCTGGCCGGGCACACGATGATGCACGAGTTGGACTATGCCGCGTCACAGGATTGCCTCGGTTCCATCGATGCAAACACCGGCGACATGCTGTTGGGGTGGGACACCGACCAATTTGCGACCGACTTTTACTTGACGACCCAAACGATGTTGGTCCTGCTTAAGTACGGTGGTCTTGCACCTGGTGGCGTCAACTTTGACGCCAAGGTTCGACGCGAGAGCATTGAACCGATTGATCTCTTCCACGCTCATATCGGCAGCATGGATGCCTTTGCCCGCGGACTCAAGATTGCGGCAGCGATTCGGGAAGAAGGTTTGATTGATCAGTTTGTTTCGCAGCGTTACTCAAGCTGGGATTCCGGTCTCGGTGCGGAAATCGAATCCGGCAACCACACGCTTGGAAGCCTGGAAGCAATCATGCTCGAACAGGGCGAAGTGGATCCTCCCAAGAGTGGGCGCCAGGAAATGCTGGAAAACATTTTCAATCGTTACATCTAAAACGATTCTTCTTTCCAGACGATTCAAAGATAAAAACGCCGTTTGCACGCTGCGAGCGCGGGTGAACACGATTGCCTGATGACCATCTGCGCCATGCAACGGTTGCGTATTTATG
>CAYSXI010000315.1:0-3635 GCA_964434955.1 uncultured Pirellulaceae bacterium
CACGCGGACTACATCAAGAACATGATTACTGGCGCGGCGCAAATGGACGGAGCCATTCTGTTGGTTTCCGCCGCCGATGGACCCATGCCTCAAACTCGCGAGCACGTCTTGCTGGCACGTCAGGTGGGTGTACCTCATGTTGTGGTGTTCTTGAACAAGTGCGACCTGGTCGACGATCCAGAGCTGTTGGAACTCGTCGAGCTTGACTTGCGCGAACTTTTGACACGCTATGGTTTTCCGGGAGACTCCGTTTCCGTAATTCGCGGAAGCGCAAAGAACGCAGTCGAACAGCCCCACGACGATGAGGCATCGAAGTGCATTCGGCTTCTGATGGATGCCCTGGATGAGTCGATTCCGGACCCCGTCCGCGAAATCGATTTGCCGTTCCAGATGCCCATCGAGAAAGTGTTTTCGATTGAAGGTCGTGGCACCGTGGTGTCTGGCAAAATTGAAAAGGGGCGAATCCGTGTCGGCGATCCGGTGGAAATTGTCGGTCGAGGCCGAGATGTTCGCTCAAGCGTTTGCACCCAGGTCGAGTCGTTTGGTTCGATCTTGGACGAAGGAAAGGCAGGCGACAATGTTGGTTGTTTGTTGCGCGGGGTCGACCGATCCGAAGTCCAACGCGGCCATGTTCTGGCTGCAAAGGGAACGATGGTGCCCCACGAACGATTCGAAGCCGAGGTTTATGTACTCAACAAAGATGAGGGCGGGCGGCATACTCCGTTCTCGAACGGGTACAGCCCGCAGTTTTACTTTGGCACGACCGATGTCTGTGGTGCCGTGAACGTAATTGGCGACGTCGATCTGGCGTTTCCTGGCGACGGAGTCAACCTGCAAGTGAAATTGCAGGTTCCGATTGCCTGTGAAACCGGCTCTCGATTTGCAATTCGTGAAGGAAGCAAGACCGTTGGTTCTGGTGTTGTCACCCGAGTCATCGAATAAACCTTTAACGCGGGGCTGCCGCCGTGCAGCCCCGATTCTTTTTGCCATGGTCTTTTCCCGCGAGAATCGTCAAAATCGGCGTTGGATTTTGCAACATCCCTCCGCAATGGCTTCAAAAAACGGCTCAGTTATCAGGCCAATAGACAGCCCGAAGTCAATTTGCTGATCCAAGCGACAGATTTTTGAGTGCTATCGGCGAAAGCAAGGAATTCCCGGGATCTGGGAACAAAAGAGGGGAGGGGTTCGTCAAAAGAAAACAGGCAGCAGATCACTTTTCCCTGAAATCGGATACGGAGAGATCCATGAAGCGAAAATTCTTTTCCATGTTCGCACTTTCGGTTTGTCTTACTTTTTCGACGCTCGCCCTTTCGTCGAACCGTGCCGCGGCACAAGACCGACAAATCGACATTCGAATCAAGGTCAAATCAGGCGATGAGAAACAAGAAAAGCCAAAGGTCGTGGGCAAGGCACCTTTCGCTGGCAAGCGTGCATCCGTTGATGTCGCGATTTTGCTTGACACTTCCAACTCGATGGACGGTTTGATCAGTCAAGCAAAAAGCCAGCTTTGGAACATTGTTCAGCAATTCGCAAATGCAAAGAAGCAGGGGCAGACTCCCATGCTTCGCGTTTCGGTCTTTGAATATGGCAACACGAGTTTGCCGGCTTCCGAAGGCTACATCCGCCAGGTGGTTGCATTGACGGATGATCTCGACAAGGTTTCCGAAGCGTTGTTTAGCTTGAAAACCAACGGTGGCGATGAATACTGTGGGCAGGTGATTGGCGAATGCATCAAACGCTTGGATTGGTCGAAAGAAACCAACGGCTACAAGGCAATCTTTATTGCCGGCAATGAACCCTTCACGCAAGGTTCAGTCGACTATCGCGAATCATGCAAGCAAGCGATTGAGGCCGGGATCGTGGTAAACACAATCCACTGTGGGCATCGCAACGCGGGGATCCAGGGAATGTGGGCCGATGGAGCGAAGATCGCCGAAGGCGAATTCATGAACATCAATCAGGACAAGAAAGTCGTCCACATCAAATGTCCCCAGGACAAAATCATCATCGAGTTGAATGGCAAACTCAACAAGACGTATTTGTGGTACGGAAAGAAGGAAGTCCGCAAGTACTATCTTGAAAACCAGATCAAGCAGGACTCCAACGCAGGCAAAGGTAGCCAAGCACAACTCGTTCAGCGAGCGAACGCAAAAATTAGTGGCGTCTACTACAACGGTGGCCGTGACCTTTGCGATACGTTCTGTAAGGACAAAGACATTTTGACCAAAGTCAAAGTTGAAGAACTTCCAGAATTTATGCAAAAAATGTCTGAACAAGAACGGAAGGCTCACGTAGAAAAAATGGTCGCAGAGCGTAACAAGATCAAGAAAGAACTTGCCAAGGTCAATCGCGAACGCGAAGCCTACCTTACAAAAGAGCGTAAGAAGTTGGCTGAAAAGAAAGGCGAGAAAACGCTCGGCGATGCCGTCATCCTTTCTGTTCAAAAGCAACTGAAGAGTAACGGTTTCGAAATGAAGAAATAGAAGAAGAAATAAAAACTGCGTAGCTGCAGTTGTTCTGGAGCTCGGGCAGGGTAGGCCCGAGACCGGAAACCATACAGAAGTAACTCCCCTTCCCCAAAATGCCGTGGCCGATCTTGGCCGCGGCATTTTTTTATTGCGTCAACTCACGCGGCTCGGCGGGAGATGAGTTCGCGCGGAAGCATTGCCGTACGGATCGCCTGAATCCGATTGCGAATCCAGTTGTTGTTCCAGCGGCGGCTTAAAGTGAAAAACGATCTCGACTTCAGGATCTCGACGACTTTGTCGTGATCACTAAGTGGCTCAATTCGTTCAGCCAGCTTAAGGTCAGTGGAGTGCAACGTTTGGCCTTGGAGGAGGTCGAGCATCAACCTCTGAGTGTAACTCTTGGCGGACTGCCCATACTTATCCAGGTACCCCGATGAACGAAGAACCCGATAGAGTTGCAGTATTGGCTTTGCGGCAAGTTCGGTGCTGGATGGCTGATCACCTTGCAGGGCTTCTTCGATAAAACTTTCGCTTTGTGGTTTTCCATTTCCCTTTCGAATGCCGAGTGCGACCAGCAAACGCCTTCGCGCTGCGCGAAACGGATTGGCGATCATCCGATGCATTTTGATCCACCAAGGTTGGGCGGCCTTGAGCTCGAGATCGCTCAATAAATCCGGGCGAAAACGGCGTTTGAGTTTGTTGCAATGATAGAGGTCACTCCGTTGCAGAATACGCAGTGGAATTCGCAACAGCAGGTTTGCCCAATGGACACTAATCTGAAAGTCGATCAGGCAGGGATTGCCATCCGTGTTGACGATAATGTTCTCTGACTTGTTCATGTCGACATAGGCCACATTTTTCTGATGCATGCCCTTCAATAGAGATTCCAGTTTGTCAAAGAACTGGTCGTCGACGAGATCGTGCCAGCGAAGCGGATGCCCGTCAATAAAATCATGGGCGCAAGCGTTCGGCAGTTTTCTGCCTTGGCAAGAAATATCCTGATAACTTTTTGCGATGGGGCCCAGGTCCGCCAGTCGCTCATACATGGCGTGTTCACGATTCGCCAGTCTTCGCCCAAGCCATCCCATGGGCAAGACACCGATTGGCTGGACGCGGTTGAATTTGCAAACGACTTTGCGTTTTCCGTCACGGCTTCGATACAAGGCT
>CAYSXI010000316.1:0-3615 GCA_964434955.1 uncultured Pirellulaceae bacterium
ATCAGCTCAAATGGCCAAGCCAGGATTCGGGTCGACTCTCGTTTACGAGGAATTAGTGACTTCAAGTTGGTGAAGCCAATGTGGACGACTCATTACTACCGGGAGCAGCCGGTCAAAGAGTTCGATCAATTCGCAAGCGAATTGCATCAGTACAAGACCCGGGTCCGGAATCTGGTCATTCGACTTGAAAATGAGCACAAGCAATCAAAGCAGTTGCTGGTGCAGTTTGAGAAATCGGATGGCCTTCCGAAGGAACTGTTACAGCAAGTCAAGTTGCGATATGAAGCGGTTTCGGATCAGCTTGAAGTCCGCAAGGTGGACTTGAGGAAAGTTACGGACCTGTGTGATTCCGTGCAAAAAACGCTGACAGAAAAATAATCGCTGGCTCCGCGCAAAAATCGCTGGCTCCGCGCAAAAAAAGACAGGCCGGAGACACGCTCCGACCCGTCACGAAGGTAGATCGTTTGCGGCCAATCGCTTGACCGCGATTAGCTTTGACTATCCGCCTGGAAACTGGTTTTGGTCCATGAATTGGTTTCGGTTTCCGACGGGGCGAGTTGGGACACCCGACTTGGGATTTGCAATGGTATCGCCATAAAACTTGGTGCGTCCCTGGGACACTTCCAGCGATTCCGATTCATCACATTTGAGTTGTGCACGGAAGGTATGGTTTCCAGCCTTGAAGGCCTTGGCCGATACCTTTACCAGGATTTCTTTGCCCGGTGCGATGTTTCGAATCGGAGTGAATTTGACTTCGCCGGGTGCTACCTTGAATCCCAAGCCTTCTGCTTTGCTTGGTTCCAGGAAGTCCGAGAAGTGCATCACGAGATTCACGTTGTTGGCAGTTCGCGATCCGCGATTTTTCACGCGAATGGTGTATTCGACCATTTCACCAGTCGGGAGCGGACCTTTGGGATCTTCCACGGAAAGAACCAGGTCGGCGATCGTATCGACTTTGGTCGAGGCAAACGAACTGGCCGCTAGGTTGTTGGCTCCGAGCACGCCGAAGTCGACCTTGACGACTCCTGCAGAATTCATCTGGCAGTGGATTCGGTAGCGACGTTGGTCGCCAGCAGCAAGATTGCCGATGTTCCAACTCAACTTGCCGTTGGTTGCCTTGCCGCCTTGGATGCCGGAAAGGTATTTGACCCCGGCTGGCAAGCTTGCCGTGGCCGTGACGTTTTTGGCAACAGCATCACCCCGGTTAACGACGACGATGTCGTAGGCGTTAACGGCTCCAGCATATATCATCTTGGGAGCGGCAACGGCAATCTCAAGTTTGGCTTTTCGAACCGTGACCGTTTTGGAGGCGGACGTCTTGAGTTGGGCCTGTCCTGTCGCCAACGCAACCAATTCCAGTTTCCCAGGGTTTCTCGCCGTCAATTCAACTTGGAATTTCTTGTTGGCTCCGGGTGAAATGTGTCCCAAGGGTGCTTGAGCTCCCCCCAGTGCTTGAGAGAGTCGGACTTTGATATCCTCCGCCAGACCGGTCCCGACGTTTTCGATCGTTACCGAGTAGATGGTTTTTGTGCCGAATTGAACTTCTTCTGGTCCATCGATCTTCATTTGAAGTTTCGGTTCGGTGACGGCAATTCGAGTTGCGGTCGACTTGGGTTCAATCGCCCATCGCACATTCAATTCAATGGCTTCCGCTTTTTGCGGAATCAAATCCAAGCTTAGCTCGACCGATTGGTTGGCGCCGATCGAGGCGATTTGCCAACGCACAACACGTTTATCGGCCATTGGCAAAACTTCTTTTTGTCCACCGGTTGTCGAAATGTT
This sequence comes from uncultured Pirellulaceae bacterium, assembly GCA_964434955.1. GTDB lineage: Bacteria > Planctomycetota > Planctomycetia > Pirellulales > Pirellulaceae > JANQLU01. The sequence continues at coordinate 1,783 of CAYSXI010000316.1, forward strand.
GGTGGCCTCGGCAAAGTTTGGCAATTCAAACCCGACGGTAATCTGTTCAGCCGAGGCACCGGATCCGTTTTTGACTCGAATCTTGTAAGTGGCTGGTTTGCCTTTTGCGATTTTTTTGGGACCAATCGTTTCAACCTGGATTCCCGGAATGGTCATTCGATTAATCGAGTCGTCGGCTTCCCTTTTTGGCTCCGTTGCAACCGTCGAAAGATTGACCGGTGGCTGCTGTTGAGTCGCCGCCGGTAACGAATTCATTGGTTCCGAAAGGTTGGAAACGGGAATCCGGTTTTGAATCGGGAGTGAATTGCCTTTGGAAATCGGTGGCAAAGCGTTCTGGTTGGTTGTTGGAAGTTGGTTGTCATTTGCGGGCAAGACGTGATTACCTGCAGGAGGCAGTTGAAGCGAATTCGCCGGCGGCAGTGTATTCAAGTTGCCAGGAAGCGGTTTCTGCTGATTCGACGGTGGTTGAATCGAGCCCGTGTCCAACTTTGGCAGTTGGTTGTTGGCGGTTCGATTTTCGGGATACATTTTTTCCGGTTGCCGAGTCGAATGACTTGGTGGCAACTGAAAGTTGTTGTTGTTTTGATTTTGCGTCAACGGAGAGCTTTGTCTCGGCGCTGGTGGGAGTTTTGGTAGCTCATCGGGAATGGAATTGGCTCGTGGAGGGAGCTGGTTTTCGTAAGGCAGCGCGAGTTTTGGCAAGGCGTCCTTTTTCCCGCTTTGGTTTGGCAATGGGAGACTTCCGTTTGCCTTGGTTGTCTTGTTTTGTGGAATGACTTGTTGAGGAACCGGCAGAGGAACGTTGCCGTTTGAAGGATTGGCAGATGGCAGCGACTCTGTCTTGGGTTGTTGTTTCGGCTTTGTGTTTTTGGGTTTACGCAGAACTTCGGGAACTTCAGGTTCCGGATCTTCCTGATCTTGTTTTTGCGTGTCCTGCTGAAACGACGTTCTCTGAATGTTGCCCTGTGGCGGAATTTGCCGTGAAACCTGCCCGGTTGGAGCCGCGCTGCGATTCTCTCGGAAGTCGGACTTGGCTGACAGATTGGGCAACGTCGCGTCGCTCAAACGGTGGACGGTTCCGGGTTGATTCCGATAGGGAAGACGTGACGGTTGAGTCGCATCCTGACGTTGAAATTGTTGCTGTTGTTGATGGGTAACCCGTTGAGGGACCGCGCCATTGGTTCGCGGTGGATATTGCGGCCGGGTTGCTTGGCGATAGTTCTGTTGCCGTGGCGATTGTTGCCCGGGGCGTACAGAAACGGGAACATTTGAAGGAGAAAACTGCCGCGACGGCGGTTGCTGTTGCCTGGAAGTGCTTCGATTCGATTGGTTCTGCGCGACACAGGTTGTCGCGATCGCAAACAGCGCAAGCGCGGTTGCCAAGGGTTTCGTTGGTTTGAAATTCATCGATCTACCTTCGTTCTGATAAAAACGTTCCTTCATTATCAGAATCGGAGGAGTGCGATGTTAAACTTTAACGATTACGAAAAATTTTCCGGTTAGATCGACTCGCTGCTAGCGTGCGCGTCGCCGAAAGAAAGCAAGCATTCCAAAAGCGCCCAGGATGACTGCGGCCGAGGGTTCGGGCACTGCCGAGATGACGTAATCACCATAGTTTTTCCCGCCAAGAGAATTGACGAACGTGTCGTTCGTATATTGTGCTCCCAGCGTCGATCCGCCGAATTGCAATAGTTCTTGCTCGCTAAACAGAACAAGTTCGTCATCAAATTCTTGATTGAATCCTGTCATGAAAAGATTGGCAAAAATCCCGCTAAGCGCCGTATTTGGGTGAATGCCATCATGCAAAAAAGCATCCTCTGTATCGGAGGTTGC
>CAYSXI010000317.1:0-3548 GCA_964434955.1 uncultured Pirellulaceae bacterium
ATGAACCGTAGAGCATCCAACTTTCGCGGCTCAGAAGCCCTTTCTGAAAGTAGTTGAACTTGGCACTACCCAAACCGGTCGTGGCTTTGCCTTCATAAAGGAATAGCGACTCGTTCTTGATCTCATAGTTCAAAGCGACGTCGGTAATCGATTCAGGGAGTTGACGGTCCTTGATGGTTCCCTGTGAGATTTTTCCGTTGATCTGAAAACGGGGGATCTCGCTGAAACCTTTTCCGTCCGCGCGGAACCGGATCGAAGTCTGGAAACGAAACGCGTCGATTCGATCAATCGGTTTCTTGTACTTGCGATAAACGGCTTCGAGGTTCTTGTGACTGAAGTCAAGCTGCTGCCCGTCGCCGACAAGCGCCCATTTTTTTGTTTGCGGATCGAGCGTTCCTGCAATGCGCAGCTGGCCTTTTCCATTCACGTTGGCCGACACCGTCAGCTCAACAGGTTGATTGGCGATCTCTCCGCTGGCCGGCGGGTTCAACTGGCATTGAATCGAGGTCAAAGCAAACGTCGATTGCGTTGAAAGGTTGTCGTGGATTCCGATGGAACCATTCACGATATGGACGGGAATAAAGTTGTGCTCGGCTTTTCGATTCTTGAACAAAGCCTGAAAAATTGCTTGCCAATCGAAGTCTTCGACGTCGGATTGAAGCAAATCAATTTTGGGCCGAGTCACTTTGACCTGGCTGACTTGGAACTCACCAGAAATCAACTGAGTGATGGCCGATTCGCTCGAAAGATGGATGGAGCGTGCCGACGCCAACGGTTCGGTATGCTCGGAGTCTCTTCGAAATATCTGCAGGTGGCGGATTTCGATTCCGGTTCCGTCCACAAAATTTGCATGGTCCAGTTCAACCCGCAATCCGTGTGGCTCCAGAATTTGGTTGAACTCGGTCTGGCAATGATCTCGGATGGTGGAATCGACGGACTGCCATCCCAAGACCACGACCGTGATCGCCAACAAACCAACGATCGAAATCGTGATGGCGAACGCGCGAAAATGGGCCAATCCGATCTGGACGGCGGTTCTGGATGTGAGTGAATTCACGTCAAACCGTCGAAAAATTGCGGGGGGAAAATCGGCCGAGATTAGCGAATTCGCCGGGGCCAAAGAATAACAGATTCGTCAAATGGCAAGAAACGCTAGCTGCAGATGGCTGATAGGCAGCCCGCAGACCACCTATCCTTCCTTTGCTAACTCGATGGGGATGATCAAACGACTTTCTACGAGTCCGAACTTGGCTTCGCAGTTTCATTCAGATCAACCGGTTTGTATCCACCCGTCACGGCGTAGTAGATAAGAATCAAAATGAAGGCGATTGCCATAATCAGCGGAAGCACCGCCGCCACTTTGAGACTGCTTTGCGAAGTGGCTGCCAGTTCTTTATCCAAGGCTTCCTGGTCCTTTTCCGAAAGCAGTTTCTTGAATTCATCTCGATTGACGGAATCGTAAGTCACACCGAAAAAGTTTGGGCGTTTGTAAAGCGGTTCATTTTTCGGGTTTTTGGGGTCGGTGTTGTCAACATAGGTCATCTCTTCCGTTTTGACCTTTTCAAACAACTCACCCTGACTGCGAACAACTGCCTGGGTGTTGTAATTATCTTGAACCGCTCCAAGAAAAGGAAAACCAAAAATCCCTACCGTTAATAGCCCCATCGCCGAGACCGTATTCAAAGTCATGGCGCCACCACGAGGGAATTGTTCTGAGACAAATCCGAGAACGGTCGGCCAATAAAATGTCTGCCCGACCGCATAGAGGACAAACGCAAGAAATATCGCCCAGCCGGCCGAAACGGAAAGTGCGTACAGCCCGACGATCGAAAAAATGGAACTCACCAACAGCAGGGCGGGAGGCGACATGAATTTGAGTGGCACACCCGCGAAAAACCGGAGGACCATCATGATTGCCGCCGAAAACACAATCGCCCAGCCGGCACCTTGCGCACCCATGATGGGTTCCATCAGCGTTCGAATCCATGCGTCGGTTGCAAGCTCCGCCGTCGCAAGTGGAATCATGATCAGGCACAAAACGAAGAACAGAATCTTGCCTTTTGAGCCGACGGCAAAACCGATCCCGGTTCCAATCAAAGCACCCACCCCAAGGCAAATATATAACCGTGCATTGTCGCCCCAATTCAATGCGGCAATGTCGTCAGCCAATCCAATTTGGCCGATCATCTCATAAATAAGAAACGTCGCGGCAAGGAATGAACCGAGTCCACCGAACTCCTTAAGCATGTCCATCATCGAAACGTTTGCTTCCACCCGTTCATCGACGGGGAAGCGATGACACATCAAAAACATGACGCCATAGGCAACAACCGGAGCGAGCATGACCCAGAATATCCATTTGGTATCGGCCCAGGTTTGATCGCTACCGATCAACAACATATAAATCGTTCCGCCAATTACCAAACCGGCAGGCCAAGAGGCGTGAAGGATGTTGAGCATCTTGCTTTTGTTTTCACGATAAATCGAAGCACAAAGAGGATTGATCACCGCTTCAACGACACCGTGCCCAAGTCCTGCACAAAAACATGCCCACCATAACGTGGTGACGTCGGATGCAATGAAAGTCAAAACGACGGACGCCGCCTGCAAAGCAAAGGCAAAGAACATCGACACCTTGTAACCGATTTTGTCGACCAGAAGGCTAAACAAAATCATGGTTACCGCGATCGGCCAAAGCGCGGCCCCCGTCAAAACACCCACGTCGGCCAAGGTGATCTGAAAATTCTCAGCCCACATGTTTGGGATCATGACCCGAAATACGAATCCGACTCCCGCAGCAGTCAGGGCAAGAAAACTGGCCCAGAATAGTTTGAACTTGTCGGCGTCCGTAAGTTTTTCAATTGAATTTGACATGGCGTTTTGCAATCTCGCGATTCAATTTCCGAATCGAAAATTGTGCCGCAAATCAAAAATTAACTGAATGAATTCTTCTAACTAAGCCCCATAGGATAATTGAAGTAGTTAAGGATTTCTATCATTGGCGAGGCGATATAAAGGGACTTTTGTCGCTTCATTTTTTTGAAAGAATTCCGTCGCGTCAAAGCTCACCCAGTCGCCACAGATTAACGAAACTACGTTGGGCAATCTCGATTCAAATCGAAAGTTACGTACCGTTCACCGGAATTCACGAACACCCCACCCGGCAACTGAAAGACGGTCACCTCTTTCTCGCGCGCTGTCGATTCGCCGATGATGGCTTCCACCGCATCCAGCCATTTTTGACGCGTCATATCCTGCCGTGAAAATCCCGCCTGCTCCCAACACGCATACAATCTTCGACGAATCAGAAACGAATCGACGTCATGACACTTATGTTTGTCGACCACGATTTTCTGTGGAGTAACTGCGAATGCCTGTTGAACGCTTTCCGCGGCCGAACCTAGGAACTCGTCCATTTCGTGCGCCGACTCGCTGAGTCGTAAAAGCGCCTGCTCAACTTGGTCGCCGAACATTTCCCGCAGATCGGGCAAAAGTTGGTTGCGAATCTTGTTGCGAGTGAATTGGGTTTCAAAATTTGTTTCGTCCCT
>CAYSXI010000318.1:0-3535 GCA_964434955.1 uncultured Pirellulaceae bacterium
ATCACCATGGCCTAGTTTGAGATCGTTTGAACGCATCGTGGCTTGGGCAAGTAAACCAGGCAAAAACAAACGAGCGAAACAAGAAATGCAAATTGCTTGGCAGAGCGACGGTTGTCAGTCGATGCCGATGATAACCGGTGAATCTTCCATTTGTTTTCGAGTGATGGCGGCCTGAATTCCATGAGTCAAAGTCAGAAACTTTACGAACGCGCGACAAAGGTGATGCCCGGCGGCATAAGCCGGAACACGGTTTACCGCAAACCTCACCCTCTCTATTCCGTTGAAGGGAAAGGATGCCGCGTCACGGACATCGATGGAAACGTCCGAATCGACTTTTCAAACAACATGGCCTCGCTGATTCATGGACATGCTCATCCGAAAATTGTGGAAGCGGTCAACCAGCAGATGCGGCGGGGATCCGCTTTTGCAACCGCGACGGAAGCAGAAGTTCAGTTCGCAGAATTGCTTTGTGATCGGATACCATCGGTCGACAAGATTCGGTTTGTCAATTCGGGAACCGAAGCCGTTATGGCTTGCATCAAGGCGAGCCGCGCGTTCACCGGTCGTTCCAAACTGGTGAAAGTAGAAGGCGCTTACCACGGCAGCTACGACTACGCCGAAGTCAGTCAGACGGCGAAACCGGAAAACTGGGGAGATGAGAATCAACCCACGTCGGTACCCGTCGTTTCCGGGACACCGGCAGGGGCCTTGGATGACGTCATTGTCATCCCTTTCAATGACTGGCCGCGAACGCAAGCGATTTTAGATAACCATGCCAGTGATGTCGCATGCATCTTGATCGATCCGCTTCCGCATCGCGTCGGATTCAGCGCGGCTTCCCCCGAGTTTGTTCGGAACCTCTATCAATGGACGCGAAGAAACGGCGCACTGTTTGTCTTCGACGAAGTGATCACGTTTCGGAATGAATATTCCGGGATGCAGTCAAACTACGATGAGCGCCCCGACCTGACGGCCCTCGGGAAAGTCATCGGCGGCGGATTTCCTGTCGGTGCCTTTGCCGGACGTCAAGAAATCATGGACATTCTCGATCCGGGGAAAGACCAGTTACCCATGCCACATTCGGGCACCTTTTCGGCCAACCCAATCACCATGACCGCCGGCCGAGTTGCGATGGAATTATTCGATCGGGAAGCCGTCTCGAAAATGAATCAGCTTGGTGATTATGCCCGAAGCCAAATTGGCCAGGCCATTTCCAACAGTGGATTCCCGGCAAGCATCGCGGGAGCGGGATCCATGTTTCGGGTCCATTTGAAACCGGAACTCCCGGTCGAGTATCGAGCTTGCTATTCCGCCCCGGCAGAATTACGGCTCGTCCGTGCCCTTGTCGATCATCTGTTTGATTCCGGTTTCATGTTGATCAATACCTGCTCAGGGACACTGTCCACCGCGATGACCGAAAACGAAATCGACGCGTTAGCGGAAAGCATCGAATCCGGGCTTAAGAAGCTTGAGCTACCCGTCGCGGCAAAATAATCTGGCGCGTATTCGAATTGGAATGGAGGCAACCTATGTCCGAAGCATTGATCTGCGATGCGGTTCGCACCCCGATCGGAAAGTTTGGCGGATCCTTGTCGGGAATCCGCACGGATGACCTGGCCGCCATTCCCATTCGAGCCATTCTCAATCGCAACCCTCAATTGGATCCGGCCAGGATTGATGAAGTCGTATTGGGATGTGCCAACCAGGCCGGTGAAGACAATCGCAATGTCGCAAGGATGGCGTTGCTTTTGGCCGAAATCCCTTTTGCCGTTCCGGGCGTCACGGTCAACCGGCTTTGTGCCTCAGGTCTGGAAGCCGTCGCATCCGCCGGGCGAAGAATTCGCAACGGTGAGGCGGAGATGGTCATCGCCGGCGGAGTGGAAAGCATGTCGCGCTCGCCGATGGTTCTCGCCAAAGCGACTTCGGCCTTTGATCGAAACGCCGAGATTTACGATACGACGATCGGCTGGCGTTTTGTAAATCCCAAGATGAAAAACAGATTTGGCGTCGACTCGATGCCGGAAACCGCCGAGAACCTGGTCGACCAGTACTCGATATCCCGTGAAGATCAGGACGCATTTGCACGTTGGAGTCAAGAAAAGGCGTCCCAAGCTCAAGAAGATGGTTCGCTGGCCCGCGAATTGACTTCGGTTTCCATCCCGCAAAGAAAAACCGAACCCATCATCTTTGATCAAGATGAACATCCGCGATTGAGTTCGCTGGAACAGCTTGCGAAACTAAAAACACCATTTCGCGAAAATGGAACCATCACCGCCGGGAACGCATCGGGGGTAAACGATGGTTCCGCTGCGCTGATCGTCGCTTCGGAAAATGCCGTCAAGGAATTTGGGCTGAATCCGCTCGCGCGAGTTGTCGGAGCGGCCTCGGCTGGCGTTGAACCTCGCGTGATGGGTATCGGGCCGGTTTCCTCGACCGAGAAATTGCTGGAGCGCCTCAATCTCCAACTTGATGACTTCGATATCCTCGAACTCAACGAGGCCTTTGCCGCCCAGGTGCTCGCCTGCACTCGCCAGTTGAAACTCGAAGACAACGATCCAAGAATCAACCCGCTCGGTGGCGCTATCGCCCTGGGGCACCCCCTGGGAATGAGCGGAGCCCGACTCGCAACCACCGCCGTCCATCAATTCAAGAACTCGGATTCGAGTTTGGCACTTTGCTCGATGTGTGTTGGCGTCGGGCAGGGGATGTCGATGGTTCTGGAATCGGTCTAAGGTAGAAAAGTGCTTGCACTGGGCGATTCTTAGACTTTCATTGCCCCGATTTAATTCGCAATAAATGTATAAGAATTGACGTTTGGGTAATTTATCGGGAACATTCTGAATATTCGGCCCTTCGCAATCCGATCTAACTGCATGTTAACTGCAGTTTGCGTGGGGGCCGACCGTTGTCGATTCGCATTAATCTCTTCTTCCTGGCGTTGCTTGCTTTCTGCGCAAGCGACTTTGTATCCGGCCAAGTGCTCCAGCCAGGGATGTCGCAAAACACGTTGATGAGTCCCGTTCCCGGTGATTTGAACACCCAGGAAACAACGCCGACTCCGAAAGAAACAGTCGATCGGATCAACGTGGGCTATGACGGCGGCTTCGTTTTGACCGGACCGCTTGGGAAAGTCGGAAAGGACTCTCCGCAATTTCAGATGAAGATTGGTACTTGGGGTCAGCTTCGCCACAACTACTTTGATTCCAATGGCCCCAATGCTGACCAAAACGAGTTCGAATTTGAGCGATTACGACTGACCTTCAATGGATTCGCCTGGAATCCCAACTTTCGATACAGCTTCCAATTCGATGCCGATACCGATGCCGGCCCGGGAGCCGAGGTGGTCGACGCACTCGATTACTTCGTGACCCTGGACATCGGCAATCAGTACTTCGGGCTGCCCCAGAAGCAGTTAGCACTGCGGTTCGGCAAGTGGAAAATCGGTTTCAACCGGGCTCGTGAAGAGTCAGGAACGAGGATGCAATTCTCCGATCGTGCGACCGCGAGTGTTCTGTTTGATTTTGATCGAAGTATT
>CAYSXI010000319.1:0-3522 GCA_964434955.1 uncultured Pirellulaceae bacterium
TTGCCCCAACCCCATCGGAAAGGCCCGACCCCATCGGAAAGGCCCGACCCCATCGGAAAGGCCCGACCCCATCGAAAAAGAGGGAACGTTGCTATTCCGTTTCCGCCATGTCCCGGGCGTGGTAGCTACTTCGAACAAAGGGTCCGCTCGCGACCTTCTTGAAACCCATTTCGCGTGCCATTTTGCCAAGTTCGTCGAATTCGTCGGGGTGCAGATAGCGAACCACCTTGATGTATCGATCTTGAGCCGGTTGCAGATACTGGCCCAGCGTCAGGAAATCGCAACCGACGTCGCGGAGATCGGCAAGCGTGTCGAGGATCTCTTCGGTCGTTTCGCCAAGCCCAAGCATGAGTCCGCTTTTGGTCTTGATGGTGGGGTCAACCGTTTTGATTCGCTTGAGCAAGTCAAGCGTCCACCGGTAGTCGGATTTGGGCCCGCGTACCCGACGGTAAAGTCGAGGCACGGTTTCCGTATTGTGATTGAATACGTCCGGGCGTGATTCAATGACGCGATCCAGTCCGGCCTTGTTATCGATAAAGTCAGGCGTCAGTACTTCCACGGTCGCGCCGGTTCGCTCGCGTACGGCAACCACGCACTGATAAAAATGTTCAGCGCCGCCGTCGGGCAGGTCGTCCCGGGTGACCGACGTGATGACGACATGTTTCAGGCCAAGGCGATGGGCTGCCTCGGCGACGCGTTCTGGCTCGTCGGCCTCAAGTTCTTCCGGGCGGCCACGTTGAACGGCGCAGAAACTGCAGCTTCGCGTGCAAACATTCCCCAAAACCATGAAGGTCGCCGTTTTTTGGGAATAACATTCCATTCGGTTTGGACACTTGGCATTGTCGCAGACGGTTTCCAGGTTCAGTTCTTCGAGCAGCCCGGCAGTGAAATGATTGGCGTTGCCCTTGGGAACTTCGCGTTTGAGCCATCGGGGTAACCGGTGCACAACCGACGAATCGGCTTGCGGAGCCGAACACGAACCGCCGGACGAAGAACATCCACCACCAGAAGAAACAATTGGGAGATCCAAGGCACTAACTCGAACAGGAGACCAAAAAACAAGCCGGAACAAAGTCCATCCCGACATCGATGTTCAATCTTAACAGGCGACTTGCCAGGCGCGGAGGTCCAATTTTCTGGTCCTTGAGACCGGTGATCGAGGGGAAATTCGGGGCGGGACATTTTTCCCGCTGCCAGAATTAGGCGAATCGAATATTATGAAGGATTACTATTCCCTAAGGAATTCGCGAACGGTTTGATGGCGGGCAAAAGCAAAAAGAAAAGCGGAAAAGCCGGTAAAAAGGGCGCTGACTCCGCGGAAGGCCAGTCGCGAACGATTGCGGAAAATCGGCGAGCCAGTCATCGATTCGAGTTGCTGGAAAAACTCGAGTGTGGAATCGTGCTCAGCGGCAGCGAAGTCAAGTCACTGCGGGAAGGCCGGATTTCGCTGGACGAAGCCTACGTTCGCGTGCGAGCTGATGAACTCTGGCTGGTCGGTGCCGACATTCCCGAATACCCGCAAGCCAACATGTGGAACCACTTGCCGAAACGTCCGCGCAAGTTGTTGGTTCACGGGCAGCAGCTTCGAAAACTCTCAGCCCGTGCCCATGAAAAAGGACTCACGCTGATTCCTTTGCGGATTTACTTTAACTCCCGTGGCATCGTCAAGTTAATGATCGGAGTCGGGAAAGGTAAAAAGCTTCATGATAAGCGTGAAGATCTAAAACGGGCCGACAACAAGCGACGGCTCGATCGCTTGATGCGGGGGCGATAGTCGAAACGAGTTCCATCCTCCGTCACGTGTTCTCGGATGCGAGCCTGATAAGAAGAGTTCCATCGATGATGCCTTGGCGGCCACTTCCGGCTTGTTCTAGGGAATCGACACAAATCACGAACCGATGGTCGGCGTATCCCGTAAATCAAGGGATGTCGAGTTCCGCCTGCCTGCTTTCTTGATGCTAACCTATGCAGTAGCCTCTAAGTTAAGGTAAGTGACCCAAAGGCCGAGACCGATACGCCCGCATTCGAGGATGGCCGCCCACGGATTCAGGTTCGAAATTGCCAATTCATTAAAATCCGATCACAGCCAAATCAAAACCAAGCCCCAATCCGGGGAAAATCACCTTCATGCTCATTCTGGAATCCATCAAGAAGTCGTACCGTCAGCCGGACGGGCAAATGGTACCGATTCTTGATATCGACGGTTACCAACTGAATAGCGGCGAACAGTCGGTCATGATTGGACCGAGCGGTTGCGGCAAAACGACGTTGTTGCAAGTCATTGCCGGGATCACCAATCCCGACAGCGGTAAAGTGTTTCTCGGCAAAACCGAGTTGACCAAATTTTCGGAAGCGGGCCGCGATCGAGTTCGGGCCGACAAGCTCGGTTATGTGTTTCAGACATTCAATCTTCTTCCCGGTTTTTCGGCTTTGGAAAATGTCATGCTGGGAATGACCTTTGGCCCCAGAAAGGCCGATACCCATCGCGCCAAAGATTTGCTTGATCGAGTCGGATTGGCTCACCGCATGTCCAACCGCCCCACGGCAATGAGTGTCGGTGAGCAGCAACGAGTGGCCGTTGCTCGAGCTTTGGCCAATCGACCCATGGTGCTGCTGGCGGACGAACCAACGGCCAATGTGGATCCGCAAAATCAACAGAAAATTGTCGATTTGATTCGCGAAAGCTGTGCCGCGGAAGACATCGCTTTGTTGATGGTGACCCACTCGATGGAAGTGGCCAATCAATTTGATCGCGTTGACCACCTTGCCGAGATCAACCAAGTCGTGGCTCGTGCACGAGCCGAAAGCGGCGAGGCCGCCGGCAAGAAGGATACAGCCTCGCAAACTTCGGAGAAACAATCGTGAGTATCTTTTCGATTGCCTGGCGAAGTATTCAGTACCGAGGACTCGGGTCCGTATTGAGCGTTGTATCGATGGGGCTGGGCGTCATGCTGGTTGTGGCGGTCCTGAGCATTCAGGCGATCGTCACCAAATCGTTTCGCAGCAATACGAGCTTTGGCTACAACGTCATCGTTGGATCCAAGGGTGGAAAAACGCAGTTGACTTTGAATACGGTCTTCTATTTGAGTCGGCCGACCGGCAATATTCCCTACGAGTATTTTCTCGAGTTTCAGGACCGGGATTACCGCCTGCGTGAGTTTGAGAACTCGATTCAATACCAGCACGATCAGGCCGTGGCTCGGACGCGCGAGTTGTCTTTGCAGCAATCTCCCTTTGGTGGCGGGCTCACGGAAATCGGGTTGCATTTGCAGAACGAAATTCTTGACCAGGAATTTCGCAAAGCCGCGCGGCTGGAAGACTCAACCCGATTCGCCGAATACACGGGCTTGGCCATTCCGCTTGCCCTGGGTGACTTTCTTGGAACCGAGAACAACTACTTTCGCGTTGTCGGTACGACCAAGCAGTTTTTCACGGATCTGGAGCTGGACGTAAACACCCAGGAAAAATTCAAATTCGCCGACGGTCGCGCCTTTGAGTTTTATACGAAAGAAAACCGGTACT
>CAYSXI010000320.1:0-3509 GCA_964434955.1 uncultured Pirellulaceae bacterium
CGCTTATACCGTTTGCAAAGACAAATCGAAAGTCAACTTTAGCTATCGCGATAATTTGTGGCGAGGTTCCGATCTCCTTGCGACGGGCATTGCCAGCTTTGGCCATGTTTCGGGCGTGCATTATCAGAACAAACCGGAATGGAATGATTACACGGGCGACTTGCTCGACAAAAACCAACTTCCCCTGGGGCGTGCGTTCCAGCCCACCGAAAACCAACGCCTGATCCGTGAGATGATCCTCCAGTTAAAACGCGGATTCCTTGAACGCGACTACTTTAAGCAGAAATTCGGAGTCGATATCGTCGACAACTGGAAAGCGGAATGGAATTCACACGTCGAAGAAGGCTTTGCTGAAATTGACGAACAGCAAGTTCGCTTGACTCGCGAGGGTTTGCTTCGAGTCGATGCGTTGCTCCCTCCTTTCTTTGAGGATCAACACCAGGGAGTCCGCTATACATGAGCGAGATGCTCACGTTCATGATGGGCGAATTTGAAGCGGAATTTCCCACCGACCGGCTTTATGTGTCGAACCACATGTGGGCACAAGTTTCGGAGCCTGTCGTTCGGTTTGGATTTTCGGCCTACGCGGTCCGGCTTCTTCAGGATGTTTACTTTCTTGATTGGGCAATGGATGCGCCAGCGTCTCTTACCGAAAAACAGGAAATCGGCTCCATCGAGAGCAAAAAAGCGGAGAGCTCGCTTTATTCGCCGGCCAACGGCAGGTTACTGAGTTTCAATCAGCAACTGATGAACGACCCCTCGGCCATCAACGTCGATAAATATGGTGACGGCTGGCTATTTGAAATGGAAATCGAATCGCAACCATTCATGGAAGCGAACGAGTACGTCGATTTTCTCGTAGGCGTGTGGGAAAAAACCCAGCGCACGATCAAAGGGCAGATGAACGACTAGCAATCCTTTGCCGATGTCGTCTCTAACAAGGCTTCCAAACCGAAATTGGCCGACTAAAATTGGGTCGGAAATGTCAGCTATCGGAGGTCCAATGAAATACGTCATCTTTCCTGTCATCGTTTTAATCTTGGTCAATGCAATGGAGTTGTCGGGGCAGGAATCCCAGGAGGACAAGATCAAAGCCACGTCTCCCGAGCCACGTAAGGATCAATGGTGGCAGAACCGACACAAGCAAAAGTTGGCCGCGTTGGAGAAGGTTAAAGGTAGCGTGGATTTGCTTTGGATTGGCGACTCAATCACCCATAGCTGGGAAGGCCGTGGCAAAAAAGTTTTCCAGGAGTTTTACGGGAAGCGAAAAGCGTTCAATATCGGCTACAGTGGCGATCGTACGGAGCACGTCATCTGGCGTTTGCAAAACGGTGAGGTCGAGGGGATTTCTCCCAAACTGGTCGTGATGATGATTGGCACGAACAACACGGGACATCGCCAGGACAAGCCCGAAAACACCGCTGCCGGAATCAAGTCGATTCTCGCAGAGATCAGCAAGCGACTACCGGAATCGAAGGTGCTTTTGCTGGGCGTCTTCCCTCGCGATCAGAAGAAAGATGGACGACTTCGCAAGATCAATGACGGCATCAACGCGATCATCAAAGATTATGCCGATGACAAGTCCGTGTACTTTCTCGACATCGGTGAAAAGTTTCTCGACAAGGATGGTAACCTGCCCAAGTCAATCATGCCCGACGCGCTTCACCCGAACGAAGCTGGGTACAAGATCTGGGCGGAGTCCATTGAAGCCAAGGTCAAAGAACTGATGGGTGAGAAATAACTCAAGTACTTCTACTTTTCCGCTGGCCCGAAGTTCAAGACTGGAAATCGAATGGCAAAATCTCCGGAAGAAATGGCGGCGGCCATGATCGCCAACCTCAAAGAAAAAACGGGCAAGACGTTGGCCCAATGGCTGAAAGTCTGCAAGACTTGCAAGGAAGAAAAGCACGGCCAGATCGTGAAGTTTCTCAAAAGTGAATACGGAGTCACTCACGGATTTGCCAACCTGATCGCTCACGAGCATTTGTCCGGCGGCGCGACGAAAGCCGCAACCCAATCAGCCGGAGGCAATGATGCCTTGGTCGAAGCACAATACTCGAAAGGCAAAGAGGATTTGAGGCCGATTTATGATGCCGTGATTGCGGCCGTCAAAAAGTTTGGTGGTGACGTCGAAATCTCGCCCAAAAAAGCTTATGTGAGCCTTCGGCGAAACAAACAATTCGCCATCATCCAACCGTCGACAAAAACACGAGTCGACATCGGCATTAACCTGAAAGGCGAGCCAACCACGGACCGCTTGGAAGCTTCCGGCAGCTTCAATTCCATGGTTTCGCACCGCGTTCGCGTTAGCGAAAAGAAGGAAATCAACGCCGAACTCAAGAAGTGGCTCAAGAAAGCGTACGAAGCTTCTTAGTAAAACCGGGAATGGAACCAGTAACCGGGAATGGACCCAACGCCCCGAATCCGCGTCGACAAACGCGCATAAAAAAACCTCGCCGGCGGGGGCGAGGTTCGTCTCATAGCCGCATCAACCGCAAGACTATTTGCTGGCTGACTTTTTGCGAGTGTAAACCAACTCCATCGACTTGACCATTTTTCCGTCCATGTCCATGTACATCGTCATCACTCGGGTATCTTTGTCTTTGTAGACGATGACATTCTTTCCTTTGTACTCGTCGCCCGTCTCCGGGTTTTTGTTGACGGTATTGAACGTCATTGTCTTCTTTTCGGCGTCATAGGAACCGGACATTTTTGATGGATAGGGGCTCATCGAATCGAACCACATGCCAACGTATTTCTTGCCGTCCATGTCGTAACCCATCATCGCGTGGCCTTCAAACTTCATTCCTCCAAAGTCACCTTTGAAATCGCTGACGACCCACATACCGCCAATGATTCGATTCGTTTCGGTGCCTTCAAATTCCATCGGCTCATCCGCGCCGGGTTGCCAAACCTTGCCTTTGGCTGTCCAAGTTCCGACCTCGTGATTAAGTACCTTGTGGGCGTCGGTTGGCTCGAAACCCTGGCCGAATGAACTGCCCGACATAACTACCACAACGATGGCGGCCATCAAAAAGATTGATCGTTTCATGATCCCCTCGAAAAAAATTCGAAAACAAGACTATTGTAAATTTGTACAGTACCGATCTCGTGGAACGATTTTAGCCACCGCAAAAATAGGTTGTCAAACGGAAATCGAGAATTTGTATTCGACTTCATAAAACTCAACGATTCCGACCGTACCTTGCCGTTTTCACGGGAGTTTCAAGACCGGGCGAAAATACCGGGAAACGAAGGTCGGATGGGGCCACAACGGCAGGAAGTGGCAACGGTGCAACGGAAACGCCAGCGATTCACTCGCCTGCCCAAAGTGCTGGTATACAGCCACGGTGCTTGGATGCAGCCACGGGCACAGCACCCTCGTGCGGGCAACCCGGCTGTTTCTGCGTCGATGATGCGCGTCGCAAACCGACGCGATCCACCCCTAGTCGACTTTGCGAAGTTTGCTGACTCGTCCCGTGTTAACCCATTCGGCGACCAGGATGTTT
>CAYSXI010000321.1:0-3487 GCA_964434955.1 uncultured Pirellulaceae bacterium
AACTATCTCGTCTACACCGGTAAAGATCTCGCAAAAATCGGAGTCGAAAAAGACGAGAATGAAGAACTTCGCGATGTTTCGATGGGCACCGGTGGAGACTTTGAATTTGGTGAAGGCTCGGCATCCAATGACGACGACAAGCCAAAGCTGAACCTGCCAAACTACCGGCTGAACCTGGTCCGACGTGAAATCAAAACCGTCGGCGACGTCGTTGTCGTTTCGATTTTTGGTGAAGACATGAAAACGGTCGGTGGATTGGCCGCCAAGTTGCCAGCTCCCCAGCAAGCCGAGGTTCAAACCATCGCCATCCAAATTCGCAAGCTCATGCGAGACGTCGATGTTGCCATGTTCGGAGACGATTTCGACGAAAGAAACCGCAAGGAGCAAAAATTCAAGAAAGCGATCACGGATCGACTTCGCGAAACGCTGGCCCAATCGGCTGACGAACTCGAAAAACAGGTCGCAGGCGGCGGTGAATCAGGTGGCGACCCAGCGACGCCTCCAGCCAAGTCGGGTGACACTTCGACCAAGGTCGATCCGCTCGGTAAAAAGTAAACCGATCGAAAAATGACAACATGAAAAGGCGGATGTTTCATCCGCCTTTTTTTATGCGCTCGCAATCATTCGATGGATTTCGCTACAGGCATTCGTAGCGAAAAACGACACCCTGGATTGAATACGACGAATTGCTTTTTGGCCATCGACAAACATTTGCATTTCGAAAAAAAACATTCGTAGGCTTCAATCAAATCGCACGTGTTTTGATCTCGGGGAATGCGAATGAACACAACGGGTTGTTTCAGTACTTTGCGAGCGGGCTTGGCAGGCGTCATCATCCTCGGCTCGATCGCTGCGCTGCAAGCTCAAGAACCAGCGACGGTTACCAAGTACGATCGGATGGCTTTGGATCCTTCGTTGCATTTGAAGGACGAGGAAAACTATCGATCACGCGCCGAGCTCAAGCTCGAAGAGCGACGAATTGATTCGGAAATCCATCGATTGACGTCCCTGACGAAGAAGGTACTGAAGGGTGATAGCGAGTTTGGTCCGAACCGGGATTCGCTGGATCGTTTCCTGGGTCGTTACTTTCTTCCACGCATGACGCATTACGACGACATGTCGATCTCAGCCGGCAAGTTGCGGGATGACCTGATACGAAACTATCTCAACAAGTCCTACAACGCCCAGGCACGTGACCACGTGCTCGACAACATCATCTATCCCTTTGCGACCAAGGTTGTTGAAGGGAACTACCATCCCGCTTCTCGCATCAACGCCATGTACCTCATCGGCAGCCTCAACCGCAGAGAAGGCGTTCGACGTGAGTCCTTGCCGACGCTGATGACGCAGTCGCTGACCTACATGATCGCAGCACTCGACAAAGCCGATATGCCAAACTACCTCAAGGTCGCGGCACTTCATGGAATCGCAAGACACGTCGGAATCGATCAGGACGCTCAGAAGCAAATCAACAACGTCACTCGAAACAGTATTCGCGACCGAATGCTCAAGCTCGTTCAGCAGCCCTACAACGGCAAAAAGAACGATGATGACTTACTCTACTTCCAGCAACGTCTGGCGACACAGATCCTCGGCGAACTCCACGATCCCGGATCGGCAAACGCCGTTGGAAACCAGCTGAAGTCCATGATCGCTAACGAAAAACTGCGACTCTGGTTGCGGGTCGATGCCGTTGCCGCTTTCGGAAAAATCAACTTCGCAAGCGATGCCGAGTCCGAGAAACTCATCAAGATGATGATCGACGACTCCGTCAAGCTCGTTGCCGTCAACGCTCGACAACAGTCCGTCGCCATCAAAAATGACCTGCGGATCATGAGAGAAAACTATCTCGTCTACACCGGTAAAGATCTCGCAAAAATCGGAGTCGAAAAAGACGCTTCCCAAGACGAAATCGAGCGGGTTAGTCCCGGAGCCGAACAAGGGTTTGAAGTCCGATCGAAGAAGAATGCTCGACCTTCGGAAGTCGCCGAACTTCCAACCTATCGGCTTAATCTTGCCCGCCGCCAATTCAAAACGGTCGGTGAAAGAATTGCCTCCAGCCTGGCGGGTCCCAACCCACGCCAACCTTCCGGTTTGTCCGGCAAGCAATCGGGTTCGGATGCGCAAAAAACGATTCAGCAATCGATCGAGATTCGCGCCACAATGAGAAACGTGGATCGCTCGATTTTTCAATCCCAGGTTAGAAACAGGAATTCCCGTTTGTCCAAAACGGAAAAACTTCATCGAGCATTGGCCAGGGCAGCTGAGCGGATCAACGATTCCCGAGACTGATCGTTGACATTCGGGGCCCGTGTTTCCGAATGTGCAGCCAGGTTAGCCGAGGGGCAGAGGTTGCCCGTTCATTTGGAATTGGGCATTGCGCGACGTGAAAGGCATTGCGCGAGGGGCAGGGCATTGCGCCGGCGATCCAATGTGATTGAATCCAATGTGATTGGGCTCGATCGTGATCGAAGATCATTTGCGATCGCCGGTCAGCATTGCCTTGGCTGTCGACTTTTGAGCGGCCCGAATCGAAATCAAATACCAGGTTGAGAAGAAAAAGAGTGAAAACACCAGGTCCGCAATCAGCGGCGCTTTCAAAAATGGAAGTCCGGCGATGTAGGCCTGCCCCAAACCGGCAAGCGAATGGGGATAGAGTTCAAGTCCAATCGGTTGAAACTTCCAGAATGCAAAATTGGTAATGGCGAAGAACAGCAGACTGTTTGAGAGCGAAAGCCCAACGACGGTCCCGAAAAATCGAAACGGGGTACCATCCGGCCGTTTTAACAGGTAACGCCCCAAGGCTGCTGGGATCAGAAGGCTGGCGTAGGTCAGCAGGAAAATCGGCCAGGGGTAGCCTATCCCGACCATTGAGAGCTCACCCGAGAACCATGCCGTTGGAATCATCACTGCAAGCACCATCAGCGAAGCAATCAGTGCACTCCGATAGTAGAACGCAGCGAACAATGCGATCGCGGCAATCGGCTGAAGATTGGCTACATCACCAATCATTCGCATCGATGCCCCAAGAGCCACCATCCCGCAAAGCAAGAGCCAGTCGATTCCAGTAAATTTTCTTTGATCGTCGTTCATAAAAACCTCTTCCTCGCATTGTAGCAGATCCAATTCGAACCCAGCAGGTCGGATGACGCCGAGGTCCGAGGACTTTTGCCCAATCCCGAATATTTTTACGATGGTCGTTTGCACAATCCGGGACCAGGCCATGAATGAATTATTCCGAAACGACAGTATTCGCGTTGAATCGCATCCAGGTCCATCCAATGAAAATTTCGGTCTCTTTTGGATGGACATGCCGAAAAAAAGTGCGAATGTTTTGACCTCGAAAATGTTCGAAGACATCGACCATGCCTGGGACTTTGTCGAGTCCCAAAATCTCGCTGGAATCGTGATCCTGTCCGCAAAAGAAAAAATCTTCGTGGCGGGTGCGGACCTGGTGGCCATTTCCGAAACACTCGACTGGAGCGAT
>CAYSXI010000322.1:0-3451 GCA_964434955.1 uncultured Pirellulaceae bacterium
TCGAAACACAAACGTGGTAGGCCAATGGGTAGGGAACGAAGCCAAACACAAGGTCTACCACGTTTGTGTTTCGATTTTGGCATCAGCCGTCTGGTTGCTGTTGGTCAACGTTTGCTGGCCGGGAGAAGACGATCCCATGGAAAGCACAACACCGGATCCCGATGCTTCGAAGGGAGAAAGTGAATGACCCAGCTACTTGTCATCATTTTCTACCTGGGCCTGTTGCTTGGGCTCGGTGTCTTTGCCAACCGTTTTTTCAAAGGCACGTCAAAAGACTACATGTTGGCCAGCAATTCGATTGGCCCATTCCTGCTTTTGATGTCGCTTTTTGGCACAACCATGACGGCGTTTGCAATGGTTGGCGCGACGGGAGTGACTTCCAAGAACGGGGTTGGAATTTACGGAGAGCTGGCGGGCGCCGCGGGCATCATGCATTCGCTCTGTTTTTTCTTGATCGGAATTCCGCTTTGGCGAATCGGGCGCCGACTGGGTTATCGAACGCAGATTCAATTCCTTCGAGCCCGATTTGAGAACAACTTTGTTGGTTTCCTGCTTTTTCCTCTGCTGGTGATTTTGATCATCACGTATTTGCTGGGCGGTGTCGTCGGCGCCGGTGCCGTGATCAGCAAAGTAACCGAGGGGGCTTTCCAGAATATCGGCTGGTTTGAAAGCTCCAATTTCGGCGTCCCGAAACAGATTGCATCCGCGTTTGTTTGCCTGGTCGTGTTGGCCTACGTGTTTTTTGGCGGAATGCGTGGCACGGCTTGGGCCAACGCATTTCAGACACTGATCTTCATGGTGCTCGGGCTCGTCACCTTTGTGGCGATTGCGAACTCGATGGGTGGTACGAACAGTATTTTCGAAAACTTGCGAATCGCTTCAGAATCAGTCCCCGAAGACAAACGCTCCATGGCCAATATGAAATGGGGAGTTTATCTGACTTACCTGCTGATTCCGATCTCCGTTGGAATGTTCCCGCATATTTTTCAACACTGGTTAACCGCCAAGAGTGCCAAATCATTCAAACTTCCCATCGTGGCGCATCCGATTTTTGTGATGATCGTCTGGGCACCATGTGTCCTAATTGGCCTGTGGGCCAACTCCCAGATTACGGGAGCCGGTGTTCCGCCCAAAACACACCCCAATGATGTGTTAGCGACCATGGTCTCAAACCACACCTTTGATTTAATGGGCGGTTTGCTGACAGCCGGAATTCTTGCGGCGATCATGTCATCGCTGGATAGCCAGTTCCTTTGCCTGGGAACCGTGTTCACCGAAGACATTGTTCGAAATGTTTCGGATAAGGAAATTTCGGACCGGGCCATTGTCTGGTACGCGCGGGCGTTTGTGATTGGAATCGCCGTGGCCACCTTCCTGCTGAGCCTGGTACTACCAAAATCTGTTTTCGAACTTGGCGTATGGTCCTTTACCGGGTTCACTGGGTTGTTCCCGATTGTCGCGGTGGCCCTTTACTGGAAACGGGCGACCGCCGCCGGAGTGATCGGCTCAATCTTGGTGACCGCCATCAGTTGGTCAGTCTTGTTTTGGCGTTCCGATTTTGGGAGCCAAAAAGGTTACACGTTCCCGGAATCCGGGCCGGTTGTATTCGCGCCAATTCTAACCGTCACACTTTTGTCGACGATCGTCCTGTTGGTGGTTTCGTTAATGACCAAACCACCATCCGACAAAACGCTTTCGAAGTTTTTCAACCAATCTTAAGCCCGGCTCAGCGCGCGGTATTCGCGAGGATGCCGCGAGGATTCCTCTTGGCAGAAAAGACGCCGAGCAGGACGAGCAAAAGAACGACCAAGCCACCAAATCCGGCCGGCTCGGGAATCGCGGTCGCTTCGATTCCGACCCGAAGGTTGATCGCCTGAGCCGAAAAAAGGAACTCACCGTTTGAGAACTGGTTGTTTTCGTCAACATCCAGGTAGATACCGGGAGTCGAGCTCCCAACGTTGGGCGGAACTGCGATCGTCATATAAGTCTGAATGTCTTTGGATCCTGCGTCATCTCTCCAATCGATTTCCAGACCCAGTGGTTGATTCTTCGGCAAGATAAAACTATTGCCAGACCCCAGGTAGTCAAAGTTGACGTTTAGACTCACAGCGCCGCCGGTCACATTGTGATCGCCAATATTGAAGTCGACTTCGCTCAACAAATCTGAAAAGACGTTTGTCGCGGATGCGGGATTATGGCCGGCCCAAAAACGAACCTTGGCGGTAACGTTTTGGTGATTGCCAACCCCTTCAATTCGAACCCGCGTGTTCAACGAATCGATCCGCCAGTCTTTATTCGGATTGGAACTTGTGTCAATTTGAAGCGTATCCGCGGCATGGCTTCGATCGCTGAACGATCCGCTGGTAAAAAACACCAGGTTCTGGTTGTCCGCCTCGTAGACAATGTCGGCCGAGGTGAGGTTCGTGCCAACGATAAGCAGTGCCGAGGCAATGAGGAATCTGGAAAAGAAGACTTTGTGAGCTTGAGAAATCATCATGAGAGGCCGATCGGGGAAGGTAGAAGAGGAGAAACAGGAGGGTAGGGGAGCAAGAGCCTGCCCCTAAAGAAGATCGCGATTGAGCTCCGAAAGCCCTCATGGAATCCGAGAGCATCAGACGACGATTGCCAAATAATGACGTAAATCTCTGCTGTTTGACGAAAAACGGGGCCGATTTTTTTTTTCGACGGTCGGCGAGGTTGAAAACTTGGTTCAACTGTTAGGCGAGATTTGTTCAGGAGAATGTGATGCTTCGATTGGCAAAAGCGAAAAGTCTGGGGCCATGCTTGATTATTGGTTTCCTTCTTCTGTTCCCGGCTTTGCTTTGCGCCCAGGTACCGCCGACTCAGTCCAAAGGCCTCGAATCCAAATCTCCCAAGAATGCCCCCAGCATTTTCGAATTCACGTTCCAAATAAATTCGACGGTTTATCTTCAAGTGATCCCGGAAACGGGAACGCTCATCGTCACGGGTAAAAACAAAGAAGACGTTGAAAAAGTTCGTCAGTTGGCGATGAAAATCGTTGCTTCCTTTGAAAAAACGCTGCCCAAAATCAAGCGTATCAAGATGAAAAATGCGCACGCGCAGTACGTGGCGTCGTGGGCCCAGAAGCTTTATGACGACAACTTCCTTGCGAAGCATGGGAAAGTCACCATCAGCTCCCATAACCAGTCTGAAATTCAAATCATTGGCCAACCGGGGGGCATGGCCGAAGCCGAGCGACTGGTGCATTCCCTGGATCGATAGAGTTCGTCTATCAACGAACTGTCAAAATCCGGCTTGAATAAACCCGCCGCGATTTTGTCAAACTTTCTTGTGCGGGGGCCCTTGTCAGGCTTCATCAACATGGCATAATCAGAATCGTTGTTGAGACATGATCTCAATAACAGATTTCAATTCCGGAAACGCAGCAAGCCACCAAGCAGGCCCGGGCATCTGACTTTGCCCCCTTCTT
>CAYSXI010000323.1:0-3401 GCA_964434955.1 uncultured Pirellulaceae bacterium
GAATGCATCCTTCGAGCACAAGGATGTCCCATTCCGTTTCAACTCTTGCGTTGGCGAAGTGCAATTGGACGACCAAAAATGCGTCGTCGATATTCAGGCTCTCGAGAATGGCCAGATCATTTCCATCGGCGGACGATTGCAGAATCCCGGCAAGAAAGCAACGGGCTACGTCGACATTCAGATCGCTGATCGTTTGCCAATCAATGAAAAGGTTATCAACGCCCTTTCCAAGTTTCCGAACGTCCACAACATCGTGAAAGATTTTAAGCCGGCCGGAAACTTCGGCATGGTTGGTAAGCTTCACCGGGCATCACCGCAACAGCCGTTTCGTTTCGACTACGAGGTCCAATTGATGGATTGTTCGGCGCGGTACAAGCATTTTGATTTTCCGTTTCACAAGATCAACGGCAAGATCAAGTTTGTCGACATGAAGACCACCTTTGAAAATATCACGGCGTTGAATGGCAATGGGACCATTCGCTGCGACGGCGGTTACGACATGAGCCGTGGCCTCAAGCTCAAGTTCAATGCCTCAAAGGTCGCTCTCGACGAACAGCTTCGACTCGCCTTGCCCGCCGACATGCAAAAGATCTGGCAAGACGTTCATCCGAAGGGAACCGTCAACCAGGTTAATCTGACGCTGACGAATTCCCCCAGTGGAAACGACATCCGAATTGTTGTGGACGCTCAGGCATTTTCGGAGCGGGGTCGCGAAAGTCAGGTCTACATCAAGCCATCATGGTTTCCCTACGAAATTGAAAACCTGGCCGGCAATTTTCACTGGGAAGACGGAAAGCTGACGATGCAAAACGTTTCGGGCCGGCATGGCCGCGGGTGGTTTCGCTGTCGGGCCGATGGCGAATTCAATGAAGCCAATTGGAAATTGGCGCTTCGCGACCTTGTGTCCAGCGGGATCCGTGTGGACCAACAGCTTTTGATGGCGCTTCCGATCGCGATCCAACAGGCCGTCGAGCACGTCGAATTCGATGGCACCGTCGCGGTTTCTGGGGCCATGGAATTTGCAGGGCAAGCAATTCAAACGACGTTGGCCCAAAAGTCGCTATATCCAGTTCGTCAGGCGAGCACGCTGCAACAGGTGAGCTACTCGCAAACCATGCGTTGGAATCTCGATATCCATACCGACAATGCGAAGATGATCCTCGGTCTTGCCGTCGAAAAGATTCGGGGCAAAGTCAACTTGATTGGTGCGTCGAACGACACGGACTTCAAATGCGAGGGGGAAGTGGAAATCGATTCCGCATTGGTTAACAAAATTTACGTTGCCAATTTGCGTGGCCCTGTCTGGATCGGCCGAAACCGAATCGCCTTCGGGAACCGGGCACAAAAGTTGACTCAAAATCAGGTCGTTGTTCCTTCGATGCGCGGCTCCCTCTTCGATGGGAAGTTGACATTGGACGGCGAAGTCGGCAACAAGTCGAACTACCCATTCATGGTCAATGCCACGCTGGCCAACGCCAACCTCAAGTCGGCGTTAAGCGAGCTGACCGGTGCCGACAATAACTACCGCGGAAAAGGCGATGCGGCCGTCACGGTTTACGGGAATTCAAGTGGTTCTCATTCGCTTCGCGGCCGAGGCCGAATTCGACTACGCGAAGCCACGATTGAAATCCCGCTGATGCAAAGGCTGGGAGAGGTTCTCCCCAGGCAGATTGATAGTGCAACCCTGGACGAAGGCAATGTCGACTTTGAGATTCACGGTGAAGATTTTGATTTGAATCGAATCGAATTGATCGGGAACAAGATTTCCTTGATCGGCAAGGGAAAAGTCAACCAAGAGAAAGAAGTCGATATTAACTTCTACATCCCGGTCGTAACCGACTTGTTGAAGATCGGCAGCCAGCAACTTCTGATGATCCATGTTGATGGCGACTTGAATGATCCGCAGATCGAAAAAGAGTTCCCGGCGCTAACGGATTCGCTTCGATTGATTGTTCGCGATATCGAAGACCTGCGCCTCAATCGCCGCTAATGACGGCCGGAAATTCGCTTCGACTGGTTCCGGCTCAAAACGCGTCGACTCGACATGCACGCCACTTTCAATCGGTGCATTCTCTTACTTTCGATGCCGTCCATTGAATTCAGTTTGCTTTTTGCAAAAATGGTGTCGGATAGAACTTTTCAGGAAAGCAGATAGAAGTCGTGAACCAGATTCCTTTTGTCAAAATGCACGGTGCCGGCAACGACTATGTTTACGTCGATTGTTTTTCGAACCCGATGCCAGAAAACCCAGCCGAACTCTCCATCGAGATGTCGGATCGCCATAAGGGAATTGGCGCGGACGGATTGATCCTGATTTGTCCCTCGGACAAAGCCGACGCGGAAATGCGAATGTTCAACGCGGACGGAAGCGAATCCGAGATGTGCGGAAATGGGATTCGCTGTGTCGGCAAATATCTGTTTGATGAAAAGATCGTGGACCGCAAGGAATTTGTCGTTGAGACTGGGGCCGGCAATTTGAGGCTTCAGATCGAAAGCGACAACGGCAAAGCGCATGGGGTCCGGGTCAACATGGGCCAGCCGATTCTGGATGGGCCTTCCATTCCATCCACCTTTGGCGATGAGTCGGTCATTGGGAAAACCCTGCTCGTTGATGGACGCGAGTTCGAGATAAATCTCGTATCCATGGGGAACCCGCATTGCGTCATCTTTGTTGATGAAGCGACCGATGAGTTGGTTCACCAATGGGGACCAAAGATCGAGAATCACTCGGCTTTTCCCAATCGAACCAATGTTGAATTTGTTGAGGTTCATTCCAAAGAGTTTTGCAAACAACGAACCTGGGAAAGAGGTTCGGGAGAAACACAAGCCTGCGGGACGGGGGCAAGCGCCGTTTGTGTTGCCGGATTTTTGTCAGGTCGAACCGAGCGAAAAATTGAAATTGAATTGCTCGGTGGCAACTTGATTATGGATTGGAACGAAACTGAGAATTCCGTCTACAAAACCGGCCCGGCGGCGGAAGTCTTCCGCGGAAATTGGCCGAGTCCTTAAACGCTCGCCGTTTTTGATATCGGATTCGATCCCGCGAATTGCTAGCACGTGGCTTGAGCGGATTGGATAGCGCGCTTGTTCGCTCAAACGGTCGGTGATAAACATATAGATTCGAACGACCGACGGCCGCTTTCGATTTTCAACATGATCCGGTTTCGGCAGGGAAGTTGAATTGTTCAAGGACTTGATCAAAAAGAACTCGCAAACCATCAGCCGCTTGAGCGGTCTCGGTGCGGCGCTCTATTTGAAGCAGAATCTTCACTGGCTCGATATTCGGGTTGCTCATTACGACGTCACCGTCGATCCCGGACGGCCGGAGTACAACGAGCATTGCATTTTTGTTTTTTGATTTACTCTTTGTCAATGTTTCTTGTTTTTTCTTCTCAGACTCA
>CAYSXI010000324.1:0-3374 GCA_964434955.1 uncultured Pirellulaceae bacterium
GGAAACACTTTCGGGCCTCGAACTGGATGCAGGCGACTACTACATTCGCGTTCAAGGAAGTGCTGGCAATGTTCAGCTTTACGAATTGCAATTGAATACGTCCGCGATTCCGGAACCGGCTACCGCGGGCCTACTGGCTCTCTTTGGTGCCGGCTTGCTGGCCATGCGGCGCCGCCGAAAGTAAAGCCATCGCGCTTTGCGGCAACCTGGATAAATCAGGCGACTGTGTCGGCGGTCGCTTTTTTTTGCGCGTTCGTAAAGCCTTGGAGCGGGTGTTGGGCTTAGGGTCCCGGCAATTGGCCCCCGTCAATCACATTCTGTGCAGCGCTACGCCCCCAATCCGGCGGCGGCAAGGTTTCCGGTTCAGACACATCCGACTTTTGCTCGTTGTAGTAGTGAATGGTCTGCGTTGGAAATGCAAATTCAACATTTAGTTGCTTCGCCAGCCGGACAATGTCGACCATTAGCTGGTGACGTTGCTGCAACTCGGTATCCCAATCGGGACAACGAAAAAAACAATACAAAAGAATATCCATCGAACTCGCACTAAACGCATTCAAGTGCACGAGAAAATAGTCTTTTCGCGTGTGCTTCTGATTGCGTATGAGCTCTCGAATTCCTTCGCAAAATGCATCGATCTGATCCGGCGTCGTATCGTACTGCACGCCAATCATGGTTTTGAAACGGCGAAAGTGCCTTTTTCCCATGTTATCGACGACGGCTGTCGTCAACAGACTGTTCGGCATGACAACCACACTGTTGTAGAACGTTCGAATTTTGGAACTTCGCAGCCCAACCGCTTCAACCGTGCCTTCATATTTATCAATCACCACCCAATCGCCAATCTCAAAAGGCCGGTCGGTGAGCACGGTGACCGAGCCAAAGAAGTTTCCTAACACGTCTTTCGCAGCGATCGCAACAGCGACGCCTCCGATTCCGAGACCACCCCAGACGGTTTTCCAGGGTCCTTCGAATACATCGACGAACAGAATGATGCCTGCACAAACGGCCAGAAATTTCAGTGAAGTTGAAACAAATGGAACCAGCAGGTCGTCGTACTTGCTTTTCGTTTTGGCCGCACGCCGCTCCAGGAAACTCTTAAGCAAATCGATCGCACGAAAGGCAATCCAGATTGCCGAAACAACCGCGAAGAACTTGAACGCAACCAGCAGGACCGCCAGGAATCCCGCAGGCAAGTCAATCAGTGTTGCGCCAACGTACCAGACCAGTGATTGAGTCAGTAGCCCCACCGGCTTCCAAAGATTTCTTTTTGCTTTGTAGTCGACGTCTGCTTTGAAGATTCGGAACCAGAAATTGGTGATTGCATTGAGCAAATTGCGCACGATGATGTCGATGACAAATCCCGCTGCGATCAGAATCAGCAAACAAATCCACTGATAAGTTGGCAAAAGAAAATGGGTCGTCTTGAAGCTCGCTGGAAACAAGGATTCGATCCAAACGGGGACGCTTGCCGCGACTTCGGTGGCTTCAATTTTGTCCGACCACTGTGGCCAGATTTTCTCGTCAACCGCTCGTACGGTTTCCGCCGAAAATCTCCAAAGCCCATCCTCTCCTTTTTCGAGGTAAAGCAGTTCTGCCTGGGCTTCAAGTTCTTCGTCACTGGAAACCAGATCGCCGGAAAGCACGTGGGGGGAAATCGCATCTTCCAGGTCGGGAACGATAAACATGTTGAGAACAAATATGTTCTTGAGCAACAAATGCAACTTATCGGCGATCGCCCGCGCTTTTGTCTCACGAGTCGTAGCGTCAAACGAATCGGGTAACGTCAAACATTTGAGAGCCGTTTGAAAATCACGTTTTTCCATTGCGTTGTTAAACGTCCGCAATGTCTGATATGGTGTAGCGAGATCTTTCTTTAGTTGCAGATCGACCTTGACCGGCTGTTTTTTCGTTGGACTATCCTGCTTCTGCTCGGACTCGGTCTGAGGAATCGGCGGACAGCCTTGGACTCCCTTCACCAATGCCAAGGAGAAACAAATCACAACAATTGCGGACACCAGGGAGGTTATCCACGCTTCCGTGCACGACTTCGTATTCATGATTTCCTGAAAAGGGAAAATGAAACTTTGAGTTCACTTGGGATTTTATCATTTATCCCTTTTTTGCCCGACGCCAGTTCGAGCGAACCCGATCTGAGACAAATGCCTCCTCTCTTTTGTCCGAATTCTGCAGGGCAGACGCAACTGGTTGAAAATCGGGGGTTTCGATATATTTGGAACTTGCCGGCAAACGAAACTTTTTTTGTGCATCTCAATGAAAACCAACGAAATCCGCGAGAAATATCTCGAATTCTTTCGAGGCAAAGATCATACAATTTGCCCGAGTGACGTCCTCGTCCCGCGCTGGGACAAAACCGTCATCTTTACGCCGGCTGGAATGAACCAATTTAAGGATCATTTCCTGGGCAAAGTGGAACTTGAATTCACACGTGCGACCACCTGCCAGAAGTGCCTCCGGACCGGCGACATTGAAAACGTCGGGCGTACGGCCTACCACCATACTTTTTTCGAGATGCTCGGAAACTTCAGTTTCGGTGACTACTTCAAGAAGGACGCGATTGCGTGGGCTTGGGAATTCTTGACCGAGAAAAAATGGATGGGTCTCGATCCGAATCGCCTGACAATCACGGTTTACAAGGACGACGATGAAGCCGCAAATATTTGGACCAACGACGTCGGTATTGAACCAGGGCGCGTAACCCGCGAGGACGAAGACGAGAACTTTTGGCCAGCCTCGGCTCCGAGCCAAGGACCCGATGGGGTATGCGGACCGTGCAGTGAAATCTACTACACACCCGATGATGGCAAACCGGTTGAAATCTGGAACCTGGTCTTCACCCAGTTCAATCGTGTCGGCGATCCACCGAACAATCTGGAACCCCTGCCAAGCAAAAATATCGACACCGGAATGGGCCTGGAAAGAATTGCCGCCACCATGCAAGGTGTAACAACCAATTATCACATCGATACCCTACTGCCGATCGTCCAGGCTGCGGGCGAGATCTGCCATACCAAATACGATCCGGAAGGCGATTCGGGGCGGCGTTTGCGGAGGATTACAGATCATGTACGGGCCTGTACTTTCTGCATTCACGAAAACGTTTTCCCGGGTGCAAAAAAAGACGAATACGTGGTCAAACGCCTGCTCCGGCGAGCGGTTTTGGACGGCCACCAACTTGGTATGCGCGAACCATTCCTTTGCGACTTGGTACCGGCAGTTATTGAACAAATGAAAGAGCCTTACCCCGAGCTGGCTCAAACTTCGGAACTTGTTTCCAATGTCATCCGCAAGGAAGAACAAAACTTCTTTGATTCGATCGACGATGGCATCGAACGGGTCAGCGGAATTCTGTC
>CAYSXI010000325.1:0-3360 GCA_964434955.1 uncultured Pirellulaceae bacterium
CCCTGGTCGCTGATTATCTAGAACAATTCGGCTTGGAACGCTGCGCTGAAATCTTCAACCGATTCAAGCCGCTCTGGTTGGCGTTCAAGAAGAACGCTGCGAACAAAGCATGCATCAATCATATTGCGAGATTGTCGAAGAAGCACCATAAGCCCTTGCCGATCGACGTCTTGAATTCGGTGACGTCAACCGAGTTTGCGGAACGGGAAGTCGAAGCGGCATTGGAAGACGCAAACAACTTTCGAAAAGCGCGATTGTTGTCGGCGCTGAAAATGCGACTCACCGAAACCAGTTCCTTCTTGTATCGAATTCGAAACGGGAAGTCGTTCGCGAAGGCACGGGGCGGAGACAACCGCGCCTACATCCAACGCATGTACGAATTGGTACGGGCCAGTCTTTTGGCATCCGTTGATTTGGCTGGGATGACCGTTCGCTATCCGGAGAATGTCGACTATGCGCTTCCCGCGACGGAAAAGATGTTCGTTGGAAACTTTCCTGGCGGTACCCGGATCACGGCGTCGAGCCTCGTTGCGGGAGTCTACTGGGAGAACAACTGGGGCGCCAATGATCTTGACGTTTCGGCGTTGAGTCTGGCGGGCAAAGTCGGATGGAACAGTGACTACCAAAAACAAGGTTTGCTCTATTCAGGCGACATTACCGATGCGCCTGAGGGGGCGACCGAGCTTTTGCATGTGAATGGTGAATTGCCCTATCCCGCGCTTGCGCTGGTCAACATTTATTCCGGCAAAGTTGGGTGCCGCTTCAAATTGATTGTGGGTTCGTCACCGAACGTGACGGCCAATTACATGTTTGAGCCCAACGAGCAAATCCTTGAGGCCGAGTGTAACACGATTGATCGGCAGCAGATTCTTGGCATTTTTCTCCCGGGGCAGAATGGAATGGCGAGTTTTGTTTTGATCAACTCCGGCCTTGGGAGCATGAGTATCGGGGGCGAGAGCGAACATATCGTGAATGCCCGCAATGCCTTGTTTCACCAATATTCATCCCCGATTTCGATGAAGGAATTCCTGGTCGATGCGGGAGCCAAGTTGGTGGGTCCGGATGACTCCGGGGCCGATTTGGACCTGATGCCCCAAGCTTTGAGCAAGGATGTGATGATTCGGTTGATTCAGGGTTCTCGAGCAAGTTGATCTATCTCCTGTCAAATTGGCACGGCATGGAAGCCGTGAAATTTTGGCCGGCTTCGCGAAGCACGTCGACGGCTTGCCTTGCGATGGGAATTGTCGAGATGCAATTCAGGCTGCCGACCAAATTGCCTCAGTTTTGCAGCGATTTTTTAACTTTCTTTTCCATGGCAAAGAATCGTTTGGATGCTGGAACTTTGGCACGGTGTTTGCCTTTCTATGTGCACTTCGGATTCGGTTTCTGACGAGATGTCAGCCGGATGACGTACGTCGCGACCTGAGTGATGACGAAATTCATTCAAACGCGTTTTGCGAACCGAGATCAAACTGCCGGTGCTGGAAAAACATCCACTCGGCAGACGGAAATAAGAAAGCTCTCTATTTGACGGAGGATTCCACGTGGCAAAGCAGATGGTATTTGATGAAGCGGCCCGCGCCCCGCTTTTGGCAGGCGTTTCGAAATTGGCCAAGGCGGTTCGAAGCACACTCGGCCCCCGCGGTCGCAACGCGATTTTGGACAAAGGCTGGGGTTCTCCGAAGATCACCAAGGACGG
Organism: uncultured Pirellulaceae bacterium; assembly: GCA_964434955.1. Taxonomy (GTDB): domain Bacteria; phylum Planctomycetota; class Planctomycetia; order Pirellulales; family Pirellulaceae; genus JANQLU01. The sequence continues at coordinate 1,700 of CAYSXI010000325.1, forward strand.
CGTTACCGTCGCCGAAGATATCGAGTTGGATGACCCATACGAAAATTTGGGAGTTCAGCTGGTTAAAGAAGCGGCTTCGAAAACCAATGACGTTGCCGGTGATGGAACCACGACGGCAACGATTCTCGCGGAAGCCATCTTCCGAGAGGGCTTGAAGATGATTGCCGCCGGTTATGATCCGATGGCGCTTTCTCGCGGAATTTCAAAGGCGACCGATGCCGTCGCTGCCGCGATCACGAAGCAAGCCACTCCGATCAATGAGAAGAACAAGAAAGAGATCCAGCAGGTTGCTACGATCGCCGGCAACAACGATCCTTCGATTGGTAGCGTATTGGCTGACGCCTTTTTGAAAGTCGGCAAGAACGGGGTCATCACGGTTGAAGAAGGTCGTGGAAGCGAAACCACCGTCGAAGTCGTCGAAGGCATGCAATTCGATCGCGGATTCCTTTCGCCTCACTTCGTCACAAACCAGGACGAAGTCACCGTTGAATTGGACGATTGCTACGTACTGCTTTTCGAAGAAAAAATTTCGTCCAACAAAGCAATGATTCCGTTGCTTGAAGAAATCAGCAAATCAAAGAAACCACTCTTGGTGATCGCCGAGGACGTGGAAGGCGAAGCCTTGGCGACGTTGGTTGTCAACAAAATGCGAGGCATCCTCCAGGTGTGTGCGGTCAAGGCTCCCGGTTACGGCGATCGTCGTAAAGCGATCATGGGCGACATCGGTGTCCTTACCGGAGGTCAGCCAATCTTCAAAGATCTTGGTATCGACCTGGAAAGCGTCAAGCTGAGCGATCTTGGACGAGCCAAGAAGATTCGCATCACTTCCGAAGAAACCATCATGGTCGGTGGTGCAGGAAAGAAAGCAGACATTGAGGCTCGCGTTGTTCAGATTCGAAATGAAATCGAGTCAACGGATAGCGACTACGATCGCGAAAAGTTGCAGGAGCGACTTGCGAAGCTCGCCGGTGGTGTTGCTCAAATTAACGTGGGTGCAGTCACTGAGACAGAAATGAAAGAACGCAAGGACCTTCTCGAGGACGCCAAGAGTGCGACTCAGGCAGCCTTGGAAGAAGGGATCGTTCCCGGCGGCGGAATCGCTTTGATTCGAAGTGAAAAAGCGCTTGCGAAATTGGATGTCGAAGGCGACGAGGCCCAAGGCGCCAAGATCATCAAGAACATTCTCGACTATCCGCTTCGAGCGATCGCCAATAATGCGGGAGTTGATGGTGCCGTCGTCGTGAATCGTGTTCGCAACCTGAAGGGCAAGACTGAAGGCTACAACGCGGACAACGGTAAGTATGGCGACATGGTTGCTGCCGGTGTGATTGATCCGGCAAAAGTCGTTCGGACGGCTTTGCAAAACGCGGCCAGCGTTGCATCGCTTTTGCTGACGACGGAATCCTGCGTTACCGAGATTCCCGTCGAGGAAGAAGAAGGTGGAGATCACCACCACGACCATGACCACGGCATGGGTGGCATGGGTGGCATGGGTGACATGCCAGGCATGGGCGGAATGCCCGGCATGGGTGGCATGCCAGGGATGATGTAATCGTCCGCACTTCTTGATTCAACCAACTCAAAAACAAACACAAACATACAAAAGGAAATATAAAAATGGCTGTTAACATTCGACCTTTGGATGATCGCGTAGTTGTTGA
>CAYSXI010000326.1:0-3249 GCA_964434955.1 uncultured Pirellulaceae bacterium
GGCGTGAAGCCTTTTCCTTTCTTTCGATCCTTGGAATCTTAAACTGCTGCAAAGGTGCAGCCCCGGACTTGGCGCGTCGAATGGCGTCTTGCGGCAATGCAATATCCGGCTTCTGAACCTTTTCATTGGATTGGGTTTTGGAGGCCGAAGGCTGCTTCACATTCGGCATCTGCGCGACCCGAACCGTCGGCTTCTTGGGCTCGCGCGGTTTGGGCTTCGTCGACTTGGCCGGGCCGGGCCGATCCAACTCGCGAATCACCCGTTGTTCTCGAACGGCAGGCCGTTCAGGCTTGGGAGGCTCAACCTTTTCCTTTCCCTTTTCCTCAACCGCCGGAGCCGCAACGACTTCGGGCGTCGGTTCTGGCGCAGCGGGCTCCTCTTTGGGAGGCTCTGCCTTTTTCTTGAGCTTGTTGAGGTCACGAAGTGGACCAGAACGGCGATTGGCGGGATCGTTGCGGGAAGGAGCAATCGGCTTCTGGGAAGCAGCGGGCGCTGCTGATTCTTCTTGTCCCTGGCCATTGATGTATTGTTTTAGCTTTTCCGCTTCTTCATCGGTCAGCGTCGCCAGCGCAGACCCCTTGCCTTTAAGGCCTATTCTTTCACAGACCTCGAGCAGTTTCTTGTTATCGATCCCCAAATCTTTGGCGAAAGAATAAATTCGTACGGGCACTCTTGGTGACCTTCCCTTTCAATTGCGGGTGCGATTCGAGTCGCACCGTCGATACGGCTGCCGTTCATAATTACATCAGCTGTCTCCTGGATTTAACACCAGCATAGAAGGCAACCATTGATTCTACCTTGTGTTCAATCTTTATTTAACTCTCCTCGGGCAATTCTGCCCAAGGAATTCAGACTTTCCAATGAGTTTCCGAACCAATTTTGGACTCATTAAAAAAGCTGTTTGTACCCGAAAGAATCTCCGTCAAGCGTTGGGGGATTCTTGAGTACTATCCGAAACGTTTTCCGATTCGGCGTCTTCTGTATTCTGATCCGTCGATACGTCACCCGCTTCAGCGGCCGGCTCTTCTGTCGAAGTTTGACCCGCTACCGCCCCATTTTCGGCGGCCGTTTCAGCTTCGGCTGAAGCCTCTGACTCACTGGCTTGCGATTCCGTGGTTTCTGCCGGGGCTTCCGCAGCAGGCGGTGCCGGTTTTGCCGGAGCGGCGGCGGCATTTTGCTGCTGGTTTTTGGCCTGTTCCTTTTCGGCTTCCAGTCGTTTCTCAGCTTCCTCGGCCCGAATCTCGGCCTCCTCGACAATCGCGTCGACCTCTTCTTCGGACAGGCCACCCATCTCCATCAGGTCGGTCGGCTCGATCACCGACAAATCGTCATAAGACAAGTAGCCTTCGCCAACCAATTGGTTCGCCAAATCTTCTGAAACGCCTTCCAAATCACTGAATCCAGCGACGGCTCGTTCACATTGCTGGGTCAACTCATCAAAGGTCATGATTTCGATGTCCCAGCCGCAAAGCTTGCTTGCCAGGCGGACGTTCTGACCGCGTTTTCCAATGGCGAGCGAAAGCTGGTCCTCGCGGACCTGAACGATGGCCCGGCCGATCATCTGACAGAGGATCACCTCGTCGACCTCGGCAGGTTGCAGAGCATTACGAATCAGAACTTGTGGGTCTTCGTCAAAGCGAACAATGTCAATTCGCTCATTTCCACCCAACTCGTCAATAATTGTTCGGATACGATTTCCACGAACACCAACACAAGCACCGACGCAATCGACTTTCGTATCGATACTGCTGACGGCGATCTTGCTGCGATGACCGGCCTCTCTCGCAATCGCGTTGATCGAAATAACGCCGTCCATGATTTCCGGAATTTCCTGCTCGAACAATCGCTGAACAAACTTGGGACGCGTTCGACTCAGAACGACCTTGATGCGACTACCCTGAGGTTTGACTTCTGTCACCAAAGCCCGGATCCGTTCGTTGGAGCTATGGGATTCGCCTGGGATCTGCTCACTGCGAGGCAGGATCGCCTCGACATTTCCGAGCGTGACCGTAACGACGCTTCCTTCGTTCCGGTGGACCGAACCATTGATCAAGTCATCCACCATTTCCTGGAACTCAATCAGCAACGAATCCCGCTCGGCTTCTCGAACCTTTTGAATGATGACTTGCTTGGCCGTTTGAGCACCAATTCGACCGATGACTTCTTCGTAGTCCAGCGATTCGCCGTCGCAATGGCCTTGAATGCCGCCGCCATCCCGATCGATGTTGAACTCAATTTCGGCTTCTTCACCATATTGTTTTCGCGCGGCAGAGACCAATGCCGACTCGATGGCTCGGAAGACGATTTCTTTGTCGATGTTTTTGTCGCGATGGAGCGAATCGACAATTCGAAGGATTTCGTTTGAGTTCATTTCGTATTTTGCTTATTTCTAATTGTGGCCGACAATTCGATTGCCGGATTGCGGATCAAACCAGTGGGCAAACTTCATTTCCAGTTCCATGTCGACCGTTTGCCCCGGGCGAATGTCTGAAAAAGCGTCGGCTCGCACCAATATCTCACTTATCTCACTTTGAACTTCACTCTGTTCTTCTCGTCCGGATCCTTTCAATCGGCTCTCGTGGTCTTCGTTTTGCTTCCTGTCTTCGAACCTGCTGTCCTTTAATTTGCTTTCACCCAACCGACTGTTGTCTCGCGTGCTTTCCGACTCAAGGAATACAACCGTTGAATCGCCCAGCGAATCGAATGACCGAACTCGCATTCGCGAAACCGCTTCGCCGAAAGAAGCCTGAGAACCCCCAGAATCTTCAACCGGACAAACCTTAATATTTTCAGGGCGAATCCCCAGGACGACCTCTCGGCCCTCCGCGACGGGAATCGCGTCTTCTTCTGCAAACTTAATCGTTGCCGTTGGACTTTCGAATATTCGTGCCGAACCCTCTTGGACAACTTTTCCTTTCAACAGGTTCATCGGAAGTGACCCAATAAACCTCGCCACAAACAAATTCTGCGGCTGACGATACACGTCCAAAGGCTTGCCCAGCTGCTGGATCTTGCCTTCATTCATCACCGCGATTCGATCGCCAAGCGTCATGGCTTCGATCTGGTCATGTGTGACGTAGATCATCGTCGTTTCAAGTTGCTCATGCAGTCGCTTGATTTCCGTCCGAAGTTGCCCCCGAAGTTTTGCATCAAGATTCGAAAGTGGCTCGTCAAACAAAAACGCCGCCGGATTCCGCACAATCGCACGCCCTAAAGCGACACGTTGGCGTTCACCGCCGGACAACTGAT
>CAYSXI010000327.1:0-3248 GCA_964434955.1 uncultured Pirellulaceae bacterium
CCCAACTCAAATGGCGTATCTCCAACCGCCCAACCACCGATTGAATGGTCGGAAACCAAAAATGTTCGCTGGAAAACGGATCTTCCCGGGCGCGGGCATTCGACACCGATCGTTTGGGAAAACCAGGTTTTTGTCACGGCGGCCGAACCGGTTGGAGAAAAATTCAAACCTCGTTATAGCGGACGTCCGGGCGCCCATGACAACTTGCCCGTTTCGCAAAAACACCAGTTTCTTGTTTTGGCCCTCGACCGCAAAACGGGCAAGATGTTGTGGAAGAAAAAGGTAAACGAACTCGTTCCGCGCGAAGGTGCCCACATCTCGGCCAGCCTGGCTTCCGCTTCTTGCACAACCGATGGAAAAGCGTTGATCGCTCACTTCGGGTCCTTTGGTACCTACGCACTCGATTTCCAAGGTAACATCCTTTGGAAAAAGCAATTAGGTGAAATGCACTCAAAGCATGGTCACGGTGAAGGTGCATCTCCGGTCCTTTTCGGGGATCGCCTGTTTATCGTTTGGGATCATGAAGGCCAGTCGTTTGTTGCTTGCTTTGCCATCAAAGATGGTAAAGAGCTGTGGCGGAAAAAACGCAACGAAGTCACGAGTTGGTCTTCCCCCATCGTCATTCAACCCGAGAATGGCAAGCCACAGCTCGTGGTCAATGGAACCGAGAGGATCCGGGCCTACGACACCCAGGACGGAACCGTCATATGGGAATGCGCTGGGCTGTCGGCCAACATCGTTGCTTCTCCCGTTTTCAAAAGCGGGGTCGTTGTTGCGGGGAGCAGCTATGAGAAACGTGCGATCCTTGGAATTCAAATTGACGGCGCGAAAGGTGATGTGACAGGGTCTAAAAATGTCCTCTGGAAGAGTCAGCGACTCACACCCTATGTGCCGTCTCTGCTCCTATATGAAGAGGCTGTGTATTACTTGCGTCACTACCAGGGCATCGTATCGCGCATTGACTTCAAAAAGGGGGAAGAGCTTTCGCCACCTGTTCGCCTGACTGGATTTCGCGAAATCTATGCGTCTCCGGTCGCTGCCGACGGGAGAATCTACATTACGGATCGTGAAGGCACGACCGTCGTCCTAAGCAGCAAAGATTGGCCCCGAGTGCTGTCCGCCAATCAGATCGAAGGGCGAGTTAATGGCTCGCTCGCGTTAGCCGGGAAACAAATCTTTCTGCGGAGCGAAAAGGCGCTCTACTGCATTGAGCAGCAGTAGCTTGCCCCTTCTAACCCCAAACGTTGGATTGGGACCATTGGTTTTGGCCCCGGCAGCTATGTCTTTGCTTCCGATTGTCTTCCGGTAGGCTTCCGTTGACCAAAACGGCAAAAAATGCTTTGCTATTTTCGTTCCGTATTTGTCCGTTGCCCCAACGGTAATAATTCAAAAACACCAAGACGGAATGTCCCTCCCTTAGCATTTTTCCTTGCGTTTTCGCAACGGGATTATCGGATTTGGCGAAAGGCCGAGATGTTTGAACACTCTGTCAACGTGGAGTCGTCCTCTGCCCCAAAACAAATGGCAATGTTGAATGCGTTTACCGATGCCGGTCAGTTAATGGTCAAACGTGCAAACGAGTTTGCCGAGTTTCATCATCACGATTACGTCCGTTCGATTCACGTCATATTCGGAATGTTTTCTTCAGGTTGTCAAATCGCCAACATCATTCAGATATTTGGTGGCAACCTTTTGAGCGCTCGCGGTGAAGTCGACCTTTCGGTGAGCGAATTTGAAACGGCCGGAGAACTTTTACCGGCCTTCGTCGACATGGCCATTGAGATTTCTCGCGAACAGAATCACGACGTGATCGATTCCGCCCATTTTTCAAGCGCCTTGTTGTTGGATCCGGAACAGGTTTTGGCCCAGATTCTTATCCGAGCCGGAATCGAAGACTCCTTGATTCGGCTTGCCATTGAAACCCGACTTGAACAACTTGATCGTTCGGTTGCCGATGAAGCAATGGAACCCCGCGACGAAGACTCCAAACAGGTCTCCAATATCCGGTATCAAATCCGGGAAGCCAGCCGAAGAAGACAGAATGCCATCAATGAACGCAACTACGCGTTGGCAATCGTGCACTCGCAGGAACTTAGAAGAACCAAATCGGAACTAGCTGACCAACTGAGGCGCGTTTGACATCTTTGCGTTCAAAGCACGCCTTGAATCATCGTCTCCATTTGACCGGCCGGCGAAATTCGATTCATCGTCATCAAAGCTGTTAGAACGAGTGAAGCGATTACGAGCCCCAGGAAAATCCAGCGAGGCCAACTGGGAGCCGGCTTTCCGTCTTTCTTATATTGTGTCAATCCAATGCACCAGAAGGTAAACGCCGTTCCCAGCGTGATTGCCACGATGTTCGTTGAAAAAAGTAACAGGGCGCCGACGGCCAGATGCCCCTCAAGCTGTGAAATGGCGATGCCCGCGGTCGCTACCGGTGGAACCAGAGCCGCGGCAATCGCCACACCGGGCAACGCGCTTACCAGGTTCGGCCTACCCATCGCATACGCGGCAGCGATCCCGCTCGTCAATGCGATGATCAAATCGACAAACCCGGGGTTCTCTCGCGCACGCATTTCGTTAGAAATTTCGGGGGAGGCTACAAGCCCGACGACGATGCCCACGAATAATGCGGTCGCGAATCCATAAAACACGGTTCGGGAAGCATCCCTTATCAATCGAATATTGCTTTGTGCAATCCCAAGGCCGATTCCGACAATCGGAGTCATCAGGGGAGCCACAAGCATCGCTCCAATCACGACTGCGGCGGAGTTTTGAACCAGCCCCAGGGCGGCAATCAACGTCGAAAGAAAAATCAGCGAAACAAAATCAAAGTTCCACTTGGAGCTACTTTGGATTCGTTCAACCAGGGAAACCCGTTGGCTTCGATTCAGTTGAGGGACGATTCTTTCGATCGCGTTTCGGATCGATTGAATCACCCGATTTTGAAAGGAGCGACCTTTACGAACCAAAACTCGCGCTGGTGCGGCGCGTCCTTCTTGTCCAAGTTTTGCTGTTAGGACACTTCGAATTTGTTTGGGAACGCGCGTCCCCACCAGGACGATTTCAAAATCGTCGGGCTCAATTTTTTCCAACCCTTTTCGAAGCGAATTGGCGACAACAACCTGCCGAGTGATTTCTTCCTGGCGGGGTTGATAGCTTGCTTTGATAATCTTGTCTAATACCCGCCGGCCGACGAGCGGCGCCAAATCATCGATATCCGGTTCAACAAAGGCCGCCGTGAGGCT
>CAYSXI010000328.1:0-3240 GCA_964434955.1 uncultured Pirellulaceae bacterium
AAGAAGAAATTATCGTGGAGCTCGATCATTCCGCCGTGATCTCCATGGGCCTGACGGCAGCGGAAGTCGCTCGACAGATCGACGGCAGTGATGCGAAGATTTCTGCGGGATTATTGAGGTCAGACAAAAATGACGTTTTGATCGAACTCGATACTCAACTTTCGACGATGGAAGAGATCGCGAAAATTCCCATTCAAGTTGGTAGCGATAGCCAGATCATTCAACTTTCGGACATTGCCAAAATCAGGAAGCACATCGGTGACCCGCCGAGCAGCCTCGCGATCGTGGATGGTAAGCCGGCAATCGCCCTGGGCGTATTCAATCGAGACAGCAGTCGCATCGATCTTTGGACGGCGGAAACGAACGAAAGAATCAAGGAAATCCAGTCTCAGATTCCGTCCGGGATTGAGTTAAAGACCATTTACTCACAGAACGAATACGTCAGCACACGCCTCAACTCGTTGGTGATGAATCTGCTCGTGGGTGGATTGGCGATCACCCTCGTGATCTTTGTCATGATGGGATGGCGCAATGCCTTGATCGTGGTTTCCGCCCTGCCCTTTTCCGCGAGCATGGTGTTGTTTGGCATGCGGGTCATGGACATTCCGATTCACCAAATGTCGGTGACCGGATTGATCATCGCACTCGGCCTGCTGATTGATAATGCCATCGTGATGGTCGACGAAGTAACCTACAAAATGCGCTCGGGCATTCCTGCCGGCGAAGCCATTCGGCAATGCGTTAAACATTTGTTTGTCCCCTTGCTGGGATCGACCCTGACAACGGCCTTGGCTTTTGGGCCGATTGCTTTGATGCCGGGTCCTGCCGGTGAATTTGTGGGATCGATCGCCATTAGCGTGATCCTGGCCATTTTCAGTTCTTTTCTTTTGGCGATGACAATCGTCCCGACGTTGACCGGTATTTTTAGTCCATTCTCCAAGCCGCTGTTCGATCATGGCGACAATCAAAACTCGCAACCTTCGAATCGATGGTGGTTGTCCGGGATCTCGTCCGCGCCTTTGCGAAGGATCTATTCACGAACGCTGGATCTCGCCTTCAAAAGACCCATGGTGGGAGTCGCCATTGGAATGTTGTTCCCTGTTGTTGGTTTTTTTGGTTCGACCACCCTGGATGAACAGTTTTTCCCGCCCGCGGATCGCGACCAGATTCAAATTGAACTTGAGTTGCCCGCGATGTCGTCCATTGAACAAACCACCCAGATCACGAACGCGATTCGTGAAGAATTTTTGAAAGAGGAGAGGGTTAAATCGGTCGACTGGTTTTTGGGTGAAAGCGCACCCACGTTTTATTACAACGTCATTGCAAGACGAGAAAACAGTTCCCAGTATGCCCAGGCATTGGTGGGGTTGGATAGCAAACAAGAAATCGCGCCGCTGATTCACCGATTGCAAAAAATCGTCGACGAAAAATTTCCCTCGTCGCGGACGATCGTTCGGCAGTTGGAACAGGGTCCGCCATTTGACGCACCCATTGAAGTTCGATTGTTCGGCCCCGACGTCAAACAGCTGCGTGAGTTGGGGGAAAAAGTACGCTCGGTTTTGGTGCAAACCCCGGGTGTCGTGCACACTCGCTGCGACCTGAATGAAGCCGCCCCGGCGTTAACGATCGAATTGGATCAGGAGGCGGCCAAACTCGCAGGATTGAACCCGCGTGACGTGGCGGCGCAGTTGAACGCTGCCTTGGAAGGAAGTCGTGGCGGAAGCGTCATCGAAGTGACGGAGGAATTGCCATTGCGGGTGCGTGTATCCAATTCCGAACGAGCGGACATCGATGAGATCATGTCGCTCAATTTTTTACCGCCTCAAGCCAATCGACGAAACAACAATGCGGCGGTCGGTCCCAACGCGGATAGTATTCATCCGGGGATCCCGCTTTCGTCCATCGCGTCGGTTCGTCTGACGCCGAACACGGCGTCCATCACACACTTGAAAAGTCGACGGATGAATGAGATCCAGGCATTTACTCCCGCAGGAGTCCTGCCAGCCAAGGTACTCCTCCCGTTTCAAAAACGGATCAATGAGATGATTGCCAATGCCGAAATGGAGCGGCGAGGTGAAAAGAAATTTGAGGAACATGAAAAACTTGAGATTCCACCGGGTTACGTTATCTCCTTCGGCGGCGAAAGTGCCAAACGTGACGAAGCCGTTGGGAACTTGATGTCTTCCGTGAGCATCTTGCTGGTGCTGATGGTCGCAACTTTGGTTCTTTCGTTTGGTTCCTTTCGAATGGCCGGAATCATTGGAGCCGTTGCCGTCCTTTCCGTCGGGCTTGGGATGGGTGCCCTTTTTCTTTACGAGTATCCATTTGGGTTCATGGCGATCGTAGGAACCATGGGATTGATCGGAGTTGCAATTAACGATTCCATTGTCGTACTCGCGGCGATTCGGGAAGATGAAAAGGCCAAAACGGGCGATCCCGAAGCGGTAAGGGAAGTGGTCATCCGGGCCACTCGGCACATCCTTTCAACCTCGTTGACAACGATGGCAGGTTTTCTTCCGCTTATCCTTAGCGGTGGCGGGTTCTGGCCGCCGCTGGCAATAACCATTGCCGGCGGGGTCGGTGGGGCGACGATTATCGCGCTTTATTTTGCTCCCGCCGCGTATGTCATCTTGATGTGCAATCGCTGGCGCAAGCTGTTTGGTTTGCCGCAAACTCAAGCCAATGAGGCGTCGGATTCTGTTGCCGAGACGTCGATGGCTTGAGCTTGATTGAGCTTGTTTGAGTTTGACGGGCGAGTAAATAAGCGTGAGTTCGAATTCACTCGCTTGCGCTTCGTGCTTGTATGTTGCGGTGGAATTGGCCGAGGCGTTTGAGATAGAAGCCACGCCCGTTTTGTCGACGTTTAGCCGGTGGCTGATACCACTCGCTTGCGCTTCGTGCTTGTATGTTGTGGTGGAATTGGCCGGGGCGTTTGAGATAGAAGCCATGCCCGTTTTGTCGACGTTTAGCCGGAGGCTGAAACCACTCGCTTGCGCTTCGTGCTTGTATGTTGTGGTGGAATTGGCCGAGGCGTTTGAGATAGAAGCCACGCCCGTTTTGTCGACGTTTAGCCGGTGGCTGATACCACTCGCTTGCGCTTCGTGCTTGTATGTTGTGGTGGAATTGGCCGGGGCGTTTGAGATAGAAGCCATGCCCGTTTTGTCGACGTTTAGCCGGAGGCTGAAACCACTCGCTTGCGCTTCGTGCTTGTATGTTGTGGTGGAATTGGCCGGGGCGTTT
>CAYSXI010000329.1:0-3205 GCA_964434955.1 uncultured Pirellulaceae bacterium
AGGAAATCAAGAAAGTCGTGTCCGCGTTTCGCTGTTTCTTTTCCGGTGAATATCGCCAGCAGGAACTGGATGAACAGCTGAAATCTAGTCTGAAGTCGGGCACCACGGAGGGCAGTTTTTTCGTGCCGATCGAATCCATTCGGATTCCCCGTGGGGAATCCTGATTTCCGGTTGTGCCGATTGTTCGGGTTCCAGAGCGCACCCCGTTTTCGAACTCAAAGTACTTGTCGAAAAAAAGTCTCCGCCGCGATGGATTTTGCAGGTTTGGTTTCGCTGTGGCCTAACCTTTCTTAACGTCAAATGATTCCGCCAAATCGGCTTCCCGCCGCAGGAATCGCGAGAATTTACTGCCCCGGACCCCGACAGGGTCTCTCTCGCACTTTCCAGATTGGTCTTATGAAGATTAAAAAACGTTGGCTTACCGTTGTACTGATCTCGTTCACGCAACTGGCTGTGATGCTGGTTGGCGTAATCTATTTCTCCAACTATGCGGAAACAACGTTCCGGGCCCAGATCGAAAGAAATGTGCTGGCCAATAACGAAGCCCTGCTTCAAAGCCACGCCGAGTCCCTGGAAAGTCAAAACTGGATTTACTCGGAAACCGGATCGATCAATCAGGAACGATCCGTGGCGTACCTGAGTTCCGTCCAGCTTCCGAACAATGGGAACCTCTCGATAATTGATCTGCAAACAGGAAACCTGATCGCGTTTCCCGAATGGGAGACAGGCTGGTCATCGGATGTTTCACTTGGACAAGAGGCTTTGCAAGCCGCCGATGGCAAGGTAATTATCGGCCATTCTCTTTCCAAATCGCCCAGCGATCGCGTAATCTCTGGCGTGGGGTTATGGAATTCGCAACAAGACTTGGTATCCGCAACGCGACTGGGCAACTCAAAATATGCACTGGTGGCAACGCAGAGTCGCAAAGAGATGGATGCGCAGATTTTTGGCATCGTCCAGTGGCTTCGGAATTTCGGATTCGGAATCACGTTGTTTATCGGGCTCGTATGCACCAGCTTGAGTGTTGCAGTATTGCGTCGTTATGACGATCGGGTCGCAAGTCACAGTTCAAAGCTCGAACAGCTGGTGGAAAACCGCAGCCGTTCGTTGATGAAAACGAAAAACGCGATCATTTTCGGACTCGCGAAGCTGGCAGAATCACGCGATACCGACACCGGTGAGCACCTGGACCGCATCCGCCGCTACGTCACGATCATCGCCAATCAGATGCAGCATTCGTCATCGGAAATTGACGAGAAGTACATTTCAAATATTGGCTTTGCCTCGTCTCTTCACGATATTGGCAAAGTCGGAATTCCCGACGGGATTCTGTTGAAGCCTGGGTCCCTGACTACGGACGAACGCTTCATTATGGAGCAGCATGCCGTCATCGGAGGTGAATGCCTGGAAGCCATTGAGAACAAGCTTGGTGAAGACAAGTTTCTCGAGATGGCGAGGAAAATTGCCTACGCCCACCATGAGCGATGGGATGGAACCGGTTATCCGTTTCAGTTAGCCGGTCACGACATTCCGCTTGAAGCTCGAATCGTCTCGGTAGCCGACGTCTATGATGCCCTTACAACCAAGCGGCCGTATAAAAAAGCACTTTCGCACGATGAAAGTAAATCGATCATCGTTTCCGGTGTTGGCACTCAGTTTGATCCGGATGTGGTTGACGCCTTCCTAAAGCGTGAAGAAGAATTTCGGCAGATCTCGGAAAGCCAGACCGGTGATCCGATGCCGGCGATTATGGCGATTGACCACGCAGCCATTGTGACGCCGACGACTCCGGTTTGATCCAGGATTCGACGAAATTGAAACATCACGCGCTTGGGGTACGGGCGTGAACGCCTTGTGTTTCGCGGCGCCTCCATCACTTACAATGGGACCTTCGTTTCTCGGCTCCGTTGTGATGGGTTTCAAATGAAATACGGTGTGGATTTGGTTCTTGAGTCGCGGCGTTTCTTGATTTTTGCGACCGCATTCGTTTTCTGTATCGTCGTTTCCGTTCAGGCATTTGCGCAACAAAAGGTCGATCTCCTGGTTCTTGGAGGTAAAGTCTTTCGAACTGAACAAGCAGACTTTAAGCCCAATGTTGGATTGGCGATCAAAGACGGCAAGTTCATAGACGTTGAAGCGGAAGAAAAGAAATACAAAGCTGCCAAAACCATTCAACTGAAAGACGACGACTATGTACTACCCGGAATCATCGATTGCCATGCCCATTACAACGTTCGCCTGATCCGCAGGCGGCGCGAAGAGTATCTCGTCGTTCCGACCGTCTACCTGGCGAACGGAGTCACCACCACTTTCTCTTGCGGTGAGTTTGATCCGGAGTCCATGGAGAAGCTTCGAAAGCAAATTCAACGCGGTGAGAAGATTGGGCCCAACCTGATCAACTCAGGGCCCTATTTCGGTCGAGCGCGGCCGGGTTGGCGAGGCATGAGTCAACAGGAAGTCTATGACGAAGTTGACTTTTGGGCTGGCCGTGGCGTTGGAGGCTTCAAAGCGAAAGCGATCGGGCCACGTGAGTTGAAAGCGCTGATTGAGCGTGCGCATCATCACAAGTTAACCGTCACTGGACATCTGGATTCTGGGTATCGAGGAAGCGTGAACCCACGCGATGCGATCAAGATGGGTATCGATCGGATCGAACATTTTCTCGGCGGAGATGCGATGCCTGACACGAAATCGGCGTATTCTTCGCTGCCGAATATCACACACGATATGGATGAGTTCAAGAAGATTGTCAAGACTTACGTCGATACCAAGACCGTATTCGATGCCACAATCACGGCCTACGGATATTTCGGTAGCCGTGAGAAACACTACGACTACTGGTTCGATGAAAAGTCGTTATTCACGCCATTCGTTCAAGAGCGGGTCAGCCAGCGTCGCCACCGAGTGATGACGCAGTTTCAAAATATTTTCGAGGCAAAGCAGAAGACCATTCGCCATTACTTTGAGGCGGGGGGAATCGTTTCCTTGGGAACCGATCACTTCAGCAACGGTGAGTATTTACCTGGTTTTGGAGCGCATCGTGAAATGGCCGTGATGGTTGCCAGTGGAATTCCGGCCAAGGAAGTGATCAAGATTGCAACGATCAACGGAGCTCGCGCGCTGGGAATCGATCAGAAGCGAGGATCGATCGAGAATGGCAAAGCAGCAGATCTCTTCGTAATCAAAGGAGATCCGATCAAGGATA
>CAYSXI010000330.1:0-3198 GCA_964434955.1 uncultured Pirellulaceae bacterium
GACGGCGAAACGACCGGCGAAGTTGTTTTCAACACCTCGATGACCGGCTATCAGGAAATCCTTACCGACCCAAGTTACTGCGGCCAAATCGTCACGATGACCTACCCGGAAATCGGAAACTACGGTGTCAATGACGAAGACCTGGAAAACCGTCATCCCTTCATGACAGGATTCGTCGTCCGTGAATCAAGCCGCCTGCATAGTAACTTTCGCTCGACGGGCTCGCTTTCTGAATTCCTGAAGAAACATAACGTGATTGGAATTGCCGAGATCGACACGCGTTCGCTGGTTCGGCGGATTCGCGATCTTGGAGCGATGAAAGGAATCCTATCGACGGTGGATCTCGATGACGAGTCGCTTGTCCGAAAAGCAAAAAACTCGGATGGGCTGGTTGGTCGCGACCTCGTGAAAGAAGTGCTTCCCGAGCAGCCTGTCCAGTGGGACCAGCAATTGAGCGAATGGTGGGATCTGGTTTGTGAGAATAGTGAAAAAAGCGATCCCGAATCGATGCCACACTTGGTCGCTCTTGATTTTGGCATGAAATGGAATATTGCAAGACACCTTTGCAATCAAGGTTGCCGTGTAACCATTCTACCTGGGACGGCCACGGCTCAGGAGATTCTTGAGCGAAATCCTGACGGCGTGTTTTTGTCCAACGGCCCTGGTGATCCCGAACCTCTCACCTACGCCATCGAAGCGATTCAAGGCGTGCTGGGCAAAGTACCCATCTTTGGAATTTGCCTTGGGCACCAACTTTTGGCTCTCGCATGCGGTGCCAAGGCATTCAAGCTGAAATTTGGACATCGCGGCGCGAATCAACCGGTTCAGAATTTGCTCAATGAAAAAGTTGAGATCACGTCACAGAATCACGGCTTCGCCATTGAAGAAGAGTCGCTTCCTGCGGAACTGGAAATCACTCACCGTAACTTGAATGACAATACCATCGCCGGAATTCGTCATAAAACGCATCCGGCATTCGGTGTTCAGTATCACCCGGAAGCATCTGCCGGCCCGCATGACAGTCAGTATCTGTTCGACAACTTTATGACAATGATCGGCGAGTGTTCAGAATCGAACGCATAACATTGCGATCTAGCAGAAAATCAGAGTTGCCCTGCAAAATTGTTTGAATTCATTCACCGCCTGGTTTAAAACCGTCTTCGGGACAAGAGGTTTTGAAAGGGGCTGTACATGCATATTTCAAGGCAACATTTTCCAATCCACCATTCGCCGAATTCGCGCCCTCAGTCTTTTCGATTGACGCGTTCGTCCAGGCGCCCCGTTTCTTGGGAGCGTCGTTCCGGTTTCACGCTAGTCGAATTGCTTGTTGTGATTGCCATCATTGCAATCTTGATCGCACTTCTGATCCCGGCCATTCAGATGGTTCGCGCTTCCGCGAGAAAGGCCCAATGTGCGAATCAAATTCGCCAGATGGCGACTGCCATGACGGCTTATGAAACGGCCCACAAAAAGTTTCCCCCAGGGTTTGTTTGGCCAGACCGAACGCTTTGGCAAGCTTACCTGTTGCCGCATATCGAATTGAACGCGCTTTATCAAACCCTCGAATTCGGCCAACCCTTCGATGGCGGTGGAGCCAATACGGCCGCATGCGGAACACCCATCGCACTGTTCAAGTGTCCAATGGCTGGCGATCTCGAACCCATTGATTTTGAAGGGATCGACAACCGCCAACCATGCACCTACCTGGTTTGCGCCTCGGGCACGGCCGTCCGCGAAACGGGTTCCACACCCCTGATTGGCGATGTCGACGCAGATGGCTGCTTTTACAATAACAGCGAAACGCGAACCAACGATGTCCGCGATGGTCTTTCCTCGACTGTCATGCTGGGGGAAAGTCTCTTTTTGATTGATCGTGTGGGTACCGATAATGAAGGTGACCCTCAAGCGGTTGATCACTGGTATATCGGATCGACGGATAATTTGCCTGCCAAGAATGGTTCGGAAGCCCTTGGCTCAACGGCCGTTCCCATCAACGCTCATGAAAACCAAAGTCTTCCCATCGAGGAAGTCGAAATCTCGTTTTCAAGCAACCATTTTTCGGGCGCTCAATTCGCATTCATGGACATGCATGTGGAATGGATCGCCGACTCAATCGATCCAACAATCTACAGCGCAATGGGGACACGTTGGGGCAAAGAAGTCGTGTCGGACGAATACTAGACGCTACGAGACTCGCTCACTCGAGTAAGAATGCCTCGAGCCACTCAAGAAGTCACTCAAGGCTCATTATCCATCGTGTCTTGTTTGCGCGAAATGTTTCGTTTTATGCCATGATTCCGGTTAACGATTAACCTGGAATGACCTGGAATTTCGAACCCGTGTCTTCCGAAAAAGTCGAAACGTTTCCGTCGACGTCGATGCTGATAGTTCCCGCAGTTGGATTGCGCTCCAGGAGCACACCCGCTTTTCCGATTTCCAAACCGATACTCGAGACGTACTTCAAAAACTCAGGCTCTTGTTCATCAACCTGTTTGAGGCGGAAGGTCGCGCCGGTTTTCAATTCCGATAGCGGTATCGTCTTGAGTTTGTGGACGGTACCGTCACGTTTGGGAATCGGCGTCCCATGAGGATCGGTTTCGGGAAACCCCAGAAACTCATCGATGCGGTCGATGAGAAAGTCACTTACGGCATGCTCGAGATTTTCTGCTTCGTCGTGAACTTCGTCCCAGTTGAGTTTCAAAGTGTTGACCAGGAAAGTTTCTATCAGCCGGTGACGCCGAAGGACACGAAGTGCAAGGGCGCGACCCGAGTCCGTGAGCGCGACCCCTTCATAAGGTTCATAGTCAGCCAAACCGGACTCTCGCAACGTCTTGAGCATGCTGGTGACCGTGCCCGGCGCGACCGACAGTCGCTGAGCAATCGCACCGGTCGCAACGGGCTTTCGCTCGTCGACCTCGGCCAAAACGTAAATCGTTTTGATGTAATTCTCGATGGTTAAACTGGCCATAAGACTTTTCGCGATTGGTTCGATAACTCTGTTGGTTTACGATTTCGGATTCCGTTTGTCCACCTCCGCTTCTCAATTTTGCGGAATTCACTCAAACTGATATTGTTATCCGAGCTGGTAAATCCAGGGTCCAATCTCACCATGAATCTAAACCAACGCTGCCGCCAACTCATCCAAGAAGCGGAATCGTATTCTGACGAATTGGGGATTCAGTTTCACAAAATTGGAGG
>CAYSXI010000331.1:0-3188 GCA_964434955.1 uncultured Pirellulaceae bacterium
AACCTCGACACCGAGTGGGACGAGATGCTGACGATCGGCTGTGCCGGCGGCGTGGATGTAACGGCCAAAGGGACCTATTCAAGCGAGCCAGCCCAAGGCGTCGCGAAACGAATTACGCTTCGTGGTCTCAAGGGTGGACATTCCGGGATGGATATCCATCTGGGCCGAGGCAATGCCAACAAATTAATGAACCGGATCCTTCACGCGGGAGCCAACAATTTTGGCCTTCGTATTTCCGCCATCGATGGCGGGGGTTTGCGGAATGCCATTCCCCGAGAGTCGGTCGCCGACGTTATCATTCCTGAAAATTCGTTGGATGGGTTCCTTGAATGGCTTAACAACGAGACTGCAACGCTGCAAAAAGAATACGCCACGACGGATCCCGATTTGCAAGTAACCGTGGGTGGGACTTCGGTCAACTCGGCGCTGGAAATGGATTTCCAAACGCGTTTGTTGGGTGCGATTTACGGCTGCCTGAGTGGAATCCACCGAATGAGCCCCGACATTGAAGATCTCGTGCAGACATCCAACAACCTTGCCCGAGTTCAAGTTGCCGACGGGCAGTTCGTGATTGGCTGCCTGACGCGGAGCAGTGTCAACAGCGAGCGTGATGATCTCGCAAACGCCTTGTCCGCACTCCTTTCATTGACTGGCGCCGAGATCGAACTCTCTGGCGACTACCCGGGTTGGAAACCAAGTCCTGATTCCACGATTGTCAAATTGATGTCGGAGCTTTACCAGGAAATGTTCGAGGACTCCGCCCACGTCGCCGCCTGTCATGCTGGCCTCGAATGTGGAATTCTCGGAACCAATTACCCCGAGATGGAAATGATTTCGTTCGGCCCCAACATCCGAGGTGCCCATTCCCCGGATGAAAAAGTTCAAATCAGCTCCGTGCAAAAATTTTGGCGGTTTCTATTGGAGACGTTGAAGCGAATTCCGTGATTCATCACATTGAAAATCAATCGGGATAAAAACCACCTGAGAGGCGTTACGCCAATCCTTCACTTTCGTTACTCGCCGTCGGCATCGAGCTTGCGGCTTAACTGAGCGACTTGAAGTTCCAACCGTTTGATTTCACGAATCGTGGTGTTTTTCTCGATTTCCATCCAAGCCCAAAGCTTGAACATCGATACGGCCGCCAGGGAAAATGAAAGACCCAGCCCCCAGCGAATCAACGGCACGACTTCTTCCGAAACCATGAATTTCCAAAGGCATATGCCGGCGGCAACCATCAAAACCAGCGTACAAAACATCACCCAAAGGTTGATCAAACGGTTGCGACCGCGCATCAAGCCCAACCCTTGTTCAAGTAAAGATTGTTCCCCGGTGAACGGCTCAAGAGCTTCGTTCTCTTCGCGCGATAAGGCCTTACGAATTTTGTCGTCAATATTGTCGTGACTCATGGTTCTCCCTTTCAATAAACTTGCGCAATTTGTTGCGGATTTGAAACAAACGCGATTTCAAGGCGGACAACGAGATTCCAACAATCTCGCAAATATCCTTTTGCGGAACGTTGTCGATGTAAAACAGTCGAACCAGTGTTCGATCGGTCGGTTTTAGCTTGGCAATCGCAATCCGAAGTTGTTGAGATACATCAGACACCTCGTTCGATTCGCGGGGGACCGCCGGTTCTTCGACGATTGAATTTTGTGTGACTTGCCGATTTTTTACACGCCGCCTCAAAACATCCATCGCCTTGTGATGAACAATCCGATAAGCCCATGATTTGAAGCGGGCCGGGTCGTCGAGTTTGCGAATTCCTTTGAGGATCGCCAACCATGATTCCTGCACGACATCCTGGGCCGCCTCGCGGTCGCTCAACAAATCCTGCGCGTAAACGACAAGGCGATTTTGCCAGTCGCGAAACAACTCTGCCAAAGCAGACTCATCTCCGTCTTGCGCCCGCAAAACCAAAAGCTCGTTCAGGATTTGTGCAGTATTACGACTCATCGTTTGCTAACTCAATAATCGAATCGCTGTAAGTAAGTCGTACGGTTCCAGTAAAGGTTGTATAGAATCGCCCACGTTTGAAAACGAATTTTTGGGATTCTACTTTGAATTTCGGTCAAGAACCGAGACGTTCGCGCATGAAAAAAGCCGGCAAATGCCGGCTTGAATCGAATCAGTCGGGGACTATTTTTTCCAGTCCATTTCGTCAATCAGCGAAACCGATTTGATAAAGTCAATTTTCGGAAACTCTTCCTTGATGTAAGCGTTGCCTTCCGCCTGGAACCGCATCTGGACGCGGCGATGGTTTTCGCCGTATTCCGTGTTGATCTTTTCAACGATTTCCATGCCTTCGATGACTTTTCCGAATGGCGTGAAACCCATCGAGTCCAATCGCCCATTGTCACCCAGGTTGATAAACATTTGGGTTGTACGTGAATTTTTCCCAGAGGTTGCAAAACTGATATACCCTGGCTTGTTGCTCACGCCGTCTTTGCTTTCGTCATCGTCAATCTTGGCGTCCTTCCAAGCCTTGCTAACTTTCGGATCACCGTGAATTCCAAATTGGAACATGAATCCTTCGATCGCCCGGAAAATCGCGATGTCTTTAAAGAAACCTGCTTTCACCAGATTAAAAAAACGATCCGCGCCTTTCGGAGACCATTCCCGAGTCACCTCAATGACAAAATCACCTTTCGACGTTTCCACTTTAACGCGGTATTTGTCGGGCGCTTTTTCCTTGGCCAAGGCAGGGTTCAAAAGAGGATTCTTGTCGTCATCTTCCTGTTTCGTGTCTTGCTTGACCTCGCGATTGGCCGCAACGCCGTTACGACTCGTCTTGACCTGGGAAAGCGGCGGGCAGCCGGCAAAAAGGACGACGCAAAGCGCCAAAACACAAAAACGTTTCATAGTTGACTCCAAGGATATTGACTCTCGGTATCTTCGTTCAAATCTCGATGCATGGCAACGTCAAAAGCAAACGCTGGCCACCTACTTTTTGACAGATTCAACAGGCTTTTTGGCAGATTCAACGGGCCACCACAAGGTTTCCTTGAGGTAACTGGATTTCACTTCCCGGTTTGTGATGCGGCACGCGGACCGACGCGATCCCATGTTTCGTTCCCGAGTCAAAGGAAGTCAATCTCGCAACTCGTTTTGACTCGTTGACCAAATCCAGGGGCAATTCGACCGAATTGGCCGCATCAAATTCAACGGGCCGAATTACCTGGTTCACATGC
>CAYSXI010000332.1:0-3174 GCA_964434955.1 uncultured Pirellulaceae bacterium
ATTTTGAAGCGGCTTTCGAGCGAGCAGAAATCAGGCACAGATAAAGGGACACCCGAAACCATTAGGCATCACAGGTCGCTCACTAGCGATTTCGCCAAATGGAATCTTTGGCCATACCGAGCGAGGTTGCAGCCGACTCGATTTCGCCGAAAAAACGTTTCGCATCGACGGGGTAGCCGGCCGTTGGTTGAATTTCGCCAACTTTCTTCTTCCAAAAATCATTCCAACCGATCATTGTGAGCTCGCGGATGTATTTGGAAACGATCGATGCACATGCGACGGGAAAAAATCTTTCTCCATTGCTTGTGAAACGAATTCGCGTTGGATGGCACCCGTGAATCGAATAGCGGCTTTCTTGGAGGGCTTCCTGTTCAATCTGGACGAAGTTTTCCGTCAAAATATCGTTGATGAAATGGACATATTTGCTCCGCCCTCCATGCTTGTCGCAGAGGATCTCGAGTCGCGAATCCCAACCTTGATTTTCGGACAAAAGCTGGTCCACCAACTCAAGCGTTACGGTCGAGAGCAGCGTGGCTTTATTTCCCAGCTTTTCGGAAAGCTGATTAAATCTTTCGGGAAAAACCACTTCGCTGCGGACATCCACCAATTCAATTTTTTGAGAAGACAAAAATTCTCGCAGTTCATCGCGACAACGCTCAATCTCCTGACCGTTTGCATCCCGGGGCACCTTGAGTCCAAGGCCTTCCTTCCAGCAAATGAGCTTGTCCCCGGAGTTGGAGTTTTGGGCAATAACACCCAAAAGCTTTTCGAGATTGACGGGCTGCGGGCCCAAAAGGGAAACCAGGCTCAACGCCGCTTTTTCAAGTTCCTTCAGCGACTTGGTCTGGGAATCGTACACCTGTTTTGAATCATCGATCCGAAGCGATTTGAGATCGCGAAATAAATGCTCAAACTCGGATGTGGTCGAATCGAGTTCATCTGGAATTCGCCAGAGCGTCGCCGTGACGACAAGAGGGCCCAAGTTTGGCCCGTACCCTGCTTCATCCGTTCCCAACAAGAGTGCCATTTTTGAGTCGAAGCTCGATCCGCTCGGCAAGTTGCCGATGAAAGACTAAATTGAATGGAGTTTCAGGACATGATAACCGGCTCGCTTCCATTTGACAGGCATATGATGAATTTGGCCACGACCGAAGATGACATCCAGCAAAAGTTGAACCAGGCCTTTGAGTCGATTGGAATCGACGAAGCGTTAGGAGTGGCGATTGGGGATCAATGGCAAGCCGGACAAGGTGAGAACCTTAGCGTTTTCTCCCCAGTCGACGGGACGCAAATCGCGCAACTGGCGATGGCCAGCGAAGACCAATTGAACCAGGCCGTCGATGCAGCGGAACAGGCATTTCGCGATTGGCGAGTGGTTCCCGCTCCGGTCCGTGGTGAACTGGTTCGACAAATCGGTAATGAACTTCGAAAACACAAGGAAGCACTCGCGGTGATTGTTACCGCCGAATGCGGGAAGATTTACCAGGAAGCCCTTGGCGAAGTTCAAGAGATGATCGACATCTGCGACTTCGCCGTCGGCCAAAGCCGCCAGTTATATGGTCTTTCGATCGCCAGTGAGCGTCCCGCCCACCGTCTTACCGAACAATGGCATCCGCTAGGACCCATCGGCGTCATTAGCGCTTTCAACTTTCCCGTCGCTGTTTGGGCCTGGAATTCCATGCTGGCTTTGGCTTGTGGCGATCCGGTCGTTTGGAAACCTTCAGAAAAAACGCCACTCACCGCCATCGCATGCCATCAGATCACTTTGAATTGCATCAAGAACTTTGAGCCCGCAAGTCCCAACCTCATTCAGTTGGTGGTCGGTGGCGCCGACATCGGACAGAAACTGGCAGCGCATCGAAAATTGCCCCTCGTTTCTGCCACCGGTTCGATCCCGATGGGTCGCAGCGTCGCCCAAACGGTTGCTTCGCGACTCGGTCGTCCACTCCTTGAACTAGGAGGAAACAACGCGGCGATCGTCACACCCACCGCCAATCTGGACCTGGCAATCCGCGGTATTGTTTTTGCGGCGGTGGGGACCTGTGGACAACGCTGTACGTCGCTTCGGCGACTCATAGTTCACGACTCAATTGCCGAGTCGGTCAAAGAAAAGATCCTCTCGGTTTATGCCCAAATACCGATCGGAAACCCATTCGATCAATCCACGCTGGTCGGTCCGCTGATCGATCAACAAGCGTATGAGAACATGCAAAACGCATTGGAGCGCGCGCGAAACGAAGGTGGTGTCGTGCACGGTGGCGAGCGTTTCGAAGTTGACTTTGCTTCGGAGGGTGCCTTTTATGTTCGACCCGCCATTGTCGAGATCTCAGCCGACGCTGAAATCTTGCAGCACGAAACCTTCGCGCCGATTACTTACCTGGTTCGATACAACGACTTCGAGCAGGCAATCGAGTTGCAAAACTCGGTCACTCAAGGGCTGTCGAGTGCTGTATTTACTGAAAATGTCCGAGAAGCGGAACTGTTCTGTTCCCCTTCGGGTTCGGATTGCGGGATCGCCAATGTGAATATCGGCACAAGCGGTGCCGAGATCGGTGGCGCATTCGGTGGCGAAAAGGACACGGGCGGTGGGAGAGAGTCGGGATCCGACGCTTGGAAAAACTATATGCGTCGGGCCACGAATACCATCAACTACTCCACGTCGTTGCCCCTGGCTCAAGGCATCAAGTTCGACCTGTAGGGGATGTGCAACCGGATTGGAAGTCGGCCTATAACCAAGTCAGCCTGTAACCAAGTCAGCCTGTAACCAGTTCGGCCCGAATGCAAGGCAATTGCCGTTTGACAAATTCGTCTAATCAATGGTGTCAGAAGCGTTGCTTTCCGGACTTGGGAGTTCGGGATCTTTCTCGAGCAACTGGTTTTGAGCTGCCATTTCGGCCGCCCGTCGCGCGTTCTCTTGAATCTCAAGTTGCCGAACGCGCTCCTCCATTTCCTTGCCCGGTTTGAAGGTGACGACGAATTTTTCCTCGACGAATACCTTTTCACCTGTTCGAGGGTTTCGAGCTTTTCGAGCGGCCCGTTTCTTGACCTCGAATACGCCAAAATTCCGCAATTCGATTCGTTTTTCCGTGACCAACGTATCGACGATGGCGTCGAAGGTTTTTTGAACAATTTCCTTGGTCTATACGCTTAACAAATTCTTATAGTCTAAGTAGT
>CAYSXI010000333.1:0-3154 GCA_964434955.1 uncultured Pirellulaceae bacterium
AAGCGCAAGCGAGTGGTTCAACCGCGCAACCACCAACCATACAAGCACGAAGCGCAAGCGAGTGGTTCAACCGCGCAACCACCAACCATACAAGCACGAAGCGCAAGCGAGTGGTTCAACCGCGCAACCACCAACCATACAAGCACGAAGCGCAAGCGAGTGGTTCAACCGCGCAACCACCAACCATACAAGCACGAAGCGCAAGCGAGTGGTTCAACCGCGCAACCACCAACCATACAAGCACGAAGCGCTAGCGAGTGGTTCAACCGCGCATAACACCGCGCGCAGAAACGAAACCGCTCCGAAGATGAAACTTGCGAAACGGTTTCGTTGATCACGGCTCATGTTGTGAATTCAAGTTGAAAACGTGATCGACTAAGGCACAAATTCTCCGCTCCAGACCCCGTAGACTCCGCTAGGTGTCAACATTGTGCCAAAGTAAGTTCCGTCCGGCTGCTCGACGCCGTGATAAACGACGCCGTTACTCAGCTCAAAAGTGATTTCCCGCCAACGTCGCTTTTTACTCCAGGTTCCAGCATCGGCAACGAAATTGCCTGAAAGACAGTCAAACACATCGAACGTTTTTGGGCGCCGGTGCAACGTGAGTTCGGCGCAGGGACACCAGGCATCAATATCGTTCTGGGTGGTTCCGCCCCAGCAATAAACCAATTCGAATGTTCTGGGCCAGTTCGCGGGGGTTGCCCCAGAATTTCCGCTGACAACCGGCTCAGCCGCATTAACGGACGATGATGCCATCATGGCGATTGCAAAGAAAGCAACGAGGGCATTCAGGCAGATTCGGCGCTGCCCAAACCAACTTTTCTTAGTCATGTACGATCCTTTGAGATATCGACGATTCAAAAGTTCCGTGCTTCGGACAAGCGCGGAGATTTGAGGCCCGGGCTTCGAGTCGACGGAGCCCTGACCGGAACTCAAAGCCGAGCTCCAAAAACGATATCTCTTTTCCAAGGTTTCCCCCCTCACGAAAACGGCACAAATCGCAAGTTTCTGCTGGCATCAAGGCAATTCGAGGTTCAGGGGTTTGGATTTCAGGGGTTTGGATTTCAGGGGTTTGGATTGCGGTTAACGTGAGCGCACAAAAAAAGCCCGGTTTTCACCGGGCTTGAGGATTTGCAATCAACTTATTCTTCCGCAGATCCCTCGGCTGCTTCTTCGCCGACTTCATCGCCAGCTTTCATTTCGCTAACCGATTTAAAGAGCGGTCCGGAATCGCCAACACCACCTTTGAGGTCGGCCGGATCGGACTTTTTGGGTCCTTGGGCCGCCTCTTTGGCTTCGGCTGCTGCTTCCGCAGCTTCTTCCTCTTCGGTCCACTCGACGCGTCGTCGAGAAAGACCAATCTTGCGTTCTTCCGTATCGACGCGAAGGATTTTTACTTCCAACTCGTCGCCGACTTTAACGACCTCTTCCGGATTCTCGACTTTTTCATCGGCGAGTTCGGAGATGTGCAACAAGCCTTCCAGTCCGTCTTCCAGACCAACGAAGACACCAAAATTCGTGATCTTGGTGACGTTTCCTTTGATCAATTGACCAGGCTGGTACTTGCTTGGGATGTCCTGTTCCCATGGATCCAGGTTCATCTGCTTCATGCCCAACGCGATACGTCGACGTTCGGTATCGACGTTGAGGACCTTGCATTCCACCTCTTCGCCTTTTTCCAACATCTCGTTTGGATGCCCGATCTTGCGGGTCCAGGACATGTCGGAGACGTGAAGCAGGCCGTCGATGCCATCTTCGAGTTCGATGAAGGCACCGTAGTTGGTGAGGTTTCGAACTTTTCCTTTGACAAGTCCATCGATGGGATAGCGTTCGGTAACCTTGTCCCAAGGGTTGTCCTGGGTTTGTTTCATCCCCAGCGACATTTGCTCACCCTTCTTGTCGATGCCGAGAATGGCAACATCGATTTCGTCGCCGATCTGAACAATCTCGTTCGGATGATTGATTCGTTTGACCCAGGACATTTCGCTGATGTGAACCAGACCTTCGATTCCCGGTTCGAGTTTCACGAATGCACCATAGCTCATGACATTGACGACTTCGCCTTTTTGCACCGAGCCAACGGGGTATTTCTCTTCGACATTTTCCCATGGGTTCGGCAACATTTGCTTCATGCCGAGAGCGATTTTGATTTTCTCGTAATCGATATTCAAAATCATCACTTCGATTTCCTGGTCAATCGAGACCATTTCCGAAGGACGATTGATACGCGTGTGCGACATGTCGGTAATGTGAAGCAGGCCGTCGATGCCACCAAGGTCAACAAACGCACCAAAATCGGCGATGTTTTTGACCACACCTTTGCGAATTTGACCAACTTCCAATTCGTCCAGAAGTTTCTTCTGAGCGTATTGGCGTTCTTTTTCGATCAACGATCGACGGCTGACGACAATGTTTCGTCGCTGCTCATCAATCTTCAGGATCTCACATTGAACGACTCGGCCAATGTAATCGGCGATGTCGCCCGGTCGGCGAATGTCAACTTGCGAAGCAGGCAAGAAAACGGGAACGCCGATATCGACCAACAAACCGCCCTTGATCTTTCGAGTGGCAGTACCGGTAACGATGTCGCCTTCCTTGATCTTCGAGATCAAGTCGATCCACTTCAAGATGTGGTCGGCGTGTTTCTTACTGATTTGGATCA
The DNA here is from genome assembly GCA_964434955.1 of uncultured Pirellulaceae bacterium. Classification (GTDB taxonomy): domain Bacteria; phylum Planctomycetota; class Planctomycetia; order Pirellulales; family Pirellulaceae; genus JANQLU01. The sequence goes on from CAYSXI010000333.1 coordinate 2,663, forward strand.
GGCCGCCCTGTTGATCCGAACGTCCCATGTCATCTTCAAGATCGAGGATCAGAACTTTGATGTCCTGTCCGACCTCTGGCGGTTCTTCGTGACTTTCCCATTCGCTTCGTGGAATGGTGCCTTCGCTTTTGAATGCGATGTCGACGAGAACGACCTCGTCATCGACCCGGATGATTTTTCCATCGACAATTTTGTTCAGGTCGAATTCTTGCGCTTCACCTTCGGCTGGAAACAACGCCTCGGTCAAGTCGAAGTTTTCGTCATCGAAGATGTCATTGAATTCAGTTGTGAGGACGTCATCTTCCAACGTCCGAATCAGGTTACGATTTACCATTGAGTACTCTCGAAATTTGTTTTGCTCATCGACAACGCATCGACGAACACAAAGGGGTTGTTGTGTGCGCAAAGCCTGACCGCTGCCAAATCCAGGAGAGCCCCACACAGAGGGTTAACGAAGAAGAAAATATCGTGGGCAACGAATCACGGAATGTA
>CAYSXI010000334.1:0-3148 GCA_964434955.1 uncultured Pirellulaceae bacterium
CTTCGCCCTTCAATTGAACTTCAAGCGCCGGCGAACGAAGCTTCGGCCACAACCAGCTGGAAGTAAACTCGTCGGCAACCGCCATGGGCTGACTGGGCACAAACGCGGAAGCTGATTCCTTGCGAGCCAGTTCTCGTGGCGCCGAGCTTCCCTCCGTCAACAAATACATTTTCCTGTTTTCAATCTGCCGAAATTCGTCCCGTTTTTTGTTCGGCCAAGCCACCGCGACTTTTTCGATGACACCATCTTTCGGCAATCGAAAAATCAAAACCTTGCTCGATTGCGTCAACATCCCAGTCCGGTTCAGCAACCTTTGGACGAATGGTTGTTCGACTCCTTTTAAATACACTTCGACTTTCGCGCCGATCGCGTTGGCGTTGCAATCGGTACCCCGCAAACGAAACTTGACGTAGTTGCCCGCGGGTGACTCATTCCGCTTGAAAGAGATTCGTGGCGCAAGCCCATTTGCCTGGATAACATCCCAGTCACCGTCGTGGTCCCAATCAACATAGACAGAAGCCCGAGCGTCCAGCTCCGAATCCAGGCCGCTGACAGCGGAAATATCGACCAACCTCCTGTTTCCCGTATTGAGCCAGATCGCATTGCGACGGTTTGGGGAATAACTTCCCTCCGCGTGGAAATGATTTGAAAACACGATGTATTTTCCCAGCAGCGCTTCTTTGCGTTCAATCGTTTGCCCGCTTTTCAATCGGGGAATCACTTCCCTCCAGAAAAATCCGTTCCAATCGAGTTTCCCGCCACGTGTCGTGCCACCGTTGGTCGACACGATGTCTTCAAGTCCATCCCCGTTGAGGTCCGCTGCAAAACTTGAGAGCGTTTCATTGCCCATGGAAACCGGCGGGATGAAGGTTGGCTCGCTCGTGCCGATACCCACTGCCAATTCCCGCCGGGCCAGGCTCTGCATTTGCCCGCGCTCAACTTTCTGCCAATCCTCGGATTGCCGGTAGCTGTTTGCGATCCTTCGATGCGTCCCGGTCGTTCCAAAGGACACAAAAATCTCGGGCTTCGCATCCCCATCGAAATTGACAAAATGGATACTTCGGGACATCCCGGGTTGGTGAATCTCAGGCACCAGTTTCGACTCCGAAAACCAGTCCCCTTTGTTTTCCCAATATTGGACCGGACCAAAGTCGTTGGTTGAAAACATGTCCAGGTCTCCGTCCCCATCGTGGTCAAAAAACCTCGTGCTGGTTGAATACCTTCGATTCTGAATGCCGGCCCGTTTGGTGTAATCAGCGAATTCCATTTGGCCTTCGTTGCGATACACAACCAGTCCACCGCCGTTCGTGCAGTCCACCGCGGAATTGGGAGCTCCGAAGTCAGCATCGGGGCGGACCTGGGGCAGGTAACAATTTGCCACAACGTCCAAGTCACCATCCGAATCAATATCCGCGGCGGATAATGAAATTGCGTTGGGGGCAGAGAACAACAATTTTTTGAAATGGAACTTTGCCTTGCCGTCGTTGACCAGGATTCCAAGCCCTGGACGCAAAGCAAGGATCAGATCTTCATCGCCATCATTGTCGAAATCAGCAAAAAGCGCGGCGGCAGTCGGTTCGGAAAGCGCGGTACCCGACTCCAAGGATATATCGCGCAACGAGCCGTCTTCATTTTGCAGGTACAGCCGATTGGGAAGGCCCTGACCTTGGCAAATGTAAACATCGTCCAGGTTGTCATTGTTCACATCGGCAACCGAGATGCCTTCCCAGCCCATCAATCGGCGTGCACCCATTCTCCAAACCCACTGGTAGTTGCTTGAATCAAACTGTCCTTGGAAGCTCTTGGAATCCGCAAAGACCGATTTCGTACAATCCCGGAAAAGCGTCACCGAGGGGTTCAAAAACGAAACTTCATCGTAGTGTTTGATTTGAATTTTTTCGATGACCGCGGAATCCGCTGACTTGCTGCTGAAACCGACTCTCCAAATCATCGACGCTTGCCGACTGCCCTTTTCCGGGATCTCGCCCATGATCGAGACGATCACGTCACATTCGAATTTGGTTTCATTTGATTCAACCGATTCGACCTCGACGACCGCGGAAATTTTTGGACAGTTGCTCCAAGGTTCCAACAAGGCGCCCAACGCAGCCCTGCCGCTCAGAGGCTGGCCACCCGTCGTCGACCAATTGGCCGTCTCCGTTTTGCCAATCTCACTACCCACAGCGATGAGTTGTTGACTGCTATACAACGCTTTCAACTGGCTTTTCCGCCAACCGGAAATCTGCAATTGATTCGAGATGATCGGCTTTGGAGAATCCTGCAAGGACAAACTTCTTAGCGATTCCGCCATCGCATTGAGCCGATCCGTGGCAATTTGAGCCAGGAACTCGTCGGGCCATTTTTCCGGCGAAAACGCATCGCCATTCTCAAACCAGGGCTGAACTGCCGTCGGATTGTCCGAATACAAGACTTTGGACTTTTCCGAGTCGTCATCTTGCTGGTTCGAACCACCGAAACACCCGCAAGACATGAGGATCAAGATTGCAGCAAATGCAGAGGTGAGTTTGCTAGGCAGGCTCATCGTTCCTACTTCCAATAAAAATCGCATCTGAACGACAGCCACAAGGAAGTGGTCGTTCAATTCCAACTTTTCATTTTGGCCATATGTGAGTGCTGAACAAGCCAAAACGGGTATTTTCACACCATGATCGGTTCAAAAGGTATCAATTTTGGCAATCACGCGAAATAAACAAAAAGCCTCGGGGGTCTTTTGAACTGGACGCCGCACTTTGCTTAACTTGCTTCAGCGGTCACCCGCTCGTATTTCAAACCAAGTTCAAGAGGAAATCTGCGAAGCCCCTCCTCACGCAATCGGGGCGCGTGCTCGGACTCATAAATCTGAAACGCCTCGCGACTTGGGAACTGATAATGAATCTGATACGTCAAAGTCGGACCATCGAGCCGCCAGATCCGTCCTTCGATGGCCCCTGCGTCCACCACATCCTGAACGTGCTCGACTCGCAACCAATCCAGCCACTCGGCCGCCACGTCCGGGTCTTCGAACGTGCATTGGACAACATAGAGAAACATTGAGACTCCCATGAAATTCAAAGTCTTTTCACTTGTGGTTTTTCTCGTGCTCGCCGGAGTTGCTTCCTGGGTCGCCGTCAATCAATTCTGGACTCCG
>CAYSXI010000335.1:0-3145 GCA_964434955.1 uncultured Pirellulaceae bacterium
TAAGGGCATGCCAATATGAATCGCACTTGCCAATTCACAGGATACTTCTTGGCGGTCGATGATTCGCAATGCGACCTCGGACCGTGAAATCGATTCGATTTCCGCAAACGCTTGATGATCCTGACCGTCAAACAAAGTCAGCCGATCCCCCACATCCAAACGCATCACGTTTCGAATATGGTGCACCTGGGTATCGCTGATCGAAACATGATCATTCTGGATATTCGAAACAAAAAATCGCGAAGACATGCGTAACTTGTCTGAAGAACAAATGAAACTTGATATTTTGCACGCGGGTACAAAAAATGCGGCCAGAAAGCTGGGCCGGCTTGGATCGATGGTCCCAAGTGATCTATCGAAAGGTGCCAAACGGCGGTTACAATGCCAGTTCACTTTTCGAACCTAAAGAAACTTTATGACAACGGTTAACATCGAACAAGACGATCATCCCGACGTCGTGGTTGAGCTGAGAGAGCCCTATATCGCCGCGATCCTGGCGTGGCTTTGGCCAGGCGCCGGCCATTTTTACCAGCGCCGCTTCGCCAAGGGTTTCATCTTCATGATTTGCATCCTTGGAATTTTCTTTGTCGGGCTTGGTTTGGGTCGTGGGCGCTGCGTCTACGCTTCTTGGAAGGAAAATGACAAGCGTTGGCAATTCTTCTTTCAGATGGGAGTCGGAGCCCCAGCTTTCCCGGCCTTGATGCAATACGCGAAAACGCGCGACGGCGGGGACCCGCTTTTCGTCATGGCGGAACGCTATCCCGGCGACCAAACCTTTGGTGCCCAACAGTTCACGATTATCAAAAACAAAGACGACTACAAATCGGATTTGCCCACCATCAAAGATGGATTCATGGCCGCCCCGGCCGGAGTCATCGATCCCGACAATATGGACACGCTTGGTGCCTGGCATGCCGAAATGGGCAATCTATTCGAGATCGGAACCCTCTATTGCATTGTCGCCGGCCTACTCAATTTGCTTGCCGTCTACGATGCCTTTGCCGGGCCAGCCATCATGAGGAAGAAAAAAACAGGCGATGGCTCGGACTCCGAGGATGGCGACGCAGAACCAGGCCATGACTCGAAGGCAAAAACCGGAGAGGAATCCGACTCGGCCGACGAAGCAACCGCCGGTGAGAAAGAAAGAAAAGGGCCTGAGCCCCGCAACAAACCGAAACGTCGGAAAAAGAGTCCCGGTAAAAAATGATTCAATCGAAGTAAAATCAGGCCAACAGCCTTCGCGGAAGGCTAAGAAAAATTCCATTCACCCTATCCAGATAACCAGGCTCCACCATGACATCATTCCTGCTTTCCCAAGAAATGATTGGATCGATCATGGACGCCCAAATGTGGTATGCCGTCCCGGCAATTGTTGCAATTAGTCTTGTCTACGGGGCGACGCGACATGAATTCCTTCCGCAGATCCTCATTCAGTCCGTCAAGGCAGGCATTTGGGTCGTTGGTTTCATGCTGATCATTCTAGCGCTGATTCTCGGCGCCGACCTGTTCATCTAGCGTTGGCTGCGCTACCGAGTTCTGCCTGTTCTTGCGAGTACCGCCTGCTCTTGCAAGTACTCCCTGCTTTTTTAACGGGCAAGGCCTGCCTTACGAGAATGGCCAGTGCCAAAGATTAATCGTAGCTTTCTTCGTCGCACGCGAGCGATCGTCGGTCTGCGACTCACCCAACGAGGCTTGTCCTTCATCCGGGCACTGCCATGGTGCTGAAAACGGGCTCAATTTTTTTCTCAAATTCACAAAGATTTTCCAAGGATGCCGGAGAGCTTGCGAATTCCCGAATAAGTTCTAGGGCGCATTTTCAGTTTCTGCCCTCGTGGCGACGGTATATCGGCCGAGACGGCCATAGGTGAAATCATGCAAAAACGGCTTTCTATTCGAGTCATCGCGACCTTCGTATTCCTTTTCTCGACCATCCTTGGTTTGAACGGTTACGCCCAAAAATCGGACTCATCGAAGTCGGAATCGCGTACCAAAAGCTCGTCGGACCAAAAGAAAGAGCTAAAAACCAAGTACATTCAGTTTCGAATTGAAAAAGGCAGGCCCATTGCCATGCAGACTGCGGTAAGTCGTTTTGCGGCCGACGACGGTAAATCAAAGGTCACGGTGGATCTGGTCGGTGTCGTCCACATTGGCGACAAGTCCTATTACCAGGCCATTAACAAGTTGCTCAAAGAATACGATGTTGTCCTTTATGAATTGGTCGCACCCGATGATGAAAAAATCACAAACAAGAAACTTGCCGGATCCGACAACCCGCTTCGAATGCTCCAGGCGATGCCACAAAAAATGATGGGCCTGGACTCACAGCTGGAAAACATTGATTACGAAGCAAAGAATTTTGTACATGCGGATTTGACGCCTGAGGAAATCGCCAAAAAAATGGCGGAGCGTGGAGAGTCAACCATGACGGTTGTGCTCGATACACTTTCGGAAGTCATCAAGAAACAGAACCTGTCGGGAAAGGGCCAAGGCTCGGCGTCGGATGCCGCCCAGGCGAATCCGCTGGCCATGTTCGGTGACCCCGGCAAAATGAAATTGATGCTGGCCAAACAATTTGTTGATTCCGAAGCACTCGACATGGGACTCGGCACCGCGTTGAATCGAATCCTGATTCAAGATCGCAATGAGGAAGCCATGAAGGAGTTGAGTCGTCAAGTTTTCGCCGGGCACAAGAAGATTGCGATATTCTACGGCGCCGCTCACATGCCGGACTTTGAAAAAAGACTTGCCAAGGATTATGGACTCAAGCTCAAAAGCCAAAAATGGCTCGATGCCTGGGACCTCACAAAGAAGCCATCGTCTTCGGACGATCCAACGGCTTTGCTTTTTGAGTTGCTCAAAGAATTCGACAAGTGAAAATTCGACCAGGTCGATTCCCAGTTGATCTTTCAAAAGCCGTGCTCGAATCCGTTTTCGTTCCCTTGAAATCTGATTGACTCACGTCCGGGACGCGGGTAATCTCATCGCATCGACGATTCGATTACTTTTTTGAAGGAACAAGAAATGGATTGCCCAAAAGTTGCCGGAACAAGTCCTTGCCAAGTCGAGTTGGAAGCCGGAAAGAAATACGCGTATTGCACTTGCGGCCTGTCTGAAAACCAGCCCCTATGCGACGGGCAACACAAGG
>CAYSXI010000336.1:0-3101 GCA_964434955.1 uncultured Pirellulaceae bacterium
ACACGGTCCAATCCGCGCGACTTGCTGTCGCCAATTGCCGCCAACAGCTTGTCGGCTGACTTGACGCCCATCCTTGGAAGCGAAGCCACGGACTCGGAAGTCAAGCGATACAAGTCGCCGTAGTTGGCGACCAGCTTTTCTTCCACCAAAGCATCAACCAGCTTGTCGCCAAGACCTTCAATGTCCATCGCGCTACGACTGGCAAAATACCGAAGCCTTTCTTTGAGTTGCGCTGGACAATCGTAATTTGGACAGCGAATGTAAACGCCCCCTTCGTCTTTGACCAGCTTCGTTTCGCATTCGGGACAAACAACCGGGAACTGAAATTCTGGAAGCTCCGATTTACGTTCATGTTTCTCAACACGAACAATATGCGGAATGATTTTTCCCGCTTTCTCAACAACGACAACATCGCCCACCCGAATATCTTTGCGAGCAATTTCGTCCGCGTTGTGAAGACTGGCGCGACTGACGGTCGTTTCCGCAAGCTCAACCGGCTCCAAATGGGCCACCGGGGTAATCGCACCGGTCTTGCCGATCTGAACCTCGATCGAATTTAGCTTGGTGATGGCTTCGTACTTTTCCCATTTGTATGCGACGATCCATCGCGGACTTTTCGAACGCGCTCCCAGTTCCTCGCGTTGGTCGAAACGATTGACTTTCAATACGAGACCGTCGACCTCAAATTCCAACTCGTGCAAGTTTTCCGTAATTTGCTGACAGTGCTCGACGGCCTGATCAAATTTCTTGAACGCGGCAACGTTGGGCGTGGGCGGCAAACCGTAATCGCCAATTTCTTCGAGGAAGTCAACGTAGTTGTTCGACTTGAGCCCTTCGCAGCGTCCGGTACCGTGGCAGAACATGCGGAGGTTTCGTTCGGCACAAAGCCTTGGATCAAGCAACCGAATGCTTCCGGCCGTCACATTCCGCGTGTTGGCATAGACTTTCTGCCCGGCCGCAATTTGCTTTTCGTTCAAGCGCACCAACTCTTCATTGGTCATGTAGACTTCGCCTCGCACTTCCAACAATTTCGGAGGCGAATCGGTATTGAGCCTCAGAGGGACGTCCGTAATGGTTCGAACGTTATGGGTAATATCATCCCCAACCGTGCCATCACCTCGCGTCAACGCGCGGACCAGATGCCCATCTTCATAAATGATTGTCGCCGCCACACCGTCGATCTTGAGCTCAACAACCCATTCCGGTTCTTGTCCTAGCGTTTCCGCGGTACGCTGCCCGAACTTCTGAAGTTCCTCGATCCCATAGGTGTTGTCGATCGACAGCATGGGAACCGTGTGCGGTAGTTGCTCCAGGTGTTCGACCGGTTGATCGCCAACGCGTTGGGTTGGACTATCGGCGGTGACGAGCCCCGGATTTTCGGCCTCAAGTTTCTTGAGGCGATCCATGAGCCGATCGTATTCCGTATCCGAAATGACCGGTTCGGCTTCGACGTAATACCGTTGATCGTGGCTGCGGATTTCTTCGCGTAACTTCTCAACTTCGTTCTGAATCGATGTGTCGACCATGCTTCCAAATTGCAAACGGTAGCGGAGACGCCTAAAAGTCTGCCTAAACGGGAATAATTGTGGGCAAATGAAACGAGCACGCCCGCCTTGATGTTTTGGGGGCCATTTTAATCAGGTATTATATAAGTAGGGCAGGGGAACGAATTCGCCCTTTTTCGCTTCTCAATTTAGGCATTCCTGCTCTCCATTCATCGATCGAATCCTTTACGGACTTGGACCATGTCGAAAACGGCAATGTTGAAACGAATCCACTTGTTGGTTGGTTGCCCTTTCAGTTTGATTTTGTGCTTCACTTTGATCGCGCCGGTGAGCGGACAGATTATCGCAAAGCCAGGGACCAAGGAAAATGATGTCCAGCGAAATGCATTTGTCCCGGCTCCCCGTGAGTTTTCGCGGCCGATCAAGCGCGCGAAGGAAGCGATTTCCGAACAGAATTACCGGGACGCCGCAGCCTACCTAGGTGAGGTTCTTGCGGCGAGTGGAAATCAGGATTATCTCGGCTACGTCGATGATGAGTCGAATCTTGCGGTCAGCCTTCGCCGCGAAGCCCAAAGACTGCTTGGGACGATTCCCAAAAAAGAGCGATCGGGCTATGAGCTGAAATATGGCATTGAAGCCAGGCAACTTTTGAATGAAGCCATCACGGAGTCGGACTACACCAAGATCGCGGACGTGGTTCAACGATACTTCCATACGCCACCGGGCTACATGGCGACCATGATTCTTGGCCACCACCATTTGCAACAAGGTCGTCCCGTCGCCGCCGCATTCGCGTTTCAACGGATCGTTGATGACAAGGAAGCGAGAAAGATTCACGACCCGGAAGCGTCAATTCTGTTGGCGACTTGTTGGGTGTTGGGCAGAAACAATGAGCGGGCCTCGAAAACGCTTGAGGGATTAAGAGCCCGCACCACATCCGCCAACATTCAATTTGATGGTCGAGACGTTCCGCTTTATCAAGCCGGAGCCGATCCGGTCGAATGGCTTGCCAACATGATTGGCGATTCCCCCTTGGGACGTCTTGCTTCGGTCAACCAATGGATCATGCACCGTGGCAACCCGCAAAGAAACGCAAATAGTGGATCAGGTTTCCCACTTCGTTATCCTCGTTGGCGTATCCCGACAATCAATGACCCCGACCTCGAAAAGGTTGCTCAGAAAATTCATGCGGAACTCGTGGTCAATGATGCGCCCTCGATTCCGGCCATGCACACGCTTGCTGTCGGTGACACGTTAATGTTTCGTTCGTCCAACAAACTGGTCGGCGTGAATTTCAAGACGGGAAAAAGGACCTGGGTATTTCCCGATGAGATGGTCTTTGAAAACACTGACAAGGAAACCTTCGGCACGGCCAACACCGCCCGAAAGAAACTACTGTCGCGGATTTGGCTGGACTCATCGTTTGGGCAGTCGGCGAGCGACGGACGATTTGTGTTTGTCCTGGATCGCAACAAGATCCCGCTTCCGGTTGGAAACTCTTCCCGCGGAATCGTGATTCGACCCAATCAGCAAAACCCCACAAGTTTCGCAAACATCCTGCGGGCGGCGGACATCAGTCGCGAAGGCGCCTACGTC
>CAYSXI010000337.1:0-3059 GCA_964434955.1 uncultured Pirellulaceae bacterium
CTCGGCAGAGCAATCTCCTCCCTCGGCTCGTAAGTGGCTTTTGTAATCTTGATGACCTCGCTCGGATCAAAAGTCAAATTTCCGATCCCCGTCTCGATGGTCAACTTGCTCGAGCTCAACCAACCTCGTTTGACTTGATCTGAGGCAACAACCAGATCACGCGGATCGAGGACTTGATCGGGGCGGGAACTCAGTTGTTTAACGATTCTGGATATCCTTACGGAAGCTTCCAAGGATTGGCGGTTTCGCAACTCACCCAGGATCCAGCCGACCGGCCCTTCCAGCTTGCTTAACTCACGTGTCGCCGAATCCCGTTCTGACCACTTGGGTGAATCAAGTTGCTCAATCAGTTTGCTGATTTCGGTTCTCAACTTCTCGATGGTCGCGGGGCGGAACTTCGAGATCGCCACCATCTGAAACCCTTCAAGATCAACGGGTTCCGCATTCCCGTCTACTCGGAAAGTCAAACTTGTTGAACGGTCCAACTGGCCAATCAACTCGGATCCGTCGCTAAGAGAAAGCTTGACCGAATTGCTCTTTGGCTGGGCGCCCGCCCATTCTGCGCTGAAGCCGAAACTGACGGCCAGCAATCCGATCCAAACGAAGTGTCGATTCATGTCATTCCAGGTGAGCATCGTGCTGTCGCGCGAAGGTGAGAGAAATAGAGTTCCATCCATTTTACTGGATCATAGCGGTCCCGCTAAAACCCGGCTGTTGATTTCCATTCCCTTTGACTCCCAAACGTCAAGAAAAGTTCGTACGAAGCCGAGGCAGCTCGTATTTTGGTTCGAATTTCCACTTGGGGCCACGATTCAATTGTTCGTCTTCGATCGTTCCGGTATCCGGCTTTTGTGACCTACACTGTCTCTGGAGTCTCAGGCGGAAAACTCATCCCGTCTTGAACCAGCCTATGTGACATCAATTTGCAAGGCGTATAAAATCACGGCGTTCGATCTTTGACGCAACGATGCCTTGAACGACCGTGGCTTGATCGAAGCCGATGGAGTTTTAATTGACACTTGAGATTAGCTGCTACCGCGAGGCAGGCAAGATCATCCGCGAGGGCGGACTGGTCGCGTTTCCCACCGAAACTGTTTTTGGCTTGGGAGTCGACGCGACCAATACTTCCGCGATTGAAAGACTGTTCGAAGCCAAAGGTCGCCCCAGCAACAACCCGTTGATTGTCCATCTGCCCGACGACTCGATGTGGGCAAAAGCCGCGTCTGACTTGACGCCACATGCCAGGACGCTCCTTGAAACATTCAGCCCGGGCCCACTTTCGGTTGTGCTTCCCAAGGCCGATTCCATTTCTCAACTTGTCACGGCTGGCCTGGATTCTGTGGCGATGCGAATTCCCAGCCATCCAACGGCAAATGAAATCCTGAAAGAAGCCAACGTCCCGGTCGCGGCGCCTTCAGCCAACCTTTCCGGTCGCCCAAGTTCAACCACTTGGAAGTCCGTTCTAGAGGACCTTGAGGGACGGATCGACGCCGTTTTTTGCGAAGACTGTTCGTGCATTGGGATCGAATCAACTGTTGTTGATTGCCGAAGCGAAACACCGATCATTCTTCGCCCGGGAGCAATCACCCTTGAGCAAATCCAACAGCACATTCCATCCGTCAAGCAACTGGTTGTCGAGAATTCGAGCCCGGCGGAGGATGCGGCTGAGTCCATCAGTTCACCGGGCTTGCTTCACCCGCATTACCAACCGAATGCAAAAGTCCATCTCGTCGATTCGGCGTCCTTCGACGCGAGTGCGATCGACGGTCCGGCTGCCTTCTGCGGCACTCGGACTCCCGACGTAAACGAGGACCTGGTTCTCACCGAGGTTTTTGATTCGATCGAAAACTATGCCGCCGGGTTCTATGAGTTTCTCCGCGAAGTCGATCGACAAGGCATTCCGGAGGTATTCGTTGAGTCGGCTCCCAATTCCGGGTTGGGACGAGCGCTGCTTGACCGGCAACAACGGGCTTCGGACGACCGACGGTAAATTGCTCCGCTCCCGTCGGGCCGTGGCGTTATTTTCTGAAACTCGATTCGGGAATCGATTGCAATGACCGAATTGGCGACAGGCAGTTGACCTCCACCAGCCCAATGGCGAACCTAGATGGTGCGAAATGAATCAATGAGGAGCCCGATTTGATGTCCGACAATCATTCCATGTACCGCTTTGCCCCGCTGTTCCTGCTAGTGGCCACGATGCTTTTTGTATCCGGATGCGGAACGAACTCCCAGCCTGGCAAAGAGGGAGCGGGAAAATCATCCAACTCGGACTCAGAAAATGCAGGCGGTCTCGAGGGCCCCTTGGACCAGATCGATTGGGAATCGCTGGTCGGAAAGGAAGTCACACTCTCGGGAGAGCTGGTCGTTGTCGACACCTATGATTTGATTCGTCGAGGCCAGGTCAAAATCGCCAGGAGCCGCCTTTACATTCCAACCAGCCAGATCGACCCCAACGACGCCGAGCCTTCGGGAACTTCATTCGAAGGAGGCAACAACGTTTCAGAAATAAACCAGGCACAAAAATTCAATGACGCAGCCACGATCATTCTGGATGATGGCGAAACCAAGGAAAACATTTTCCCTCCGACTCTATTCCCCGAACTTGGGGATTCCTATCCCACGGTCCGAGTGGGTTCGAAAATCAAAGGGGTTTCCGGCAAAGTCATGAAAATGGAAGACAAGTTCGTTCTTGTTCCCAACCAACCGCTCAATTGGACTCCCGCCGAGCGACCGGCGCGACCGAACGTCGGAAACGCCAAAGTGACCGTTGCCAGCTTCAACGTGCTCAATTACTTCACGACGATTGACGATGGGAAGAACCGAGCAAGGGGCGCCGACTCCGACGAAGAACTCAAACGACAAGAGCAAAAACTTTTGGCGGCCATTCTTGCTATGGACGCCGACGTTGTTGGATTGATGGAGTTGGAGAACAACCTGAAATCAGAACAGCGTCTCGTTGCGGCTTTGAATCAGGAAATTGGCAAGGAAGTATTCAAAGGCAGCGGAATCCATGCCGGATTCAGGGACGCGCCGGGAGACCAGAACGCGATTCGCGT
>CAYSXI010000338.1:0-3038 GCA_964434955.1 uncultured Pirellulaceae bacterium
CTTTTTCCTTGGCCTCGGGCGCGTTGATGACGACCAGCACACGTTGATCTGCCGACGCGACATTCAACGCTTGTCGAAAGCTGTGGAAATCTGGCACGATCGATTCGCTCAGATCAGCTTTGACGGGATGTTCCAATGCGATACGAGCCAACGCCTGCGAAGCACCGTGACCAAAAATATGCTCTGGACCGCGATGGGCGCGAGAGAGCCAATCTTGACCGTTGGGCGCGAGAATACAAAACGCACTGTTTTCGAATCGTCCGTCAAGGAACGTGCGCACGTATTCTTGGTGCTCTTTGCTCTCGTATGAATCAATGCGAACACATACGAAGTCGCGGGAAACGTCAATAAAATCGTCGGATGCGAACAGACCGTTCTGCGTGGCGGTGTAGCCTGGTCAGAAAACGCCCGAGATTCCCGAGCAAGTTGTCGCAGCCGACATGAAAAAGATCGGGCGGTTGGTTCGTTTAGCTTCGGCAAGCCCGGTTTCCCAAGTCGTGTACCAGGCGACGCCCGGTGCCCCGATTTCCATCGGATTGTCTTCAATATCGGTCGGCCGGGGGCCTTGTTTACCACTGTTGCCTTGGCGTTTGCCTCCGCGTTGCGCGACCGCCGGGATGGCGGCAACCAAAAGAAGACATACTGCCAGTTTGAAGCCGTGAGACATGCTGTTCTTTCGCTGGATTCGTGTCACGTGAATCTCGTTCACGTAATTTTCGGGTTCCGTTTTCCTTCAGGATAGTTCCGTCAGAAGACAGACTTGGGGACCCAAAAATTTCAGAATCTGGCTGAACTCGGTTGGTCTTTTGGCTGCTAAGGACCGAATTCGCGATCCAACCCGTAGGCAATCGAGTCGACCAGGAGGTCGATTTCCGATTCCGTGCTGCAATACGGTGGCATCACGACAACCACGTCACCTAGCGGGCGCATCCATACATTTTTGTCCAGCGCGTGCTGGCAAACGTTTCGTCCGCGGTGTTCCGTCCAGCAAAACGGCTCGCCCGTTTCCCGTTCCTTGACGATTTCGACTCCGGCAAGCAAACCCAGCGTCCGGATGTCACCCACGTTTGGATGGCTTTGAAGTCGTTCCAGGGAGTTTTGGAAATGTGCAATCAAGGGCTGCAGACGCTCGAGCGTGTTTTCGTCTTCGAATAGTTGTAATGAAGCGAGGCTGACCGCGGCACACAATGGGTTCCCGCCGTAGGTGTGACCATGAAAAAGTGTTTTTGCTTCGCCGTGGCTTCCCAAAAACGCATTCCAGACTTTGGTGTTTGCGATGGTGGCAGACATCGGGAGGTAGCCGCCACTCAATCCTTTGCCCAGGCAAAGAATGTCTGGCGAAACGGATTCATTCTCGCAGGCAAACAACTTCCCAGTTCGTCCGAAGCCCATGGCGACTTCATCGGCGATCAATAGGATGTCGAGTTCCTCGGTGATGTTTCGAAGTTCAGCAAGCAATCCAGCTGGGTGCACAATCATTCCCGCCGCGCCCTGAACCAAGGGTTCAATAATTACGGCAGCGATTTCGTCCTGGTGAGCGGTAAGGATTTCCCGATATTTTCGGGCAAACCACTCCGTGGGATTGGCGTCACCGATCTCCGCTGACGCTCGATAGACATTCGGGCTCGGAAGCCGGATGGCATCAAACAAGAGCGGATCAAACTTCCGATGGAAATGCTCGATACCACCAACACTGACGCTACCCAAAGTGTCGCCGTGGTACGCATGCCCCAATGCGGCGAACCGGGTTCTTTTGGTTTGAGCGGGCTCAACCTGATGCCAAAACTGGAATGCCATCTTCAAGGCGACCTCGACCGCGCTTGCTCCGTCACTGGAAAAGAAGACGTGATTGAGTCCTTCCGGTGTTAACTGAACCAGTTTCTCTGCAAGTTCGATCGTTACCGGGTTTGACATTCCCAACGAGGTTACATGGGCGACTTTTTTCAGCTGGGCTTCGATGGCGCGATTCAATTTCGGATGATTATGTCCGTGCACATTGCACCACAGATTGCTGACACCATCAAAGAACTTCTGTCCATGGATGTCCGTCAACCAACTGCCTTCGGCCGATTCGACAATGAATGGTCGGTATTCACTCATTTGAGTGAATGAATGCCAGACCCGTTCACGATCCAGGCGTTCCAATTCTTCTTTTTGCATCTGCGCTATTCCACGGTTACGAAAGCGACCCAGCAATCCGACCTGCGGTCTCTGCCAAGTTGTTTGAAGAGAGCGATTCAATGAACCAGATCATCAAAGCCAAAAAGGCTTGGGCCAATGGTTGCTTTTACCATTTGACGGAGATTTTTTCACCGACACCCACTTGCAGCATGTCGTGAATGCTCAGGCCGACGATTCCAATTTCGAGGAATCCGCTCGCTCCCACGATCGCAATCAGCGTGGAATCAGGTTCGCCATGATCGGCGGTGAAAATCCCGTTGGTTTCGTGGGGGCCAAATGAAACCGTTACCGAAGTATCTCGGGGGGCACCATTCAGCTGGTCCTCACCGATATCGGTTACTAAATCGCCTGCGTCACTTATCGAGACGACAGAACCTTCAATCAGATTTGCCAAGATCAGGCTCCAAACTAATTTTGAGCTTCCCCATATTGCCCGGTCCATTTTTTAAACGGAAACCAAAACGCAAGCAAGCTGAGGAAAACACCACGACGAGACTTTTTGCCGACTTTCGCGGCTAAACGGCGACGGTAATTCCGAAGTTGATATCTCTTAACAGCATCTTGGGCGAATCTTCACGCCGAGGAGTTTCCGCAGCGATGAAAGTCCACGAAACCTAATGGCCAACATGGGACCCAAAATATGGGTAATGGCGCACCGCGACCCACGTGAACAAAAAAGAAACTGACCAGCTGCCGGAAGACTACTTTTGAGGAAGCTCAAATGGCTTCTGCTTGACGGCTTTACGAACCCGACCGCTGCGGATGCATTGCACGCAAACTCGCAGGGATTTCACTTCCCCATTGGGAAGTTGGGCCTTTACCTTTTGAAGATTGGGTCGAAATTGCCGACGAGTAAT
>CAYSXI010000339.1:0-2980 GCA_964434955.1 uncultured Pirellulaceae bacterium
CTGTTCTAGCAATAATCTCCGCTCGCACACGCGAGCCTCCGCCATCGGCACCAATCAGGAAATCGAATTCGACGGAACGCGTCTGCCCGGACTGATGGTCCTTGAGCGCAATTCGTGACGAATCAAGGTCGATCGCGGCAATCTCGTGTTCGAAAAAAATCTCGGTTAGCTTTTCTTCTTCCGCGGCCGTCATCATCAAATGGTTCAATTGCCCGCGAGAGACGGAATAGATCACTTCATGTTCGCGCTGGCCGTAGGGCGAAAACTTTGCATCAGTACCCAACTCGTGGAGCATTCTTCCGCGCATCGGAATCAATAGCGGCTCCACCTGCTCCATCAAACCGGCCTGACGCAAAGCCTCGATTCCGCGATTGGCCAGAGCCAGATTGATGGATCGACCGGCCGATATTTTCGCGCGGCGCATATCGGGTCGTTTCTCAAAGACCGTGACTCGATAGCCGCGACGATTCAAATAGACGGCGAGCAAGGATCCAACGAGCCCAGCGCCAACAATCACAATGTGCTCGGGACGTTTCATGAAGTCAGCAATACTTTCAGGGTTTCTACAAAATGGAAAGCGTCTTCAAAACGGTTGTACAAAGGCACAGGAGCCACCCGGATCACGTTGGGTTCTCGCCAATCTGTCGCGATTGATTTCGCTTCCAGAGTTTCGTGGATTTGTTTTCCCGATCTGCCTTCAAGTCGTACCTCGAGCGATAATTGGCAACCGCGCTGATTCGGCTGTGAAGGAGTAATCACATCGACAAAATCAGCCAACTCATGCTTCAGCAGCGATTCCATATAACCCGTCAACTGCTTCGATTTTTCACGCAGCTTTTTAATTCCGCCGGCTTCGGTAAACACATCCAACGAAGCCCGAATGGCGGCAAGTGACAAAATGGGTGGATTACTGAGTTGCCATGCCTCTGCCGTCGGAATCGGAACGAATTTATTTTCCATCAAGAAACGGGTGGACTTATCATGCCCCCACCATCCACACAATCGGGGAAGCTGCGAATTGCCAAAGTGTTTTTCGTGTACGAAACACCCTCCAACCGAACCCGGCCCGCTATTCAAATACTTGTAGCTGCACCACACCGCGAAATCGACTTCCCAATCATGCAGGGACAAAGGAACATTTCCCGCCGCGTGCGCCAAATCAAATCCGACTCGGATCCCGCGTTGATTGCAAAGCAAACTAATGGCCTCCAAATCGAGGAATTGGCCGGTGTAGTATTGAACACCCGGCAACAAAACAAGTGCCAACTCGTCGGCGTTTGTCGCAATCAATTCCAAAATGTCTTCACCGCGAAGCAACGCTTCGCCGTTTCTCGGTTTGGCAAGGACCATCGATTCGGCCGGATCCAATCCATGAAAACGAATCTGCGATTCAATCGCGTAGTGATCCGAAGGAAACGCGTGTTCCTCGATCAGAATTTTGTTTCGTTTTGAATCAGGCTGAAAAAAACTCGCCATCATCAAATGCAAGTTCGTGGTCAAAGAATTCATCACCACGACTTCTTGTTCCTTGGCGCCAACCAAACTTGCCATCGGCGCGGCGAGGAACTCGTGGTAGGGCATCCAGGGATGTTCACCTTGGAAATGGCCGCGCACTCCGCGATTTTGCCAGGCGTCCAACTCCTCCTCGATGTAGCGACGGGTACGAATTGGCTGCAGCCCCAAGGAATTCCCGACGAGGTAAATTTCTTGCTGGCCTTTGGCGTCGCGAGGGAAATGAAACTGCTCGCGAAATTCAGCGAGGCCGTCGGCTTGGTCCAATGATTTGGCAAATTCAAGGGTCGGCTGAAACTTGGCTTCCGTCTTCATCGCAAACTCACTGAACCTGAGGAAACAGGACGGGACGGCTCGAAGCAGCATCCATTTTCCAATCTGCGACTTGCAAATTTAACAAATAGACGCCGTCCTGAATGGCTTCATGAACAAAGATCATTTCGGTAATTGTTTTTTCTTGACGAACCGACTCGGTCAACTGGTTCGTTCCTTCGACCATGTTCCAGAATAAATGGTGACAAGTCAGTTTTCCCTCGTCCCACATTTTGTCAATCGAAGGCAAATCAACCAACAAGTGTTGAAATCCGGCCTCGAAGATGGCTTCCATGGCTTCGACCGAGAAAAAAGCCGGCGGCCTGCCATGGGCATATTTCCGCGACATTTTGTCCAGCTCATTGGGCAAAGTCCGAACAATCAACGCGTCAAACTGGCCAAGCTCCTGACCCGCAAACGCCTGCTTTAGCGACGAAGCCGAAATAAACTCGTCGGATGCCTCAATGGGCGGGCGGTAAGTATCGGAACTTTGTTCACGGGTCACCGGCTCAACCGTAATCAAAAGTGACGTCAGCAGCACAGGAATCTTGGTTTTTGAAATCAGCACTTCCTCGTTCGCGATGTGCCCCACCGTTTCGGTATGCGTACCATTGCAATGAGGAACCAACGCAATCACGTCGCAATTGCAGCTACTTCCCTGATTCACATCGCCGACGAATCCGTCCATCCCAACGGGACGACGTGATGCCTCCGGCGCACCAAAGTGGTTTGGCTGGGACTCGTCGAAGCTCTGAGAAATACTTATCTTGAATGCCTGGCTCAGGTCAAAAACACGTCCCCAGAAATCTTCGTATCGGTTCATCGCCATGAGTGATTTTGATTCCAAAATACAGAACTACATCGATGGCCAACTTGTTGATCCTACCGGAAACCAATGGCTCGATAATCCGGAGCCCGCCACCGGTGAAGTTTTCGCACAAGTTCCAGACTCGGACAAGCACGATCTTGATTTGGCCGTGGCTGCCGCCAAGAACGCGTTTCCTGCCTGGTCGCAATCGACGGCCCAGGAGCGTGCGAAGGTGTTGAATCGAATCGCGGACCTGGCTGACCAAAACCTGGAAGCCCTCGCTCAACTGGAGTACAAGGACGACGGCAAACCTCTGATGCTCGCGCAAAACGTGGACATGCAGCGCGT
>CAYSXI010000340.1:0-2975 GCA_964434955.1 uncultured Pirellulaceae bacterium
GGCGCTGCCAAAGCCGTCGGGCTGGTCATTCCAGAACTTAACGGCAAGCTGACCGGTATCGCGATGCGAGTTCCCGTTTGCAGCGGTAGTGCCGTCGACCTGACGGTCAACCTTTCGAAGGCCGCGACGGTTGAAGGGATCAACGAGGCCGTGAAAGCTGCCGCCGAAGGGCCGCTCAAAGGCGTTTTGTGCTATGCCGAGGATCCGCTCGTTTCTTCCGATATCATTGACGATCCGCACAGCTCGATCTTCGCCAAAGACTTCACGCAGACCATTGGTGAAGACGGAAAAATGGCCAAGGTTCTGAGTTGGTACGACAACGAATGGGGATACAGCTGTCGAACAGCGGACCTGGTTGCAAAAATGGGGACAATGTAAACCGATCCTCCTTTAATCGAAAAATCAGCAAGGTGCATCGACTCGGGTCGGTGCACCTTTTTTATTCCATCGTTGAAGCGAATGTCGCGTCAAAATGCTCGGGCTTGTCAAAGACTCCGCAAGAAAACGACTCGCAGGAATCCATTCGAATTTGCGCGCTTGGTCACCCAAATGCTTTGGCCATGTTTGGCAACATCAGCGCAATTAGCAAACCGAGCGTGAGCCACTTTTCATGTTTTGACGACTTGCCTGAAAAGAAACGACCAAAGCATCCGACGGCAATCGCCAGAACCGCCAGCAACAGGAAACCTTGTCGATAGTAACTCCAAATGGCAAAGTTGGTTTTTTGCGTCTGAATGGTTTTGCGATACCGGCTCCATTCTCCGCTTTCGTTTTTGGCCATTTCGATGGCCCGCTCATTCTTCAAACTATTCAAAGAATTGTTCTTTCTTTGCAGCGTTTCCGCATCAGCCTGGGTTAGAGCTGGCATCATCTGGTATCGCAAAACGTCCGATTCCAATGATGCGATTGGCTTGTCAAAGCGATCATTGAACAGGAACTGAGTCAACTCAAACGAAGCGACGGAGCGTCGAACCTGATGATTGCCAATGGACTCGCACCCTTGGCAAAGCAGAAAACACATGAGTCCGGCAACGACCATGATCCGGCCCCGCTTTTCGATCCATTTGTGGACCATCTGCAAGGCTTCGGGCATCGGCTCCAGTTTTGGTTCTTCCTCTTTTTCGTCGTAACGATTGACTTGATCCAAAGAGGGCGGCCCGTCGGCCTCGACTTCCTCCTCTTCGACGATTTGCGATTGCGGCGCTTCAAACATATCGGTCAGCAGACCTGCGTCGTCATCTTCCGGAAACATGCCGCGAATGGTTCTTGCCGGGACCCATTTGTCCATCCCGTGACACCAAACGAGGTCCTCCGGACGGATCTTTCTCTTGTGTGCAAGGCGGTGGATTTCACTGGACGTTACGGGTCCCCGTTTTTCGTCTTCGCGTGAATAATACCAAAGTGAATCAAGTGCCATAGCATCCTCGCCACGTTCTTTGCGACTTCCCTGTCAGCGCATACGACCATTCAAATTCGGCGCAAGTTTGACCGACCGGCGTTGACCATTCAGTACGAGATTCTAGAAAACAGGCCAATTCCGACAAATAGCAAAGTTGATGGCTCGTCGTCGGCCCCATTCGTGATGATCAAAAGAAACTGATCGAGGGCATTGAGCCTGAAGAAGAGATTGCCGTTTCCGACTTGGAAGTGTCAATTGAGGCAAGCCGCGAATCCATGCCACAGCCTGCTATGGATTGAGAAGAGCCTAGAACCAACGCTTTTTGCCGCAGCAAGTGCATTGTGATGGGCCCACGACCCAGTAAAGTCCGCAAGTCAGAACCGTGAGCGCTCCGACGACCATCGCGGGGCCATGGCAACGACGATGCACGTCGTATCTCCAGCAAGAACTGCAATACTTGAGGTTGCTAACTAGTCGCAATCCGCGTGTCGTCGCGGTAGGAGGGTGTTTAATCATTGGTAGCGCAAACTAATCCCAGTTTTTCCCGTTTGTTCCCGACCCCATTGATATTCGAAACTCAGGAATCTTGGCAACGTCAGTTTTTTCGGTTGCTCCAAGAGTCAAATTTGAGTTTGATCAAGGCTCGCGATTTAACCATCGGAATAATGACAACGAAGCGAAAAAGATTCGTTGGTTCAGCCAAGACAAAACGAACGGTCGGTAAATTTGCTACCATCTATACAAGCACAAACCGCGCAACCCGAACAACTGGGATAATCATGAATGACAATCCCGCACCCGATCGCCCAATACTCAAAGACGTCGTACCGGTGCTAGCGACACGCAACCTGGATGCCGCTTTGAGTTTCTATTGCGAACTTCTGGGCTTTCAACTGGGTTGGAAATGGGGAGACCCGCCCGACATTGCATCCGTTTGTTATGACCAAGTCGAATTCAACCTGGCCGTACGACAGGAAGAATCCCTACAAACCTCAACGGTTTACATCGTTGTCGAGAAAATTGACTTGCTCTACCAAACGTGGATGAGCGCGGGCCTGGAAGTTACAACTCCAATCGCTGACCAGGAATACGGCATGCGAGATTTCGAATTCGAAGACCTGGACGGAAATCGAATTTGCGTCGGTGAAGCGATTGACGTTTAGATGGTTTGGTCCTTCGAGGCCGCCAATCTCGAATCACGGATCAAAACAAGGCCCATCACGTGTTCCTCGTCGCGTGTTCCTCGTCGCGTGTTGCCCGTCGCGTGTTGCTGGCTGCTATTGCCGTCACGATTGCCGCCAATCAGGGGGTGAGACTAGCCACCAAACTTATGGCCTTGCTTAGGGCCATCGTTGGTCATCGTCAAAATCTCGGGCCCATCCTCATTCATCAAGATCGTGTGTTCAAATTGGGCCGACAATTTGCCGTCTTTGGTTCGAACGGTCCAGCCATCATGTTTGTCGCAGACTCCGGCAGGCGTACCGACGTTGATCATCGGCTCGATGGTGAAACACATTCCTGGAAAGAGGTACTCGCGACGGGACTGGCGATTGGGAACGTGAGGGATGTTCGGGCG
>CAYSXI010000341.1:0-2926 GCA_964434955.1 uncultured Pirellulaceae bacterium
AATGGGCCCACATCCGGCGAGAAACGGTTCCATGCAATTGACTGACCGCGTTGGCCGTTCGCGAAAGTTTCAGTCCCACGATCGTCATGCAAAACGTTTCCGATTGGTTGTGCGGGTCGACGCGGCCCAAACTCATGAGTTGGTCGTAAGACAAATCCAACTTTTCCCGCAGGGGCCCAAGGTGCTCCTCGACCAGGTCACATTCGAATCGGTCATGACCGGCTGGAACCGGCGTGT
The DNA here is from genome assembly GCA_964434955.1 of uncultured Pirellulaceae bacterium. GTDB lineage: Bacteria > Planctomycetota > Planctomycetia > Pirellulales > Pirellulaceae > JANQLU01. Next base: position 238 of record CAYSXI010000341.1, read on the forward strand.
GGGTGGTGAACACGGTTTGCATGGCGACTTCGCGGAGCGCATCGTCAAAGCTTTGGCCGTCATCTTCCATATGCTGACGAATGACTTCGAGCGGACCAAACGCGCTATGTCCTTCGTTCAAGTGATAGACACCCGGGTTGATTCCGATCGCGCGAAGCGCTTTGACACCGCCGACTCCGAGCACCAACTCCTGTCGAATTCGCGTTCGTTCATCGCCACCGTAAAGTCGATTCGTTAACTGGCGATCATCGGGCGAATTGCCTTCGACATTACAATCAAGCAAAAAGAGGCGGACGCGGCCCACATGCATTTGCCAGACCTTGGCAAACAGATTTCCGCCTCGCGTTTCGATGCTGATCGTAATAGGATTTCCGTCGCCGTCCGTTGCCGGTCGGATTGGCAAGTTTTCAACCTTCGTATCAATGTACTCTTCGGTTTGATAACCATCACCTTGAAGTTGTTGTCGGAAATATCCCTGGCCGTAAAAAAGTCCGACCGCGACCAAGGGCACGCCCAAGTTGCTCGCGCTTTTGATATGGTCACCCGAAAGGACGCCTAGACCGCCGGAGTAAATTGGAAGCGATTCGTGAATTCCAAATTCGGCTGAAAAATAGGCAACGGGCCGGCCGCCCAAAACTCCCGCATTGGTCTTTGCCCAATGCTGACGACTGCCCATGTACTCACGAAGCCGTCGATAGGCGTGATTGATTCGGCTGTAAAGAACCAGTTCCGAGGCTCGTTGATCCAGACGCTCCGGAGTGAACTCGCGCAGCAATTCGATCGGATTGTGATCCAACTGCCGCCAGCGAATCGGATCCAAGTCGCGAAAAATACTGACGACGTCAGGATTCCATGCCCACCAAAGATTGCTCGCCAGGGAAAGACATCGTTTGTAAAGCTCTTCGCTCGACGGTCCGCCACGGTTTTCCGATTGCGAAGGAGTTTCAATCATTTGTTTGGATACGCCCATGTCCATTCTTCGGTGTAAAAAAAAGCAGGAATTGCCAACCTAACATGTTTGACGAAATGACGGAACAACGTTGCACGACCGCACGATTATCACATGCGTGCAAATTGTGGAGTCATTCGAGGTGGAATCGAGTCCATCATCTCTGTTTTATCGTCTTTAACATTGGAACTTTGAAGAACTGGCAACCGGTTGTCTAAATTAACGATCAACGGGATCATAAAGAAACTATCGCGGCCGCGGATTCGACGGCCAAATCGCCCAAAAATTCAAATGACGCCCCAAATAAAGCCAGCCCGCCAGCGGCAAGAGCGGATTCATGATCCCATCCCCTGAACATCCGGCACTCGATGAGCTTTGCGATCGCATCGCGGAGTTGGCGAAATCATCGCCCGTCGATTCCTGGCCTGCGGAACGCCTGGCCACGTGTGCCGAATACGGTGTCTTCCGTTGGTTCATTCCGGAGGCCTGGGGTGGATTGGGTTGGAATTCGGAATCGATCACCAAAGGCTATTTGCGTCTTTCACAGGCATGTCTGACAACAACGTTTGTGATCACCCAACGAACCGGGGCTTGTCGTCGGATCGCGGGGGGAAGCAACGAAAACCTGAAAGACGAATTACTTCCCAAGCTTGCCGACGGAAAGATATTTGCCACCGTTGGCATTTCCCACCTAACGACCAGCGGACAACATCTCTCCAAGCCTTTGCTTCGGGCGGAAGAAGTCAACGGCGGTTTTGTTTTGGATGGCTTCAGTCCATGGGTGACGGGTGGAGCGATGGCGAACCATGTTGTCGTTGGCGCGACATTGCCCGATGGACGACAAATCCTCGCCTCGACGGACGTGACTGATAAAGGGGTGTCAGTGCCGGAACCTCCTCGCTTTGTTGGGCTGAGTGGAAGCCTGACTGGAAGAGTCGAATTCGAAAATGCGTTTGTCGATTCATCGAAATTGATAGCCGGGCCCAAACAAGATGTGATGAAATCGGGAACGGGAGCGAATACCGGGGGACTTCAGACGTCCACTTTGGCACTCGGCCTTGCCAAATCAGCCATTGAATTCCTGGACCAACAGGCTTCGAGCCGTCCCAACCTTCGGCCAATCGTTGATGAATTGAATTCGCAGTGGGAGTCGGCGACGTCCCTGCTTTTCGGATTGGTCGTGGGGAAAGACGAAACGTGCACGGCGGACGATCTCCGAACACAGGCCAATTCCCTGGTCCTGCGTTCAACACAAGCTGCCTTGAGCGCCGCCAAGGGAACGGGCTACATCGAATCACACCCCGCGGGACGATGGTGTTGCGAAGCATTGTTTTTCCTCGTTTGGAGCTGCCCGCAGGGAGTGGTTGATGCCAACTTATGTGAATTGGCTGGGATTGGCTAAGTCCGGCCGCATTAATTGTAGGTCCGCCCGCAGTAATTGATTGAGAAAGAAAGTGAATGTCTGATCAAACCCTTGTGACCTGGCACGAGCATCAAGTCCAACGAGAACGAGGCTGTGTCGTCTGGTTTACCGGTTTAAGCGGCAGTGGAAAAAGCACGGTCGCAAATTGTGTGGATCAAAAACTGTTTGATCTCAATCAATCGAGTTTTGTTTTGGATGGCGACAACGTACGTCACGGCTTGAATGCAAGTTCGGAGCGCCTCCGTCCGGGGTATGGTGACGAATTTTCAAACCGGTTTGGCCTCAGCTTCTCTGCCATGGACCGCAAGGAAAACATT
>CAYSXI010000342.1:0-2922 GCA_964434955.1 uncultured Pirellulaceae bacterium
ACACCGTTCCATTAAATTGCAGTCTGGTTTTCTGTTAGAGAATTCCGCCTTTGGACGGTGAAGCCATTGAAAAAACACGAGAAACATGCCACTCGAAACCGAAGGCAGTTTTTGCAAGACGGTAGTTTGGTCTTGGTCGCTTCCGGCGTTTCTGCCTTGGGTTGCGGAGAATCGAACCCGCAAAAAAAGACTGCTGATGAAAACTCCAAGTTGCTTCCCGACAAAAACAAAGCCCATGGGCCAATCAAGATAGGCTTGGTTACGGATCTGCACTACGCGGACAAAAAGGCTGCGGGCAGCCGGCATTATCGTGAAACTCCGGCCAAGCTCGATGCAGCCGCAAGGCAATTCCGAGAATTGAAACCTGATTTTGTCATTTGCTTAGGCGACCTGATGGACGCCGCCAAAGATATTGAAATCGAAAAACTCTGGCTTGACCAGGTCTATTCCAAATTCTCGACGATTCCAGGCGAGAAACATTTTGTGCTCGGCAATCATTGCGTGACAACTCTCACCAAAGACGAGTTTCTCGCGGGGGTTGGGCAGGAGCGCTCTTTTTATTCTTTTGATTTTGGGACCCACCACTTTGTCATTCTGGATGCTTGTTTCCGAAAAGACGGAACGCCCTACGGCCGCAACAACTTTCAGTGGACCGACGCCAACATTCCAGCAAAGCAATTGAGTTGGTTGGAGGATGACTTGAATCAAACGCAGAAACCGACCATTGTTTTTGTTCACCAGAGACTTGATAAACCTGGCAATCACGCCGTCAAAAACGCTGTTGCCGTGCGACAGGTCATGGAGTCCTCGAAAAAGGTTTTCGCGGTGTTTCAGGGACACAATCACGTCAACGATCATCGCCTCATCGGGGGCATTCATTATTGCACCCTCATGGCCATGATCGAGGGAAAAGGCAAATCAAATAACGCTTACTCATCCATGGAAATCAGAGAAAATGGAAGCGTAAGGATCAAGGGATTCCACAAACAGAAGGACTACGACTGGTCACCGCCAGGGTACGACGTATCGCAAGGCTGATCCGCGCCTATTTGTTTTCCTGGTATGCCTTTTCCATTCTGTCGACAGAGTCCATTTTTTCGATTTCGCGAAATTCTAAATCGACGGTGAGTGGCAAGTGATCCGATGCCGTTTTTGCAAGACGAGAACTCACGACGGTCGTATTCTTGGCTCGAACACCTTCGCCGACAAAAATGTGATCCACCCGGGAAATCGGAAACGGGCTGAACAAGGTCGGTTTGGTAGGACGACGGTCGAAGGACTCGACGTCAACCAGTGTTTCACGAAAGATTTTGCAGGTCGCTGAGTTTGGCCGCGCGTTGAAATCGCCACAAAGGACCACCGGCCCTAATAGGGAAGCTGGCTGGACCCATTCTTCGATCAACTGGGCGGCTTGAATTTTCTGTTCCGTGGGATAAATGCTTAGGTGCGTGTTGATGATCTGCAGGCACCGATCGCTTCCAAAATCGATCTCGACCCAAAGGGCACTTCGCCTGGAACGGTCTGCCTTATGGTGATGAAGCCCGCTGGCTTCGATGACGCGCATCGGAAAGCGAGACAAAACCGCATTACCAAATTGTTCTTCCTCAATGTGCCAAGCGGGATGAAACTCGTGGCTCATTTCCAGGTGTTTGGCGATTTCTTGGGCTTGATCAATGAAGTCCGAACGTTGCCTGGAGACATCCAATTCCTGAAGACAAATCACGTCGGCGGCAGACTGAGAAATCACCCGAGCGATTCGATCCAGTGACAACTGCCCGTCCATACCAACGCATGAATGGACGTTGTATGTCATGATTCGAATTTGTTTCTTGTTCCAACTCGCGGGCCGCCTTAATGCATGCCCCTCCGAATCGCGGTTCAGAAACCTCAGGCCGGCCAAACGCAGGTCATTCGGGCGCAGATAGGATTTCCCCGAGACCGGCAAGAGGGTGTCGGAAGGCAGCATGGCGAACCCGAACGATTCTTCGTCGCCAGGCCCCGCGTGGGCGCCGTTCTGAAGTACGAAACTGCTCGATGGCGATTCTTTTCGCCAGCCAACGAGCATCACGTCGCCTGAGTTTGGGTGCGCCGCCATGTCGACCAGGTCTTTCCCAATATCTGGCAGAAAAGGGTAGTCGGCACCAAACACCGGGCCCTCATCACCTGGTAAATGATAAACGCCGTCAGGAAGATAAACCGTGGCCTCACGCTTGCCGTTTGCAACGACCGTCATCGGCACTTTTGATTCATCGACAAGTCTCCTCGCATATTCATGGCGCCGCTTTTTTACTTCTTCCTCCAACAAGTACACAAACCCCACGGGACCAGAGGTTACTGTCTGGACCAAGGGCGATCGCGATTGAATATCATGATCCTGCTCTCCAAACAGGACCGTCACCAACCATCCAACGCCCAACCAGTTCGCCCGGCTTGGAAGTCGTGGGGGCTTTGGCTTTTTTGCCTTGTCAGAAGCCGACGCCCAACTCCCGTCAACCATCTCAGCGACCACTTCCTGAATCAACTTGCCGTGTTCCAATTTATATGGCCGCGTTATTTCCTGTCCATGGTCTGAAAAAAACCAAACGTCGTATTCGCGGCCGGCGCCTCGATGGGCGGAACGCCAAATTTTGGCAATGGCGGAATCGATACCGCGCAAAGTCCAATGAGCGAACTTCGATTGTGGGCCCCGTCGATGCGCTTGCTCGTCAAAACCGAGAAAGTTTGCATGTATGACGGGAAGCCCACGGACGGCGTCGAAACAAACACCCACCGTGACCAACTCACGAAGAAGAACAACCACGATCCCGCGTGCAGGAATCATGATCAACTCCTGCCAAAACTTGCGGCCGACGAACACACCGCGGAAAAAATCAGCCGTTGCGACCACCAATTCCGTGACCATCAAGGCGACAACGCGAATAA
>CAYSXI010000343.1:0-2919 GCA_964434955.1 uncultured Pirellulaceae bacterium
TCCTGGCATCGATATCTACCAGGAATTGACTGATGTCGATCGCTTTCGAATGGAGTTCCTGAACGCGTTTCCATTCTTCGCTGGATTCAAAAATGGTTTCATAGTCTTTAATCGCGCTGCCACAGCCGGCTGCGTTCACGATAATTGCGTCGAGATCATCCGGAAACGAGCTCGCATTTTTGCTTGCTAATCGTCGAGCGTTTTGCGCCCGTCCATTGTGCCAGTCCAGGGCGCCGCAACAGCCTTGCGAGCCTGGAACCACGACTTCGCATCCGTTCTGATTCAGCAAGGCAATCGTTGCCTGATTGATTTCGGGTGCAAGAACCTGTTGCGCACAACCCGCGAGAAGTCCAACACGATACCGTTTCTTTCCGATGGGCGGCGAGTGCTCTGGCAATACAACTCGCTTCGGCAGTCTTTCCGGAAGCAACTCAAGCATCTGCCGAAACTTGGCCGGCAAGATGTTTTTTATGGGCCGAGCCAATTGTCCCATTCGAACGGCCCAGCGAAAAGCAATCGGCGTCGTCAAAGCCGAGTCCATCCACTTTGTCGCGAAAGAAGACTTGGCTGACTCCTGGTTGGAGCGGAAAGGCGAAATGAGTTTTCCATATTCCACATTGCTCGGGCAGGCGGTTTCGCAGGCAACGCAACCCAGGCATCGGTCCAAGTATTTTTTTACTTCCGATGGCTCGACATTTCCTTCCAAGGACTCCTTCATCAGGATGATCCGACCGCGGGGGGAATCCATTTCCTGCTGATTGATCTGATAAGTGGGGCAAGTCGGCAAGCAAAGTCCACAATGAACACATTTATCAATCGCGTCGATCATTGGATCCGCGAATGCGTCGATGCTACTCTTGTCGATCGAATGTTTCATGACGCAAGCTCGCCATAAACGGACGTCGGGTCCATCGCGGATTTGACTCGTTCAAGGAACCCAAGTCCTACCGGTTTGCCGATTAGCCATGGCGAAAGCTCCCCTTTCAGACGTTGTCCGCTGAGCTGTCGCATGCGCAGGAAATCGGAAAGTGCGTGGATTTCATTGTCGGTATCCAACGCAACCAACAGAAGGTCACCGGCGGCGACAAAGCGGAATCGAGAAAAATTCTGCTCGGCAAGATCGTGCGAAAGCGGATCAACCAACCGGTTCGTAATCGGGATTTTGAAAATCCACTTCGCGTTTCCCGTCCAGGCCGCATTGTTAATGTTGGCCCAGTATTCCGCCTCATCTTGATTTCGCAGGGATTCCAAATCCCAACTGCCAAACGCCTCTGTTAGCGTCGTTCGGTAGCTTTGAATCATTTCTTCGGTTCCACCGAATCTTAGCCACACGACTGCGTTGGCATCGCAATCGACTGCGTCCCACTCCATGGGAATCTGATTGAGCGTTTGTTGAAAACGGGTGAATCCCTCGTTGGGCTTCAGCTGAATGCGCAGCGTGGCAAACTGGTGCGGACGAGGAAATACCTTGAAACTGATTTCCGTGAGCAATCCGAAGAGCCCGCAACTTCCAACGAAGAACTTGGGCAAGTCAAATCCGGCGGCATTTTTGACGACGTCCCCTCCGGCTCGAATCCATTTTCCTTCGCCGTCCAACCAGCTTGCTCCAAGAATAAAATCCTTGATGGAACCATAACGCAAACGACAAGAACCGGTACCGCCTGAAGCGACCGTACCGCCGACCGTGGCACCTTGCTCGATCAGGAAGCTGTCAAACGGGAGATATTGATCATGTTCAGAAAGCACCTGACCAATTTCCTTCATCGAGGTCCCGGCTCCAACCTTGATGGTGAATTCACGCGCGTCATATTGCCGAATTCCGGCCAGGCCAAGCGAGGAAATGGTTTCGCTGTCGGAGCTTGCCGGTGGACGGAACTTGGTACCCTCGCCCGTTGGGAACAGTCTTTTTCCCTTGGCGGTGACGTCGCGAATAAATTCGGAAAGCTGCTCGGGCGACATGTTACTCACGGGAAATCACCCCCGCTTTTTCCAGTGGATGAAGTCCATACATCGAAAGCGACGGGGCTTCGGCGTCGGGAAACATTTTTCCTTCGTTGGCGATTTCGTGGGGATCAAGAGATCGTCGCAACCGTTTCATCAGCTCGATGTCATTTGAAGCAAACATTTCACTGAGGAACTGGCGTTTCTCCATGCCGACACCATGTTCCCCGGTTATCGAACCTCCCAATTCAATGCAAAGCCGAACAATTTTTCCGGCCAGTTCTTCAGCCCGGTGGAGCTCGCCGTCGACGCTCCCGTCAAACAAAATGAGCGGATGAAGATTGCCGTCGCCCGCGTGGAAAACATTGGCGACTCGAATCCCGTACTGTTCGGACAGTTCGGTAATCGCTCGAAGTGCCTTGGCCAGGTACCTTCGAGGCACGACGCTGTCTTGAACGATAAAGTCGGGACTGAGGCGGCCCACCGCTGAAAACGAACTTTTGCGGCCCTTCCAGATTGCGGCACGCTGTTCGGCATTTTTGGCGATGACGAGTTCACAGGGATGAGTATCGTCAATCAGCTGGTTGAGTTTTACTTTTTCGTGATGAATCTGAACACGAGAGCCGTCCAGCTCGATAATCAGCATGGCTTCCGCCTTTTGTGGATAAGCCGCGGCGCCGGCAACGTTGGCGGCATCCATCGCCAATCGGTCCATGATTTCCATGGCGGCGGGCAAAACGCCCGAACCGATGACGTGGGCCACGGCTTCTCCCGCTTTCTCAACCGTTTCATATCCGGCCATCACGGTGTGTACTGACTCGGGAATCGGCATCAATCGCAAAGTGATTTCTAACGCGATGCCGAACATGCCCTCGCTGCCAACAAATAGCCCAACGGAGTCGGGCCCACATACGCCCTGGCTTTCACCACCCAGCTCGACGATCTCCCCATCGGGCAAAACGGCCTTGATTCCCAGGA
>CAYSXI010000344.1:0-2837 GCA_964434955.1 uncultured Pirellulaceae bacterium
CGATTAAAGCCCGACATGACGTTTTCCTAAGATGCCAATCCACGCGACGCCATCGAAAAGCGCGTACGGCAGCTTCTTGAAATTGACCGCCGCATTCTCTCGTTGGGCGGCGACCATTCCATCACTTATCCCATCCTCAAAGCCTACGCGTCAAAGCATGGTCCCATCAACCTGATTCAGCTTGATGCTCACAGCGACCTTTACGACGAATTCGAAGGCAATCGATTCTCGCACGCCTGTCCTTTCGCACGCGCTCATGAAGATGGCCTCATTCGTCGTCACCTCCAAGTCGGAATCCGCACGCTCAATGAACATCAGCGGGCGCAAGCCCGAAAGTTCGCCGTTGAAATTGTGCCGATGCAAAACTGGCCAAGCCAACTTTCGGTCGAATTTCAGGGCCCGACTTATCTCACGCTCGACCTCGATGTTCTGGATCCCGCATCCGCGCCCGGAATCAGCCACTATGAACCGGGAGGTGCGAATGTTCGCCAAGTCATTCAACTTCTTCACGACATGGACGCCCCCCTGGTCGGAGCCGATATCGTCGAGCTGAATCCGACACGAGATTTTCAGGGAATGACCGCGATGGTGGCCGCCAAACTCATGAAAGAAATTCTGGCAAGAATGGTTCAACGCCCGAACTAAAAAACGTCGCTCGACGCAAGGATTCGCTGCACCCTCAGCTTTGAGCGTCGGCCGCAAGCGATCTGCGGCCAATTGCGCTCAAAATTGAGGTAAGATTTTCGCGTTTACTTTTTCTTCGACTTTTTCTTGTTTCTAAGGAAAGGCACGGGACGGAGCTTTTTCTCTTTTACCGATTGCAGATAGTCCAGTACCGGTTTGGCTTCCTCGGTTCCGACCTGTGCATGGAAGTGCAAATTGAATCCGTGGGGGCCGCGTGCATCGATCAAGTTCGGCTCCAGGGTCAACATCGCTTTGACCACTTCCAACATCCCCAGCATCGTTGCGCAGAAAATATCGATTCGCGCGCCCTTGGACAGCAAGAATTTCACGATGTCCTTCCGGCCCATGTGCGAGGCGCCGCCGAGGGCCGTTTCAAAGTCACCTTTGCCCCAGTCCATGGCTGCGTTAATCAACCCCGGTTCGCGCTCGAGTAACTTCTTGACCATTTTCAAATCGGAATGCGCATAGATCACAAAGTCCTGGACAAGCAACCGATTGACTTGCTCGTTTTTCCAACTTGGCTTGAACTTCGGAGCCGGATAGTCGCGTTCAAACTGGGCCTCGACAGGCTTTCTTTCCTTGGTTTCCTGTTTCTTTTCCTGCTTGCCTTCCTGGGGTGCTGAGGCGGCGGCTTTTTCCTGCTCCTGAGCAGGGAGAACCGATGCGGATCCCGCAAGGATCAAACCGCTTGCTCCCGCCAAAGTAAATTTTCGTCGCGATAGTTTGTGATTCATATTCAATCCAATTCAACTGCGAAGATTGCCATTTCAATTGCGAAGATTAATTGCGGGCTACTTGATTCGCTTGATGATGTGCCAGCCATATTTGCTCTTGATTGTATCATGAGCCGACATGCCGATCTCACCCACCTCCAAGGGAAATCCGACGTCGCCAAATGCGGGAACCATTCCTTCGCGCGGGTAAACGTATTTGGAAGCGTCTTTGCCGCTCATGTCACCGGGGATTCCAAAGTTGGCCATTTTGTAAATTCCCGGGTGGGAATCGTCCGTGAATTCTTTGACCAAACTGTCAAAATCTTCACCTTCCTGGGCCCGCTTCAACAATTCTTCCGCCCGTTCTTGGGCCTCTTCGTGGGAGCGGGTGATGTCTTTACCTGGCACCGAACCCTTGAACCCAACCAGGATGTGCTGAACGGTGATGTAGTCTGGTTCCACTTTCTTTTTCTCCGGTTCGGATTTCGTTGCTTTCTTGCTCGCTGATTGGTTGTCTTCTTTCTGGCACCCTCCTGCCAGGATGACGCAACCCAACATCGCCAGGGTTACACGGCTCTTCCAATTTCGCATGATTTCTCCGGTCGTTGTAATGCCTTCGGCCCATCTTGTAACATGAGAAGACCCAGAGGATATCACGAAACCATTTTGATGAAATCACCCGAACTTTTTGGAACCGACCATGAGCGACGCTGTACGAAATCTGGACCCGCCTGCCATGTGGGGTCATTTTGCCGATTTGAACGAAGTCCCGCGGGCGTCAAAAAAAGAAGGGCAGGTCATCGAGTTTGCCAAACAGTTCGGAGAGAGCTTGGGCTTGCCGACGACTGTCGATGAGGTTGGCAACGTTATCATCCGCAAACCGGCATCGGCGGGGATGGAGTCACGGACACCGGTTGTCATGCAGGCACACTTGGATATGGTGCACCAAAAGAATAACGACACCGATTTTGATTTTGCCAGCCAGGGAATCAACATGGAGGTCGATGATGACTGGGTGCGGGCCAAAGGCACGACGCTTGGTGCCGACAACGGAATTGGCGTTGCCAGCATCATGGCCATCCTGGCATCGAAAGAAATCGCACACCCCCCCTTGGAAGCCTTGTTCACGATCGATGAAGAAACCGGAATGACCGGCGCCAAAGGCCTCGCGGGTGGATTGCTGCAGGGCAAAATCCTGCTCAACCTGGACACCGAGGACGATCGTGAGCTGACCATCGGATGTGCAGGAGGTGTGGACCTTACTGCCACCAGGTCCTCTGAGAAAGAAGCAACTCCTGCAGGAATGGAATCCTTTGAAATCAAAGTGTCAGGCCTAAGTGGCGGACATTCCGGTATGGACATCCACAAAGGACTCGGCAATGCCAACAAACTGATGAACCGCCTACTGTGGAAGACCCGTGACGCCTATGGCTTGCGTGT
>CAYSXI010000345.1:0-2835 GCA_964434955.1 uncultured Pirellulaceae bacterium
CTCCAGTCGCTTCGCAAATTCTTCTTGGGTGCATCGGTGCTCATCCAGGTACCGACGAAACGAAAGAGCCTTCTCGATCGGATTCAGGTCCTTCCGTTGCAGGTTTTCAACAATGGCCAACTCAGCGACCAATCGATCGTCAGCTTCCCGAATCTGGGCAGGAATGCTGGTCCAACCCGCGCGGATTGCCGCGCGCAGTCGGCGTTCGCCAGATATCAACTGGTAACGCTCACCCACGGGCCGAACGAGTACCGGCTGTAGCAAGTCATGCGTGGTCAGGCTGGCAGCCAACGATGCGATTTCTGAATCGTTGAATTCGCGTCGTGGTTGAAACGGATTCTCGTCGATATCGTCGATGCCCAGTTGCAACAACCCGCTGGGCGATTCTGGCGCCGGTTGAAAACTGGTTTCTGCCGTGGACGTTTCCTCGATGGGAAGTGTTGCAGGTTGTTCCTCGGGTGATTCGGATTTGGGGGACGTTGCATTCAGCAAGGCTTCAAGGCCCCGTCCTAGCCGCCGGTTTCGATTCATCTTTCCAATACCTCCATGCACAATTCAATGTATGCTCTTGATCCGCGGGAACGCGGGGAATAATCCATGACACTTTTTCCGTGACTGGGCGCCTCGGAAATTGAAACGTCTCTTGGAATCACCGTTTCAAAAACGATCTCACCAAAAAACTCCCTGACTTCGTTGTCGACTTCGCTTGTCAACTCAAGCGTGTGATCGTACATCGTCAGCAAAATTCCTCCGAACTGGAGTCGGCCCTGTGACGTACTCATCACGTCGCGAATGACTTCAATCATTTGCGTGAGCCCCTCCATGGCGAAGTACTCGCATTGGATGGGCATCAGGACTTCGTCACAAGCTGACAGCGCGGTTCGCGTTAGTTGGCCGAGTGACGGAGGGCAGTCGATCAGAACGCAGTCAAATCCCTTCGTTCCTTGGTTCAAATGTTCAACCATTTGAGACGCTTCGCTGTTCTCCGATTTCGCTAGCAGATCGATGTCCTGAAACCTTCGGCTGCCTGGCAAAAGCGAAAGATTCTCTTCGGCCGAAGCTAGCACGTGATGCCGGATCGCATCATTCTTGACCAGGGCATGGGTTTCCGCCGGACGGTGCCCCATCGCGGTTGTCGCGTTGCATTGAGGATCCAGGTCGATCACCAGGGTCTTCTGCCCGCTGCGCGCGATTGCCGAAGCCAGATTGATAGCAGTCGTCGTTTTACCGACGCCTCCTTTCTGGTTGGCAATACAAATCGCGCGGGTCACGGCAGATCCTGACGCAAAGTCTGGGTGATTCAAAAGTGTGGGAGAGTATCAACTGGCGGAGAAATGAGAAACGTCAAATCCACGGTTGCATGCAAGGTATAGGTCTCGAGTTTCAAGTTATGGCCAGCCAAGGGGTAGATTGCTGGGATGAGAATCGGACCGATCATTGGGCCAGATTGGAATTGCCGAGTTCCCGTGATCGAGCCGGTCGACGGTCCTGGACGTCCGGAATCGAACTAGCAACATTGACGAGACCCTCAAAGACTTGAGAGGCCGGTTTGAAACAAAAAACCAAGTCGTGAAATCGATATGGCGGCGTCTGCATCGGGCCACTGCAACTGCCTTGCAATTTGGCCATGGGAGCGGCATGCGGGAAAGCGTTGAAATACGCTCCTGAGGCTTGACGGCATATTTTTCGCCAAACCCCCATGTTTCACGTGAAACTTTACCTAGGCATCCCATTTTGGGTAAACCGTTTCATGTGAAACATCGAGTTGGGAGCGCCAAAACCGCGTATAGGTGTGAAAATAGGTAAAGAACCTGTCGCCTTCAATTTCCAGCTGCGTTTGCTTCGGTTCCTTTGCTTGCTTTGAGGGAACCCGTTTGCCTTGCAGTTAGTTCCGCGGCAAACCCGCCTGAAAGGCACGAAGCTCCGGGTCAATCCAGCGGATTCAAAAGAAGCCCGCTCAGCAGCTTGGGATAGAAGTAGGTGCTTTTTGCTGGCATCCGTTCCTTCTGCAGGCTGATATCCCGAACATGATCCAATGTCGCGGGCATCACCAGAGCCCCTAACTGGAATGCTTCGCCGCTGCCTTGTTGTCCTGTAGCATCCCGCCCGGCTGAGTCGCCTTTCGCGAAGTATTCTTCGAATTCTGACGCGGAGTGAACGTACATCGGAGTTGCCATGTTTTCCTGCCCGAGCAGAGTTTCCATGGCCAACTTGTGCAAAATCGAAACGCCAAGGCCCTGCCAGGTGTCACATTGATCCGGCGCGATTTCGTTCATTTTGGCGAAGCCCGCTTCGTTCAGACGGCAAGTCGTCCAGGCCTGGTCTTTGGCTGTGAAAAATGAAATCGTCCCCTGATTGTCTTCGACAGCGATTCGCTCCCAATTCGATTCGCAGTCGCCGAGTCCACTGCCGGTATCCTCAAAGTCAAAACAGGATGCCAGCTTTGCCTTCAACTCTGTTGAATCCATTGCGGGAATTCCCCGGAAGATCCGATGGGTCGGAAGCACGATCATGCCCGGATCGCTCATTGAAACGCACATCATCATTACGTAATTGGCCGGATGATCATCGTCGATGTTCTCGGTGTCTTTTAGGTGCTGTCTGTAGTTAAGTGCCGTCTCGTAGCGATGATGTCCGTCCGCGATAAAGAGGGGTTTGGGGCCCATGATTTCGGCTGCCTGGGCGATGGCCTCGGGGTTGGTCGCAAACCGGATGGAGTGTTCGACCCCCAATTCATCGACGGCCGTCAACGGTGTCGTGTCCTCAATTGCGGACTCAATCGCTTTGAACGCTTCGTTGGTTTCGTCAGGATAAATCCCAAAGATTGGGCTGGTA
>CAYSXI010000346.1:0-2784 GCA_964434955.1 uncultured Pirellulaceae bacterium
TCATCTTTGGAAGAAACGGATCGCGATGATGACGACGCTTCATTTCATCAAACAAGGTGAAATGCAGCTTCGTCATCATCGCGATCCGTTGCTTCCAAAGATGATTTGTCTTTGAGAAGTCGTGAAGCAATTTTCGTTTCGAATCCTGCAAATGTGGCCCAAGAATTTTGTGGGCCGAAGAATCCACGATGTCCCAGTTGTTGATTCGCTCAATCTTGTCCAGGTACAGATCGACGACCTTTTGTCTGGTCGTCTCGTCTCCTTTTTCGTACTGCAGAACCAGAATCAGGACCGCCGTAAGGCGGCACTCGTGGTGTTTGTCATCCAGCAGTTTGCGGACTTCGTTGCCGGATAGGTCTTTGAATTTTTTTGCGATCTTCCGTTGGTCGGGAACCACGACACCGAGAAACTTGTCGCCCTCACCGTATTCACCGGGTCCCGTTTTAAAAAATCGCGGAAAAAATGCGGCCTTTTCCGGGTTGATGTGTTTTTTGAGTTCCGCAACCACTTCTGATTTTTTGCTCATCACATCTAGTTCTTTAACTGGACTACAATTTTTGATTGCACGAAACGAGCTCGCAAAGAGCTTTCTGCTCACCAGACATTTAGTCACCAGACATTTAGTTGGATTGATCCAATGCACACCCACGAGGGCGACCGTCAACTCTTGCAAGTTCTCCGTCAGATCGGAGTTGATTTTACCAAGGTTCGTGAAATCAACTTTTACTTTATTGTGCCGAGCCAGGAAGCGGCCGGGCAAGCTCAAGGTATTTTGCAGCAGAAAAATATTCCATCGACGGTCAGTGAATTGGACGTTCCCTGGTGGAAGAAGCTGTTTGCGAAACCGCAGTTTTCACTCTGTGCGACCATGCATATGGCTTTGGATGAATCTCGGATCATGCAGGCAACCACTTTATTTCAGCAGATCGCGACCCGCGTCAACGGAAACTACGATGGTTGGGAGGCCAATGTGATGGGCGAGAACCTGAAAATGGAAAACTTTGGTTAACGGAGAAGTTCGTTGTCGACGAGTACGGCTGGGAGAAGTACAGCTGGTTCGAATTTTGATGGGGCCCGCGTTCGTCTTTGCAAAAAGAACGTGCGTCCAACGCAACCGTTTTGGACGTAGCGCAATAAAAAAGGCACCTCAAACGAGATGCCTTTGGGAATTCAATTTCAGGCTACTTGGCTGCAACCAGTTCTTTGCCTTCTTTGGCAGCTTTGCGTTCGGCAATGACTTGCTCTTGAACGCTCGCAGGTACCTTGCGGTATCCTTTCAGCTCCATCGAGAAAGTCCCCTGCCCTTGCGTCATACTTCGCAAGTCCGTGGCGTAACCAAACGTTTCGCTCAGTGGAACCTCGCAAATCACGATCATCGTTCCATCAGCTTGCGTTTCGGTCGACTCGATGATTCCACGTCGTGAAGTCACGTCACCGACGATACCACCCTGGAACTGGTCAGGCGATTCAATCTCAACAAGCATCACCGGTTCAAGCAAAACTGGCTTGCATTTTGGCATGTATTCCTTGAAGCAGTCGCGGGCACAAATCTGGAAAGCCATTTCCGACGAGTCGACATCGTGGTACGAACCGTCTTTCAAATGGACCTTCAATCCGTAAACCGGATACTCGGCCAACGTGCCTTTGACGATCGCGGCACGGAAGCCTTTTTCCACCGCTGGAATGTACTGCTTTGGAATGCGGCCACTGACGATCGACTCTTCGAAGATGAAGAGTTCTTCCTCACCGTCAACGGGCAATGGTTCCATTTCGCCAACCACGTGTGCGAATTGACCAGAACCACCCGACTGTTTCTTGTGTTTGTAATTGAACTCGACCGGCTTGGTCGGCGTTTCACGGTAGCTTACTTTTGGAGCACCGACCTCAACTTCGATTTTGTATTCACGTCGAATACGTTCGATGTAAACGTCCAGGTGCAACTCGCCCATTCCGGCCATGATCACTTCGCTGGTTTCTTCGTCGGTCGAAACCTGGAAGGTCGGATCTTCCTTGCGGAAACGCTGAAGTGCCTTGCCGAGTTTGTCGCCACTTGATCGTTCTTTCGGGCTGACAGCGACCTTGATCACCGGCTCTGGAACGAACATGTTTTCGAGCGTGCAAAGCTTGGGCTCGGAGGCATAAGTTTCACCCGAGGCACAGTCGATCCCCATGATCGCCACGATGTCACCCGCGGAAGCGGAATCAATTTCCTCTCGCTTGTCACTGTGCATTCGAAGGATTCGACTGAATCGATCCTTCTTGCCAGTCCGCTGATTGAAGTACATCTCGCCTTTTTGGATCGTGCCCTGGTAAATCCGCATGAAGGTCAATTGCCCATAGGGATCTTCGACGATTTTGAAGGCCATGCCGACAAATTTCTTTGCTGGATCCGGCGTCAATTCATAGCTCTCATCCGGATTGTCGTGCTGCATCGCTTTGACGGTGTTATCCAGAGGTGAGGGGAGGTATCGGCAGATCGCGTCCAGCAATGGTTGAACGCCTTTGTTTTTAAAAGCCGTGCCAAGGAAGACAGGCGTTGCGTCCTGCTCACGAACGGCACGCAAAGTCACTTTGTGAATCAGGTCCTCGGAGATTTCTTCTTCGCTGAGGAGCAGCTCCATCAAGTCATCGCTGTACATGGCCAATGCTTCCAGCATTTCCTGGCGATGTTTCTGTGCGTATTCTTTTCGCTCGTCCGCGATTTCTTCGTAACGAACGTTTTCGCCTTTATTACCATCAAAGTAAATTTCTTTCATGGAAACGAGGTCGATAACGGCTTCGAAG
>CAYSXI010000347.1:0-2770 GCA_964434955.1 uncultured Pirellulaceae bacterium
TGCCTCAAAACCAAAATCGAATGTCGACAAGTAATGGCAATTCAGCTGGGATACAATTGACAATATTGGTTGATTGAAACCGGGAAGAACTTGTTGGTCGCAACGGTCGTTGGTTGCAATGGTCCTAGAATGGTTTTGTGGCATCGGCGGTTTTTCTTTTGCTTTTCCACATTTGTGCGCCGTCGGAATTGATGTTAATCGCAACGGGCTGGAAACTTTCGAGGCCAATTTCCAATCCACCTGCTGGTCCGCCCAACCACAACCCGCCAAAGGCCATTTTCATTGTTGCGCCGATATTACGACGATCGATCTGACTGCCCAGAACTTGGCAAACGCGGATGGTTGGTGGATGTCGCCGCCCTGCCAGCCCTTCACAAGCCGCGGCCAGTGCCGGGATCACGAGGATCCTCGCTCGCGCGCTCTGCTACGGTTGCTTCAGTTGATTCCCGTTTTCCAACCTAACTGGTTGGCTTTGGAAAATGTCCCCGGGTTTGGTGAGTCAAAATCACGGGAAATGCTGATCGAGCAACTTCAAAAAGTTGGCTACAAGTTTCGAGAGTACTTGATTTGCCCAACGGAAGCCGGGATACCCAATCGGCGCCAACGTTATTACCTGGTCGCAAGTCAAAGCGAATCGCCTTTGCCGGTCCGGTTTGACAACGTCAAGTCTTTGACACTTGCTGACTTCGTGGATCGTTCTTGTGGAAATGTGGATGAGAGAGAGCTTGAGGTCTCTCAACAGTTAGTGGACGCTTATCGCTCGGCGATGCACATCATCCAACTCAATCAACAACACGAGATCGCCAACTGCTTTACATCCGCCTACGGCAACAGCCCGGTTCGAGCGGGATCCTACCTCGAGTTTGCCAGCTCGGTTCGCCGTTTTTCGCCTTTGGAAATCGCAAGGCTCCTCGGCTTTCCTGATTCGTTTTTCTGGCCAACGCATCTTTCACTGAGGCAAAAATGGAAGCTCATCGGAAACAGCATCAGCGTTTTTGTGGTTCGGGAGTTACTGTCGCAATCGCTTCCCGCAATTTTTCATTCGAATCGCGATTGAGCCAACGCCCAAGCAACCGGCGAATCCCCTGAAAGAAAACTTTCACGACTACCCCGTCGTCGTTTTTTAAGCAATCGTTTAGAATTCGGTTTTGCCAACTACGAAATCAAATCATCGAGGATTTTCGCCCATGGCAGCCGCGGATTTGGGGACGGAAGTCGCCGTTTCTTTGTGGGAAGTCGACATTTTTCCGGCCGAAGGCTATCCCGATCGCACGAGCCTTCAAGTTGCAACGGATGCAAACGATCTTGGCCTCGCGAAAGGACTTCAGCTCAAGAGCGCCTATGGATACCTGATTCAGGGCAAACTCGAATTGGCAGATGTCGAACAGATTTGCCAACGACTTCTGGTCGATACCGTGGTCGAAACCTATCGCATTGGGCGGACTGACGATCCTGCGCTGACGAAACCTTTTGGCGATCAGTCGACCTTGATTCAGGTGATGCCGAAACCCGGGGTAACGGATTCGGAGGCCGAGAGTGCCCAGCTGGCAATTGAACAGCTCGAACTCGACGTTGAAGCGGTCCAGACCATTCGAAAGTACTGGTTCGAAGGCATCGACCATTCGACGGCCGTTCAACTCTCCGAACGCTTGCTTTCCAATGACTCGATTGAAAATTACAAAATTGGCGGAATGCAGATCGACCGCCTTGAGACAGGCAGCGAATACCAATTCAAGCTTCGGACGGTTGAAATCCTGACTGCCGACGACAAGCGGCTGATGGAGATCTCCAAGGGTTGGCAGTTGAGCTTGACCGTGGTGGAAATGAAAACCATCCAGGCTCATTACCAGGCGGCAGACCGCAACCCGACTGATATCGAATTGGAAACCATTGCTCAAACCTGGAGCGAGCACTGCAGCCACAAAACTTTGGCAGGACGAATCGAATACCAGGATGAAAACGGAACTCGCCAATTCGAAAACATGCTCAAGGAAACAATCTTTGAAGCGACCCAGCAGATTCGCAAAGATCTTGGTAGCGACGATTGGTGCGTTAGTGTTTTCAAAGACAATGCGGGCATCGTTCGCTTCGACGAGACGTACAACCTTGCTTTCAAGGTCGAAACTCACAACCGTCCTTCGGCATTGGAGCCTTATGGAGGAGCCAACACGGGAATTGGTGGGGTGATTCGCGATACGCTGGGAACGGGGCTCGGTGCAAAACCCATTTGCAACACCGATGTCTTTTGTTTCGCTGATCCCGACACCGCACCCGAAAACATGCCGCCGGGAGTTTTGCACCCGCGACGAATCATGAAAGGCGTGGTGGCCGGCGTACGCGATTATGGAAACCGGATGGGGATCCCAACCGTCAACGGCGCGGTTTATTTCGATCAACGGTATATTGGCAATCCGCTCGTGTTTTGTGGGAACGTTGGACTCATTCGTCGCGATCGCAGCGAGAAGGAGCCCAAGGCGGGTGACCTGATAGTTTCCATTGGTGGCCGCACCGGACGCGACGGCATTCACGGCGCGACCTTTAGTTCCGCCGAATTGACGGACGCCAGTGAGACGGAGTCGGGCGGTGCCGTTCAGATCGGAAACGCGATCACCGAAAAGATGCTGATGGATGTCTTACTCCAGGCCAGCGATGAGAATCTTTTCCACGCGGTTACCGATTGCGGGGCCGGAGGATTTTCGAGTGCCGTCGGTGAAATGGCCGAAGGGATCGGTGCCGAAGTCTGGCTCGAAAAGGCGCCGCTCAAATACCA
>CAYSXI010000348.1:0-2733 GCA_964434955.1 uncultured Pirellulaceae bacterium
TTTGTCGTATCCGACCTTAGCGGCAATCTGACTTTGAATCCAATTGTGGTAGACCTCGGTTCCCGCTGCCGAATGTCCCGACTGCACTCCTTCGCGGGGATTCACCGTTCTCACGCGTAACAGTTGGGCAAATCGCCAAGTCCAATACTTAGTGAAAGCTTTGGACTCAAGAAGCTGATCAATCAACTTTTCGCGGTCCAATTTCTTCTTGTTCGTTGCCAGGTCACGAATCAAGTCTTCGGGAGGAAGGCGTCCCGTCAGATCGAGGTGAATTCGTCTCGCAAAATTCACGTCATCGATCTGTCCCGAAAGTGGAATCGAAAGTTGTTCGAGACGTTTCAGGATGTTGTCGTCAACGAAATTTCGACGCGCTGATTTGGCGATCTTGATGGGCTGATCGTTGAGCGGGACCAGAATTTCGACGGGTTTGACCTCGGTCCTGAACCTGGCAATGACCAGGTGGCGTCCGCGACGCAGGGCTTTCGCTCGCGAAGAATTGTTCTCGATGCGAACAGCCGATTCGTCATCCGCTTTGAAAACGGTCCACTTCGTAACATCCTGAGTTGTGCCGTCCGAATAAGTGGCTATTGCTTTGATTGAAAACGTCTCACCTGGTTTCTTGCATATGATTTGAGTCGGTTCAATCTGGAGCGACACAAGTTTTTTTTGGCCGCTTGAAAACCTGGCTCCTTCTCGGATCCAACGAAGGATTTGTTTGGCGGCCGCATCCTCATCGCCAAAAACGTGGCCCCCTCCATGTGCAATGAACTCGGTGGGTTTTTGAAGTATCAGGCTGGCTTCCGGGTCCGACAGATTGACGCGACGCCCAAACGAGTCGCGTACAATCGCGTCGTAGTCCGACTTAGGCGCACCACCATAAAGGGATAGTGCGAGTCCGCCTCGCCCGATCGCTGCGCCATGGCATTTGCCAGCATTGCAGCCCATCTTGGTAAGCACGGGAATGATGTCATTCTCAAAACTCAGACGAGTCGAGTTGTCGGTTGAGTCGGGCTGCTTCGTTTCGACATTCTTTTTTTGCGCCAACAATTCGTTCGCAAGCAAAGCGCTAGTTACCATCGTCAGTGAAACACAAAATGCGATGCGAATTCGAGTTCGTGTTTTCATGCCCTACCCAGTGTTGTTGGCCTGAATTCGCAAGGAATTGATAGTCTCGTGATTGAATTATTCCAATATAATGGAATCGATTCGAATACCAAAATAACCTGTCGCTGCCTGGATGCGGCATGCAATCTGGTCTTCTGGAGACAACATGAGCCATTTGCCGCCGCAATCGGCAGGTACTGGGCCCTATCGCCAACCGCCAACACCACAGCAGCCTGTTCCGCAAGGTCCATCGACGCCAAACCCGAACCAGGACAAGGAACATCTCAATCTGCTTTTTATCGGGCACACCGTTTTGGCCGCATTGATGGCCGGTTTTCTCCTGCTTTGCTGTTCGTGGACGTTGCTTGGTTATGCTTCCATGGGCGTTTCCTCTGCGGCGATGCGAGATAGCGTCGAACGAATGGAGCGCATGGAGGCCGAGCAAAACGCCAGGCGTGAGCAACCGAAAAACTGGGAAAGAAAAGTCATCGAGCGAGAGAGGACGCGCAGTCACTCGGAAACGATCAAGAGGATTGAACGTCGACAGTCAGGAATGATGGCGTTTTCAATGATTCGATCGGCCATCTACGCGGGCGTCCAGATATTCTTCATCGCCAATATGGCTTATGGTGCGAGCTTGATTCGCAAGCGGGCCAACCACATGCACCTGTTTGTCTCCAGCATCATCACTTGCCTGGTGTTTCCATTGGGCACGTTGCTGGGTGTCTTTACCATCATCGTGATCTTGCGGCCGACAGCGAAACGACTTTTTAGTGGCCCGCATTTTCAAGGCACGATTTGATCGATGAATTGAAAGCGTTGGAAGGTCTCGATTCCACGTGCACGCGGGTTTCGACACGGATTGCGGCCCGACAAGAATTGCGGCCCGACATGGTTTGCGGTCAGCGCCTCTCGGCGCAAAAAAGAATGCCCTGCTGCTTCGGGCGGGAAGATTGACTTTTGGTCGCAGCAAGGCATTCAAGTAGATTGTTGGCCAACGAGATCAAGGGCTTGTGGATTCAAGCCATCGATTCGATCCGTTGGCTGTCGAACAAGGCGAAAGCGTTAGTTTCCGTCGCCATCACCTCCGTCGTTGCCACGTCGACCGCCGCGTCCACCGTCGCCACCACGACCGCCTCGTCCGCCATCGCCACCGCGTCCGCCATCGCGTCCGCCAGCTCCACCGCGACCGCCACGTTCCTGGCGTTCGAAAGTGAACTTATCGCCCATCATGGCTTCGTATTTCTTTCGCTGTTCAGAAGTCAATTCACCGAGAAGCTCTTTTTGCATTTCTTCACGGAGCTTGGCGATTTTTTCATTCAGTTCTTCCTGGAGCTCACGCGACTTCTCGTTGATGTTCTCGATTTGTTCCTCTGATAGACCGAGTTCTTCGGCTAGGCTTCCTCGCGTGAGTGCCCGAGCGCCGCCGGCTGCCGAGGCTTGCGTCGAGATTTGCTTGAGTCGTTTCATTTGGTGAGGCAGCAAAATGTCCGAAAGCTGGCTTTGGATATCTTCGTTCCGCTCACGCATGAACTCTTGCATTTTCTCCCGTCGTTCTTCCGCCGACATATCGCGAAGTTCCTGCATCATCTCACGCATGCCTTCACGGTCGTTTCCGACTTCTCGAAT
>CAYSXI010000349.1:0-2670 GCA_964434955.1 uncultured Pirellulaceae bacterium
CTCTGATTCGAGGCCAGTGAAGTAAAGGTCGAGCGGAATCTGTTTGGTAACCGGCTTGTTCAAAGGATTGAAAACGACGAGCATCCCTTGCTCCGCGAGTTCCGGGCCTGCGTGAAGCATCCAATCGACATCCAATCCATCAGCGCGTCGACTGGAGGAGTGGACAATGTCGGACTCCAGAATCGCACGATGTTTCTTGTACCAGTCGACCCACTGTTTCACCTTTTGCTTTGTCTTTTCCGTATCGAAAATCCGCGGCCCTCGGTAACAGGCTTGCACACCTGCCCCCAAATTACTGGCCAACATCAACTCATAGTGATCGAGATGTTGACTCAGTGGCTCAACCGTCGCCGCGGCCCCGCCCCCGTGATACTGGGTCAGCGGAACAAACATCCAACCCATCGAAGGCGTCTTTACCCGTGTACCATCAAAAATATTTTGGCGTGTATGCAGCACTTGGTGGTCCCTCGGCAATGACCAATTAACCTCGCGATACCCCATGCCGCATTTATTGGACCCGTTGAGATAGTAATAATCCGGGACATTCAGGTAGACGCCTTGTTCGCGACACCAGCCGTAAAATCGATTGATGACCTTCCATTGCGCCCAGCGCGAATCTGCCTCGCCTTTTTGAAAAGGCGGCCTGGCTGTCGTGTCGACGTCACCCGGATAGGAACCATCATGTTCGAGCAAACTGAATCCGGTCCGTTCGTGAAACTCATAGAGCGTCTTGAAATAGTTCTGTCCCCACTCGCTCGTCAGCGCGGGGCAATGATTGTGCGTCGGCTTGCTGCCTTCTGGCGAAACGACGTTATTGCCACCGCCAATCTTTCGACTTGAAAGAAGCGAATAACCTCCGAGCTCAACCCCTTTGGATTTTGCGTATTCATTCAAACCCTTCCACCGCTCAATATTCTTAACGCTCCGGTCTTCGATATTGAAGCCGCTACCAAAAGACAAAATCACCATCTCAAAACCGACTTCCTTGCATTGATCGATCGCAGCTCGAACGGATTTGTCATCCGAAACACGGAGGTGCATCATCAACGGATTCTCAGTCACCCAAGGCGCAATCGTTCGATACATTTTCCTCAGCGCCAAATCGCGCCGCTGCGGATCTTCCGAATCGTAAACAAGCTCAAACGTGTGAAAACTTCGGAATGATTTGCCCGCTGGGATGGTTTGAGCTGGCCCATAGGTCGGCTGAACTTTCAGCAGACAGGGTGTTTTGCGCAGGTAATTCACCTGAGTCGAAAACTTGGGATCGACCTGCCAATGGACCACATGTCGATTCGCGTTTTGATGATTGAATCCGCCAAAGGCAAAGTCCGTTTCAACGTGCAGGCAATCGGAAGCCGGCACCGGAACTTCTTTTCTTGCCTCGACCCAATTGGTTTTCTCCGTAACCGCCAGAACCTCGGCAGCAAATCGATCCAACGTCACATCCGCTTTCGATTCGTTCTGGATCGAAAACCATTTACAAAACACGGGAACGCCGTCGTACATTTCATAATTCACACTGACGCGGATCCCGGGCAAGTCCTTCCGGGCAAAAACGAATTCAACCCGTTTTCCTTTTGGCGGCCAGTTTGAATCGGAGTCGTGGTGTCGCACCTTTTTCCACCCGACACGCGGTTCGATTTCGGGGAACCTGATATCGGTCAAAAGGAATGCATTCTCGGCGGGTTTCATTTCCTCAAGCCATTCCGCTTTCAAAAAAGCATGATTCGGTTGCCCGGCAAGTCCGCCAACCAAATAGTCTTTTCCATTCAACGTTAACTCCAGTTCCGGGCGAATGGCTCGGAGCAAGTTCCGCTGATCCGTTTCATTGATGATTTTCAGCGTTGAAACGCTGTCGTGGCCCAGATAAAAAACGCGACTGGCAATGCCGTTGCTCAAAACCAGTCTTTGACTTGGTTTGTCTTGACGAATTTCCGCCTTAAACGACCTCGGCTCAATCAGCCAATCCTTCCCAAGGGATTCTGCCGGCATCAGAGTGGCCAGGGCAAGCAGAAGGCCAACAGAAAGTTGAATTACGACTTGAGTACAATTGATTTTCATTTTTGATCTGTCACCATCTAGTTTTGAATCCGTTTCATTTTATCTCCTTTGAAACAACTTCACAGGATCGCCATGAAAACCAGTGGACGAATGGTTGTTTGTACCCTGACTTGTGTTTTGTTCTCAACTTCGCTGTTCGCTCAGGAAACCAAGCCACTTCAGTACCTTGACCTGAATGGTCAGTCCGATTGGCAGGTGATCGTCGACCGCGAGAAGGGGCAGTATTTGGGCCATCCGACCACGTGTTTGCTCGAGGATGGCAAAACAATCCTTTGCGTCTATCCGAAAGGACACGGCCGCGGCGCAATTATCTACAAACGAAGCGAGGACGGCGGAAAAACTTGGGGGGAACGCCTGTCGACGCCTGAAAGTTGGAAAACGTCCAAGGAAACTCCAACGCTGCATCGGGTTGTCGACGCCGATGGCAAAAAGCGAATCATCATGTGGTCGGGGCTTTACCCGGCACGGCTCTCTGTGAGCGAGGACGACGGCGAATCTTGGAGCGAGCTGAAAAAAGTGGGAGACTGGGGCGGCATTGTCGTAATGGGTTTTGTCGAAGCTCTAAAGACAGGCAAGGGTAATTACCTGGCCATGTTTCACGACGACGGG
>CAYSXI010000350.1:0-2601 GCA_964434955.1 uncultured Pirellulaceae bacterium
AAATCGAAAATCGGGTCATTGCTTATTCACCGCGAATGATACTTGCTCGAACCCCGCGTTTTTGCAAACGTCGTAAACCTCAATCACGGGCCCAATGGGTACTTCCGAATCCGGATGGACGATGATCGGAGCGTCAGCCTTGATTCGCGAGATCAATGCAATTCGGTCCATTAGTTCCGCCAAGTTTGTCAGCGGCGCGTCGTTGACGAAATAGTTTGGTTCTTCGGCCACCCATGTGATTCGAATGATTAGCTTCTCAAAGTCCATTTCGTCGGGGATCTGCTCCGTGACATCAGTGGACTTGTCGCCAACCTGGGACGAGAGCTTGCTCGGCAACATGTACTCGATCACCTGGAAGCTGGCCGTCCAGACAAAAAAGACGAGCAAGAGAAAGACGACGTCAATCATCGGCGTCATCGTCGAGTCCATGTCCTGTTCACGGGCAAACAAATTGGGCCGTCTCATGGGCTCTGTTCCTCCCGGTAAACCGCGTAAGAGACATTCCAGATTTTGGCTCGAGTACAGGCCAACATCACGGGTTCGACACTGGCATAGCGGGCCAGTCGTGAAGCCCGGATTCGCACCTCGAAATCGTCGCCCTTGGTTTCACGTTCCGAATTCAGGATGGCCTCCAGTCGGTCCGTCGAAACCTTTCGTCCACTGACAATCAACGTACCATCCGTCTCGACATTGACGGTGAGACGGGAAATGTTCGGGTTGTTGTCTTCTTCTGCGGTGGGAGCGATCGGTAACGCCAAGTTGGTATTCTTTTCCTGTCGGACCAGATGGCTCGATACCAGAAAGAAGATGATCAGCAAGAACACAACATCGATCATCGGCGTCATCATGAAGCCCACTTTCGATCGTGATCGTCCCGGGATTTTCATCGAAGTCTCCGCTACCGCGACTTGGCTTTTCGGCGCAAGGGTGTAAACACGTGTTGCGCGATGTAAGCGGATTCGGCAATGAATTGATCAATCCGGTTTCGAAAAATCGCGAAAGCGCCGATCGCCGGAATGGCAACAATCAAACCGCCAACGGTCGTCACGAGTGCCTGGTAAATTCCTTCGGCAAGCTGCGGCGCGTTGTTCCCTTCGTTCGCGGCGACTTGCTGAAATGCAGCGATCATCCCGATGACCGTGCCGAGCAGTCCAACCATCGGCGCGATATTTCCAATGACACTCAAGTATTCGACCTTGCGAAGCAGCCTGGCCGATTGTTCCGCCAATGCGTCTTCAACGGCTTTTTCGACCGAAGTCCAACCGAACTCGAGTTCGGAGATGCCATGAAGCAAAACGAAAGACAGAAGACAGGGTTGGTCCGCGCAGGCTTGCCTTGCCTGTTCAACTTTCCCCGCCTTTAACGCTTCCCGAACGGTTTCGCCAAGCTCCGGCGGCATGATGTCTTTCCGCCGAATGGTCATGACCTGATCGAAAATCAGATAAGCTGCTGTGAGCGAAAGCGCCAACAAGACAAGGATGATGATCCACCCGGATATTCCGCCTGAGAAAATGATCTGCAAAAGTCCCTTTGGCGCCGCCTCGGCACTCGCGACCAAAGACTGAGTTTCCGTCGTCGCGGGCTGGCCGATTTCAGTTGAGCTGATTTGAGCGGAAACGCGATTGCAATCCCCGCCCAAGATGGCGGCCGCAATCAAGAACGTCAGCGATAGAATGATGGTTCGTTTTGAGTTCAATTGAAACACTCGTTGTTTTTGAAAGATCTGTTTTCTAATTTTTTTGCTGCCCCGAGCCGGTTTTCTTCAGCATGGATTTTGCCTGTTGGCCCTGCGGCGTTCCAGGATAATTGCGGTTTAACTCCGCCAGCAATTTTGCGGCCGCCGGCGGATTGGTCGATCGCATCAGATTGTGGCATTCCATCAGAGCAAAAGCCGACAGTCGATGATGCCGCTGATAA
This sequence comes from uncultured Pirellulaceae bacterium, assembly GCA_964434955.1. GTDB lineage: Bacteria > Planctomycetota > Planctomycetia > Pirellulales > Pirellulaceae > JANQLU01. Next base: position 1,918 of record CAYSXI010000350.1, read on the forward strand.
TGGATGGGAATTCGCATCAGGACGGTCGCTGCATCTCGATCTTTTTTGGCATAAGCAAGAGCGGAACCGATGACCAGATAGCCGCCAACGCGCAACGGTTCAGGAACTTGCCGAATTTTCTTTTGCCAGGTTTGCACTTCGGCCGAAGACGCCGTGATAATTCGAGAACGCCAAACCTGCATTTCTGCCAAGCGGGAAATCCGCTGGTCCTCGGATTGCGTCAGTTGTTTCAGTCGATCGAGTGCCTTTTGCCGATTCGGACCGGAAATGGAATAACTACTGCCAATTAGCGCCAACGAGGAATCAGAACCCTGAATCCAGGTAAGCGCCTGGGCGCGAAGGCCTGCGTTGGGAGGTAGGGCATTCCAGGCGAGTGGTATCTGGTCGAAAAAGCGAGTTTGCGACTCTTGCGAAACGATCTTTTGAAACTGATCGACCGCCTGCAACCAGAGTCCGGCCTCCCGATAACATTCGACAAGTTCGTTTCGAATCTGACGCTTGACCCAAGCCCTTGGCTCGATTTCCAAGGCTTGAAGATAAAGCTTGGAAGCGGCAACGAAATGATGCAGTGACTTCTGCTCGTTTCCCTGTAAATGTTCCGCGAGCCATTTGGTTTGGATATCGATAACCTGTCCGGTCGGAATTTTCCGCTCGAGCTTATCAAGTTTCAACGTCAAAAACTGG
>CAYSXI010000351.1:0-2600 GCA_964434955.1 uncultured Pirellulaceae bacterium
AAGAGATGCAGTTAATCAATTTGGAGCAATCTTCACTAGAAAAATCGACAAATTCGAGACGATTGGCCGGATGAACTGGAGACGAGATGCATCAACGCCGCAAATCAGGCAAAAACAACGAATCCCACGAGCCGGCTGCTGAATCCAAGCCGCGTGTTCCTAGCGAGAACGTTTCAGTTTCCAGTAAAGAATATCCAGGTGCCGCCTTCGGCTTTCAATGGACATTTCATCCAGATCGGATTTCTCGTCGGCCGTCAGGCTACGATAAACGGCTTCACGCTGATTGGCCGTTACCCGAAATGCCGCAACCGCGCGACACCACTGGAAAATCAGCTTGACCTTCGCATCATACGTCGGACATTGGGCAATGATGTATTGCGACTCCGGAGAAAGGCCGTCGAATAACAAGTCAATTCGATCGTCCGTAAAAAACAGTTCCCGGGCAATCACTTCCTCGGCAAGAATGTTCTCAAGCAACTGAGAGAGCGAGCGATAACCTTTGCCGCGCGCCGCCTTCTTGCCCTTTTCATCACGCCGGCCAATGTCAATCGTTTCACGCATCCAACGATATACCTTGGACGTGTCATCCACGTTCGGAATCTGAAAATTATCTTCGATTCCGAAGGTCATCTGGTGCTGCTGATACTGCAAAAACCGGATTGTCTCAATTCTTTTTTCCGGCGAAAGTTCCAACAGATCAGCTCGAACCGACGACTTCAACGATTTGATCCATTCGTGGTAAAGCTGCAAAGTCACCATCAGCTGCTCGTGCTCCGGGTCGGAGTGAATCGCCTGGTGAATCGAACGGACATGGTCTTTCTGTTCGTCCGACAACTGTTCAGAAAACAGGCGTTGCTTTCTTTTCAGTTCGTTGAGCTGTGAGTCGTCAAGCGAATTGATGTAGTCGATTCCTTCGCGAAGCGTGAAGCTGACCTTTTGGGGTGAAAGCGTTTCCGAATCCTCCGACGTTTCACCATCCAAAGACTCAATTTCCGCGTCACTTACAAACAGGTCGCTCTCTTCATTCAACAGCTTGAGAAACTCGACGTCCTTCAGGATCAGGTACTGGTCGACATTTTCGATCGTATCGAGATCGGCGATGATTTCGCGAATTGGCTGTTTCCGATAATAGTCGATGGCAAAAAAACCAATCGCGCCACCGATCAACAGCATCAAGACACTGACAATCGAGATGATCGCGGCCGGCGAAAACCCTTTTCGACTACGTCGAATTTCCTTTTTCGCGTCATCGAAAACGAATTCCAGAGTGGTCTGCGTGAAAGAATGCCGAGCTTCGCCCTGAGGTAGGGTATCCAACAAGTCCCAAGTGTTTTGCAACTCGGCTAACTTCTCACGAAGTTCCGGCTCGTCGCGCAATCGCTGCTCGATCTCGGAGGCCCGCTGTTCGTCCAGCTCGCCGTCCAAGTAGGCAACCAGCTCATCGTCATTCAAATTGTGATCGCTAACGCTCATATCTACGCTTTGCTACACGTTGTTAAGCTCGATTAAGCTTTCCGTTCGATTCGGTGTTCGATTCGGTGTTCGATTCGGTGTTCGTTTCGGTGTGAATTGTTGGCCAATCTTTTTGCATGAAATTCTTCACGCAAATCCCTACTCCGATTCTAACCCCATCCGTCCATATTGTTGGTCAAACTGCTTATTTATGTACGCAGTCCAGACATTGTTTCGTTTGTTTCCGGAACTGAATGCATATTGCACATTTACTTTCATTCCGCCGAGGAATCTTCCGCTTCCCCTTCTTTGCTACCATCGCCATTTGGCAATCCTCCGAACTGGACGTAGGGTTCGAGGATTTGTTTCAAATTCAACCTTGCACGCGACAACAAAGACTTCACCGCCTGCGTCGTGACATCCATGGTTTCGGCAATTTCCTGGTAGCTCATCCCTTCAAATTTCGATAGCAGTAGCGCCATTCGTTGTCGTTCGTTGAGGGATTGCATTGCCAATCGCACCACGTCTCCCAACTCGTCTTTGTCGACGAGGCGGCTTGGCATCAAGCCGCTGGCATCTTTGGCCATATTATCTAATGGCCTCGCCGGCATTTGCCCCGAAGGCGTCGCTTGCAGGTTGACTTCTTTTCGACGAGACATTCGACGCATCGCGTTGCTTGCCACATTGTTGGCAATCGTGAATAGCCAAGTCGAAAACTTGGCGCCGGGAACATAAGTCTTCCGGGCTCGATAAACGCGCATGAACACTTCTTGAGCCAGATCGTCCGCACCTTCCTTGGTGGGCATGATGTGTTCCAGTACCGCGATCAGCCGAGCCTGGTATTTGTCAACCAACGTTTCAAAAGCGACTGCATTGTCGTCGCGCACCTGAAGCATCAACCGCACGTCAGGATCGAGCAGCTCATATTTTTGCGCTTTTTGAATCGCTGAATCGCTCAGTGACAAAGCTATTCCTAGTTCTCCCCTTTGAAGGCGAGGGGCATGTGCGAAGGTTTCTCAATCCGGGCGGATCCAAACTTCTATTTTAACAATGGAACGTGTTTTTTGTCGCGGGACAAGTTTCGAAGAGCGGGGCGCTCAAAATCGATTACCGAAAATCCCCGACTCGATCGACAGAAAATCCTCTCT
>CAYSXI010000352.1:0-2596 GCA_964434955.1 uncultured Pirellulaceae bacterium
GGGCTCAATGAATTCGACGACCTGGACGTGAAGTTATTCGGGAGCAGCACGGATGTTCCGCAAGGGCTACCCATAACGTCGATCGCCTGCACTCCGCGGGAAAAATTCGAGAGCTGGCCAAAGCTGCCAACCTTGAGGTCGGAATGCCATTACGAAGAATTGTCGTGGGTCGGTCGGCTTTGGCGAAGTGGTCAATTCGATCCGTCACAATTCGATGTCACCATCAGTTGCACTTATCCCTGGGTCAATTGGTTTCTTAAACGCGGAAAGAAAAGGAACCGAGCTTTGACGAATCTGTTCGTCACACAAAACGGCGATTGGATGTGTCGGGCCGGTCACCGCGAATTCAAGTACTTCAATGCGGATGGAGTCGTCGCAATCAATCCAGAATACTTCGAAAACATCAGGGACATTCACACGACATGTCTTATTCCTAACGGTACCGACCCTGAAGTCTTCTATCCTCGACGGGAGGATGATCTCGATTGTTGGGAGTTAGGTGAGCCATTGCCGAAAGACAGGAAGATTGTCTTGATGGCAAGCGCGATGATCGAATCCAAGCGAGTTGCCGAAGGACTTCAGGCGACGGCGAAGGTCGACGACACGTACTTCGTGGTCGCGGGTGATGGGCCCGAGCGAGCCAAGATCAAAGACTTAGCGGAAGAGCTAATGCCGGGGCGCTATCGGTTGCTTGGGAGTATCCCGCGGAGCCAGATGGCTCCCCTGTTCCGTTGTGCAGATGTGTTTCTACACATGAGCCAGATTGAACCTTTTGGCATCGTCTACCTGGAAGCTGCGGCCACCGGTTTGCCTGTTGTGACCCACGATGGCGCGACGCCAAGATGGATCTTGGGCGATACGGCGCTTTTTGCTGACTCGAACCAGTTAGATGATGTGGCCGATGCGATTCGACAGGCCATCGATCCTAAGGTCGGTCCCGAGTTTGGCCGAGCAGCTCGCCAACGCGTGGTAGAAGACTGGACCTGGAAGGCTCAGGCAGCCAAATATCGACAGTTCATTCAAGAGCTTCATGGAATAACAAGTGACGAACACAAGCGGAAAAATATTGACCGGGGAGAAAAGCATGTTGTCGATCATCATCGTCAGTTACAACACTCATGATTTGCTCGACCAGTGCTTGGCTTCGATCGAAACACACTGTCATGACGCGGAGGTCATCGTTGTGGACAATGGGAGCAAAGATGCTTCCTGTGAATTGGTCCGCAATAAGTATCCAAAAACGAAGCTCGTCGAGGCAAACGCTAATCTTGGGTTTGCGCGGGCCAATAATTCGGGGATCGAGAAGTCTTCCGGTGACTACGTGCTACTGCTGAACTCGGATACCGTCCTGGAGGATGACAGTCTGAGTCGATGCGTGCAATTCATGGATGCGAATCCAAAATTGGGTGCGATTAGCCCAAGTTTGATCGGCATCGATGACCAACCGCAAAGAGCTTATCACGCTTTTCCCACGATGCGAGCGCGAGTCGCGCGGGCTTTTTCGCATAATGCTGAAACCAGGATTCCGGAACCCGGAGAAACTGGTTGGTTGGCAGGCACGGCATTGATGATTCGGCGAGAAGCCTTGAATGATATTGGCGGGACCCTGGATCGAGATTATTGGATGTATTGGGAAGACGCCGACACAAGCGCCGAGTTGCTGGAAAAGGGTTGGGAGGTTGCCGAGTTTACTGATGCTCACATTCGCCACTACGGCGGCGCAAGCGGGGGCGGGCCGGATGCGGCTCGGCGGTCGGATCTTTACGCGCATTATGCCTGGGGCGAACATCGCTGGTTCTGCAAGCATCGACCGTTGATCGAGTCCGCGATGGTTTGGACGCTGGACTTCCTGGATCTATTTCGAAAAACGCTTCGAGGCCTGATACGGCCGAGTCGCCGAAGTGAATTGACCCATGCCCGAGTCCTTGGGCGGGTTTTGATGTGGAGAATCATTGGGCGTCGGCCACCGATCCCCGGTTAGCCGCAAATCAATGAATGAGCGTCTTTGATTGACGATCGTGAAACAGACTTCGTCAACTCGAAACCTGAGTCTTTGTGTCATGGTTCTGTTATCCAGCGTATTCGACGAAGCGACACAACCGATGTCTTGAAGTCGATTTGATAGGATGGGTCTGTTGGCCAATATCTTTGGAATCGCGTTTGGCCAATTGGTATTCGCAAAAATGCGATGAGACCGAAATTCGCAAAAAACGGATGCGGGTGACCGATTGAATGAAAGATTGCTCGCGCAGTCGCCTAATAGTTTGAAAGCGAATTGCCTCTTTTCCCGCCGGAATTTCCCTGCTGAGTGAGATTGTTGGAATCGAGATTGGGAAAAGACAAAAATCCACGTGAATTTTTGATTTTGCTGGCCACTTTTGGCTGGATTCACGGAAAGTTTCATTAGCGGATTATGGCAATGGCGGGAAAATCCTGTTCTCAGGGCTTGTTTTCGATGCCAAAATAACCCGCAGTTCGGTTGGCGATACTTGCCAACGCGTATTCATGCCGAATGAAGGAAATTCCATGACGCAAAAATGCAATCGACTCTCAGCGGTTCTTGTCGCGCTTTTGATTCTGTGTCCAGCGACGCTGA
>CAYSXI010000353.1:0-2582 GCA_964434955.1 uncultured Pirellulaceae bacterium
ACCCCCGTCGCCAAAACCGTTTTTAATAAAGAGTACCATTTCGAGCTCAAGGGAGGCCGACTAACCCTTGTTCCGCTCGATGAACTCGTCCGTTTGGTTCAAGGTGAATTGCAATTCAAAGCTGAGAAGCTACGTGCCAATCAGTCACCTTCCACGGTCGAGACGGTAGGGCCGATCGGAAACTATCGAATGCAATATCTCTTGGCGTCTGCAATCAAGTCCGTGCCAACCGCCACGGGAATGGTTAAGCAAAGGACCATTGAGTTTCGGCAATTCATTCTTTTGCCAATACGCAACGACTCGGGGCAACCGGTTTCAGAGGCAATTGGTCCAGGGGGCGAGCTTTATCAAATGGCGAAGACACTGGATCCCAAGAAGTCGACCATTTCGCTTTGGGTTTATCCGGATAGCTATTCAGAATTTCGCGAAATCAAACAGTGGTTGCACGATCAAGAATTTCAAATGGCGGTTTGGCCTTTGCCAAGTGGAGCACCAATTTCGGGTGGGCCCAACGGGTTTCGCTCCGCCTCGCAATGATCGTCTTCTGATAGAAATTTCGCATTCGAATGAAAAAATTGCGTAATGCAATTTCCAAAAGGCGCAAAACAGTTCCAGGGTTTGCGTTATCAATTGCAATGGACAACTGGTGATCTAGAATTGCGCCGATAACAACCAGTTGCGACATGTTGCAATGGTTTGAGAAGAATCTGGTTCACGTTGGTCCATTGGGTGAATTCAGATTCGGACCGTTTTGGGAGATCCGGTCCTTAGCTCGCAAAAGGCATATAGCAAGTCTGTATGCATCCAATGGTTGACATTGACATCGGGAACAATTTTGCCAATCGCCCAAGCAATTGTTGCCATCCATTTTCCGAATGCTTGATTTTTCCTTGGATCATCATCATGGCTCGCAAGAATCCGCGGCGCAATATTTCACGTATTGAATGCGTTTCGACTTCCGGAAACCTCAATTGTGGTTGGGAAGTTCGTATCATGCGGCGGGGAGAAAAAGTTGAACGATACTTCGCCGACAATAAATTTGGCGGGAAGCTTGGTGCGCTGCGCGAAGCCAAGTTGTATCGAGACCAGCTTGAGCAGGACCTGAAACCTTATACCGTCAGCGAATTGGCAAAAAAACCATCGGTCCGCAATACTTCGGGGACAGTGGGAGTTCGAATCTCTTTTCGTAAAGATGTCCGTGGCGATTACGAGTACACCTACTATTTTTGGGTGGCCCAATGGACGGACGGCAAGGGTAAACGAAAAACAAAATCGTTCGCCATCGACAAATACGGCTACGACAAAGCCTACCAGTTAGCCCTCAAAGCTCGCCGCAAAGGCATCAAGGATAAAGAGCTGGCCGAGGACGAATAGAGCCAGACACGGCTGTCCTGGTGAAGCGGGTTCAGCATTTCTCGTGAAGTCGCTACGCCCGAGTTTCGGGAAAATGAGTCCAAGTGCCCTCCCCCATCAGTCAATCCGTCGAAACGAGGGTTGGAACTTGAGCGGTTCTTGAACGCTCTGCCATTGGTCGAAGCTCGGAGGTTGAGTTTGGGCATATGCCACGCAGGCGATATTGCAACATGAGAAATGAACGACGGCAGGAACATGCCCGACCGTCGTTGAGCTCGGTTTACTTCTTCCTTCGTCGCACTCCGCCGTGGTCAATCTTGCCGTCGCCGTCTCGATCTTCCCCGTAAGGAATTTCATTTTCAAAATAGATGCCTTTCCGGCGACCGGCGCGAACATGGTCCGCGTACGTTTTCCGCTTCTCAATCTTGGCAAACTTGGAATTGGATTCCGACAGAGCCTTGGTGATTTCCGCAGTGGATGCCGAGTCCGGCAAACGTTTCAGCAATTCACCATCCAATCCAAATTGTCCCGAACGAATGATCAGGATTCCCGTTTGGCGACTGTTGGCTCCTTTGATTTTTTTGTACCAATCCTTGTCTTGTTCATCGTCAAAGAAATTGAGGTGGAATTTTCCAACCACATCTTCATCGGCAAAAACCTGTTGAAGTGTGTTCTCGACGTCGCCGCGTTTGTCCTTGTCGACCTTGGCGAAAACGAGCAGCCGTTGGTCAGCTGACGCCACGTTCAATGCTTGGCGAAACGTGTTGAAATCCTGCAAGACGATATCGCCGGAATCGCCACGGTTCTTGTAACGGGATGAAATACGTTTCATTTCCCGGATGACGCTGTCATCCGAAGGTTGTCCCCCACGGCCAGGCGTTCCCAAGTTGCTTGGGCCTCGGCCGGAGCGTGACAATCGTTTTTTGCCTTGCGGGTCAAAAACGCAAAACGCCGTATTGGCAAACCGTCCGTTCAGAAGGGCACGGACCATCTTCTCCGATTCTTTGTTTTCAAATGTTTCAATGCGGATGCAAACAAACTTGCGGGATTCTTCGATAAACTTTTCATTCGCGAACAGACCGTTCTGCGTTCGGGTGTAGCCCCGTCAGAAAGTTCCCGATACGCCTCGGCTGCACGTTGCTGCTGCCATAAAGAAGATGGGGCGATTGGAACGCCTGGCTTCTTCTAAACCCGTCTTCCATGTCGTGTACCAGGCGATTCCAGCGTCG
>CAYSXI010000354.1:0-2534 GCA_964434955.1 uncultured Pirellulaceae bacterium
TGGGGAACATCGCCAGCCGCGCGCAGATGCTTGCGCAACGCGAATTGGATCCAGAGCTGAAAAGACAATTGGGCACGATCTACCAACAGGCCATGCGGGCCCACGAGATGATCTCCGATATGATGCTTTTTGCACGGCCTCCCAAACCGACCATTTCGGAGATGCCGATCGATCGTTTTTTCGAAAAGTTGCTGGATCGTTTTCGCGACCGGACGCACTTATCGACCATCAACGATACCAACTTGGAAAAGTTTGCCTGCGACGCGTCGCAACTCCTCGAGGCATTTTCGGCGCTAATCGAAAACGCAATGGAAGCAAATGATTCGGTGCCACATATCAAGATCCAATTCGTCGAGCTGTCCACAAACTCAATCGGCATTCGAATCGAAGACGATGGGCCGGGTGTCTCGGGGGAAACCCGACGGCACATGTTTGATCCCTTCTATTCGGGCCGCGAAGCCGGGCGCGGACTCGGCTTTGGACTATCGAAAGCCTGGACAATCGCCCAAATTCATGGCGGTGATTTGACCCTGGAAAAATGGCAAGACGGTTGTGCGTTTCTTTTTCGCCTGCCTGCGGACCCCATCGAATAATTGGCAAACAATCGTAACCAAACGCTGCCCAATTTATCGTTCGTCGCCACTTTCGGTGTTTTCGCTGTCGGCAATTCCCGATTCATCCACTCGCCCTTTGGCGTCCATCGCCAGTTTGGCAATCCCGATGCCGGCAAAACCGATAATGATCGTCATGAACGGGCTGATGATGTTAAAGAAGCAGAATGGGATGTAGGCCAAGCCAATTCCGAGCGTCGCCATTTGGGTAGCACCACAGGTATTCCATGGGATCAAGACCGAAGTGACGGTTCCACTGTCTTCGAGGGTTCGGCTAAGGTTCTGCGGGGCCAACCCTCGTTTTTTGAATGTCTCTCGGAACATTCGGCCGGGCACAACAATCGCCAAATACTGATCGGACGCCGTAAAGTTTACGAACAAACAACTGGCCGCCGTTGTTGCGATCAACGACCCCGTCGTCTTGGCAAGCTGCAAAAGTGGTTGGGTCAGTCGCTGTAGCAAGCCGCATGCTTCCATGACACCTCCAAAACACATCGCGCAGATAATCAGCCAGATCGTATTGAGCATGCCGTTCATTCCTTTGCCATTCAATAGTTTGTTGGCGAAGTACCGGGCCTTGAGTTCGGCCCCGACGGCCCCTGACTTTAACAGGGCATTGGTATCGAGCTTTTCCTCTTCCTTTTCAATCTTGGCATTCTCTTGTTCAAGCAAAGCTTCGATTTCCTTTTCCACTTCCTCACTTTCATCGGAGGGTACGATCGCGGATTCCAGAGCCATCGAGTTGAAAAAGGCCGAATAGGCGTGCGAAGCGTAAGTTGAACTTTCGTCGATTCCCGAAACACGCTTAACGGCTGTCGGCTGAAGACAGATCGCGACAACGACTCCGAGAATTGTTCCCAAAAACAAGGCAACGAGCGCATCAAATTTGAGGATTACCATCACGATGACAGCAACGGGTACCAACAGAAGCCAATAGCTGATTTGAAAATGGGAAGCGATGGCCGTCTTCAAGGCGGCCGTATCTTCCGTCGAGACGTTGCCTTCCGAAGTCAGACCGATCACCGCAAAAATACCGGCGGCGATCAAGATGCTAGGAACGGTCGTCCAAAGCATGTATTTGATGTGCGTGAAAAGGTCCGTTCCCGCCATGGCACTGGCCAAGTTCGTTGTGTCGGACAAAGGAGAAATTTTGTCACCGAAATAGGCTCCGGAGATGATGGCTCCCGCCGTCATCGCCTCACTGACGTTCAACGCTTTGGCGATCGCCATCAATGCGATACCAACCGTCGCGACGGTCGACCAGGAACTCCCCGTCGCAACGGAAACGATGGCGCAAATCGCGAGAGACGCAACGAGGAAATACTTCGGATCCAGGACGTCCAGCCCGTAGTAAATCATGGCCGGTACGATTCCGCCCATCATCCAGGTTCCCGAGAGTGAACCGATCAACAGGAGAATCAACATGGCGCCAATCGCCGAGCCGAGACTTTTAACGATCCCTTCCATCATCGCTTTGAACTTGTGGCCGAGAATCAGGCCGGCACAAACCGCTGCGGCCGCCGCCAGCAGCAGCGCGATTTGATTCGGGCCGTAGGTTGCATTGTCTTTATAAAACCAGACATTCAGCCCAAGCAAAACAATGAGAACAATGACCGGAATCAAAGCGAGCACCAAGGGAGGATTTTTGGTCGCGTTTTCCTCGATTTCAACTTTGGATTCCGAATTCATGATCGTTTGCTTTCTGGGAAATTTGCTTCCAGCCAATTGATAGCACGACGACCATTCTTTTTGGATTTGCTGCCAAAGTCAATTCAATGGAAGCAGTTTGGGACACAGTTATTGGATTGCCGTAGGCAAACTTTTTTGATTCTGCTACCTACGAAAGTGGCAACCCAGATTCCCACGCGTTTGTTTCGAACCGCCTTCGAAACAGCAGCCCTGCGAGGTCCCTATGAATTCACA
>CAYSXI010000355.1:0-2500 GCA_964434955.1 uncultured Pirellulaceae bacterium
CTACAAAACGACTGACCGTATTCCTCGAGGCAATCAAGGATTTCTTGTTTCCGAATTCCCAGGAATGGTCGCACGACGGTAAGCGATTCATTGATTTTGCGTGAAGCGGGAATGCCTCGAAGTCCCGTAACTCCCGTGCCGCGAAAAAGACGGTGCAGAATCGTCTCGACCTGGTCGTCCAAATGATGAGCGGTTACCACGTATCGGGCACCGATCTGTTCGGCGATATTTTCGTAGGCTTCGTATCGCCTGGCACGAAGCAAAGCTTCAAGACCCTGCCCGCGATTCGTTCCGGCTTGGCTTCCAACTGACTCAAAATGCGCCAAGAGATTTTGTTCGTCCGCCAGATTCTGAACAAATTTTGCTTCAAGCGCCGAATCTTCGCGAATTCCGTGATCGACATAAAGTAACTCGATATGACCGCGAGAATCCGGGCGACGACGAAACAAGTCGTTCAGAACGCGGACCAGGCAAACACTGTCAGCGCCGCCGGATACGGCGACGAGCACCGTAAACTCCGCCCATCGATCGAAAGGCCATTGAGTGAGAACCGATTCGAAAATTTGATTTTTGGCGTTCACCGTCAATTCTGCTGGCCAAAAGTACGTCGAGCGACAAGCAAACAGGGGCTGAGCGGAGTCGGATTCAGGCGAATCTTGGCAAGATTCCCTGGACTCCACTTTTGTCCCGTCCATTGGGACAAGTTGAACGGAAAGGGGCTCGCGCTGCAAATCAATTTACAGCGGATGCGACTCCGCTAGATTGCAGGAGTGTGCTTTTCTGGTACGATACGTCAAGCTCATCACCTTGGGGGGTGAAGAGAGTGAATCAGATTTGACTGGGTCGAGCAATCAGATTTGCTGGCTCCGTGCTTTTGACGATGAACAAAGTTGAATCATTCCTGATTCGGCTTCAAACAATCGGTAACCAATGAATTTTTTCGCTGTCATTTTCAGCCTTTTGCTTCAGTTGTGGCCATTTCGCCATGCAACGGAACGGGTTGCGCTCGGTCGCCAAAACCGGCAGGAGCGATTGCGAGAAATGATGTTCTGGTTTCCGTTTGTTGGTTGGGTGGCGGTTGTCTACCGAGACATTGTTCGCCCTAAATGGCTTCGACTTTTTGTGGTTGAAATTCGTTGGCGAAATTCCTCTGGATTGGATCGAGTTTTTTGCTTCGATCCGGATCAAAATCCGGGCGACGGTAATCGAAATCATCGCGATTTCGAAAACCACGGTTAACGAAATACGCAGATAAATTACGGCCTCGCGAATTGAATTCAATTCCACGTTCTCTCAAGCTCGGACGCCCGCAAGGGATTTGTCCTTCTTCCGGGATTCTTCCTATTTGATTGATTGCCCCGAAAACATAACAAGGCAATCACAATGGATCTCACTTCGATTTTGATTGGTGCCGTCTCTGGATTCGTCGTCGGCCTCGGAGCGACGCTTGGATACCTTTTCATATCCAAGCGCGATGCCAAGTCTCAGGGCGACCGCATCCTGGATGAAGCCCGACGCGATGCAGAAAATCGCGTTAAGGAAGCAGAACTGCAAATCAAGGAAAACAAGCTGACGCAGTCCGCGGAGTTTGAAAAAGAAATGAACCAATCGCGATCGGAACTTCGCGATCGCGAATTGGAAGTCGAAAAACAACAGGCGTCGATGAAACAACAGGCCGATGACCTGAAGAAGCAAGAACAGTTTGTTGAAACGACTCAGAACCGGCTCAAGTCGAAATTGGAAAACGCGACCCAGCGTGAGCGAGAGCTGCAGGAGATCCTCGACAAACAGCGCCAGCAGCTTCATCAAATTACGGGCTTAAGCAAGGACGATGCGGTCAATCGACTGTTGAAACTTCTCGAAGATGAAATGGCGGGTGAAGTCGGCAACCGGATCCTCGCTCACGAACAAAAGATGAAAGAGGTTTGTGACGAAAAGTCACGCGAGATTCTTTTGACTTCGATGCAACGTTTTGCCGCCGCCCATACGGCTGACTCAACGACCAGCACCATTGATATTCCCAACGACGAAATGAAGGGGCGGATCATTGGGCGTGAAGGACGAAACATCCGCGCGTTCGAAAAAGAAACGGGCGTCGATGTCATTATCGACGACACTCCGGGCGTCGTCATCGTGAGTGGCTTCGATCCGGTCCGCCGTGAAGTCGCGCGGCAATCGCTGATCAAGCTGATTGCCGACGGACGAATTCACCCCACCCGGATTGAGGAAATTGTCAACGAGACCCAAACGGAAATCGACAAAACGATTCGCCGCAAAGGGGCCGAGGCGGCTCAGGAAGTCGATCTTCACGGGATCAATGAACGTCTGCTGGAAAGTCTTGGGCGTTTGTACTTCCGCACAAGCTACAGTCAGAATGTGCTTCGCCACAGCATTGAAGTGGCATTCCTTTCAGGTATTCTGGCCGAAATGATCGGGATGGACGGCCAACTTGCTCGCCGGTGCGGCCTGCTTCACGATATCGGAAAAGCGGCGGACCACG
>CAYSXI010000356.1:0-2496 GCA_964434955.1 uncultured Pirellulaceae bacterium
ACGAGGTTCGGCGTCTGGGTTTGGAGCTTGGTTTACCGGAATCGATTGTTTGGCGGCATCCATTCCCCGGTCCGGGGCTTGCCGTTCGATGTTTGGGCGAGGTTACCCAGCCGCGGCTGGATACGCTTCGTGAGGCAGACCAAATCGTTATTGAGGAAATCAATCGGGCAGACCTTTATCGGAAAACGTCGCAGGTGTTTGCCGTGCTTTTGCCCGTTCAAAGCGTAGGCGTCATGGGCGATGCCAGAACCTATGACGATGTGATCGCGATCCGATGTGTCGAGACCGATGACTTCATGACGGCAGATTGGAGCCATCTGCCCTACGCAGTCTTGTCGACGATGTCGACCAGGATTATCAACGAAGTGAAGGGCGTCAATCGCGTTTGCTATGACATCAGTAGCAAACCACCGGCCACCATTGAATGGGAATGATCCCTTCGAATACATAAATATAACTTGGCGCGAAACGTGCGCAATAAGGATCTAGTCGATGAGTAAGCAGTACATTTTCACGATGACGGGTTTGTCCAAGAAGATTGGGCAGCGAACGTTGTTGAACGACATTTGGCTTTCGTTTTATCCGGGTGCCAAAATTGGTGTCCTGGGTCGAAACGGCGCGGGTAAAAGTACTCTGCTCAAGATCATGGCCGGTTGGGATACCGAGTTTGATGGCGAAGCCCGTCTGACCGATGGATTCACGCGTGGTTACCTTCCCCAGGAACCGCAATTGAATCCTGAAAAAGACGTATGGGGAAACGTGCTTGAAGCCGTTGCACCTCGCCAGGCGTTGCTCGACAAATACAACGAGCTATCGGCCAAATGCGCGGAGCCGCTTGATGATGACGCGATGCAAAAGGTTTACGACGAAATGGGCCGATTGCAGGACGAAATCGAAGCCACCAATACCTGGGAACTCGATCGGGAAATTGAAATCGCGATGGAAGTGATGAATTTGCCTCCACGCGATGCGGACGTGACGAAACTGTCTGGCGGTGAAAAAAGGCGAGTTGCGCTTTGCAAGCTCTTGTTGGAAAAGCCGGATTTGTTGTTGCTGGACGAACCGACAAACCATCTCGACGCCGATTCGGTCCAATGGCTGGAGCACGCGCTGACGCAGTACCACGGGACCGTGGTTGCGGTTACCCACGATCGTTATTTCCTGGATAACGCCGCTCAGTGGATTCTCGAACTGGATCGCGGCGAAGGTTATCCCTTCGAAGGCAATTACTCGTCCTGGCTGGAACAGAAGCAGGCTCGATTGAAAGTCGAAGAGAAGCAGGCCGAAGCCAAACAGCGAACGCTACAACGAGAACTTGAGTGGATTCGAATGGCCCCCAAGGCGCGCCAGGCGAAAAGCAAAGCCCGGATCAGCGCCTACGAACAACTTGCGGCCCAGGCGGATGCCGAGAAAATCGACGAGTTGGAAATCCACATTCCCAAGGGCCCCGCGTTGGGCGATTTGGTCATCGAAGCCAAGGACTTGAACAAGGGCTTCGGTGAAAAGGTATTGATGGAGAACTTGAATTTCCGTTTGCCAGCGGGCGGGATCGTTGGAATCATTGGTCCCAACGGTGCGGGTAAAACGACTTTGTTCCGAATGATGACCGGTCAGGATGAGCCGGATTCGGGAACGTTGCGAGTCGGTGAGACGGTAGAAATGGGCTATGTCGATCAATCGCGCGATTCGTTGAACAATGAAAATTCGGTCTACGAAGAGATCTCAGGCGGCGTGGATCAACTCGAGATGGGTAAGCAGAAGATGCATGCCCGCGCCTATGTGAATCGCTTTAATTTCCGCGGTGGTGACCAGGAAAAGAAAATCGGCAACCTTTCCGGTGGTGAGCGAAACCGCGTGCACCTGGCGAAGCTGCTTCGTCAAGGATCGAATGTTCTGCTTTTGGACGAACCGACGAACGACCTCGACGTGGATACGCTTCGAGCCTTGGAAGAAGCAATCGTGAACTACGTTGGCTGTGTTGTCGTAACTAGCCATGATCGTTGGTTCCTTGACCGTATCGCGACTCATATTCTTGCATTCGAAGGGGACGGTTACGTCCATTGGTGCGAGGGCAACTATCGAACTTACGAGCAGCAACGTCGAGAGCGCCTGGGCATCGGCGAAAACGAAGTCCGCCGCTTCCGCTACAAGAAAATGATGCAGAGCTAGTTCGTTTCCCGAACAAGCAAGTGATTCCGACCCTGGCCGTATGCGTCATTGGGAATTGAATCCAAGCTGCTCCGACTCAATACAAACACGAAGCGCGAGCGAGTGGGTCCTATTCACGGCCCAAGCGTGAATACCGCAACCGTCTTCATCCTCACGTACGAGCTCGAAGCGCCAGCGAGTGGTTCCTACGCCGGGTCCAAACAAAAATTCGCCGCAACGTCTTCATCCTCACGTACGAGCACGACGCGCCAGCGAGTGGTTCCTACGCCGGATCCAATCACGATTCGCCGCGACGACTTTCAGGAGATCACCGAAGAAGAATCTGAC
>CAYSXI010000357.1:0-2474 GCA_964434955.1 uncultured Pirellulaceae bacterium
GTGATTCATTTCCTGTTGTTCTTGTTTTGGAAGAGGTCGGAAGGGTGGCGATTCGACGCCGGCGACCTGGAGTTGCGGGTAGCGGGCCGAAAGGACGTCGGCCGCTTTTTGAGCGACTCCCGGGGCCCCACCCAGGAAGAATACTCGATGGCCTTTGAGGGCGGACCATTGAGTCAATGCATAGATCAAGTCGGAGCCGGCAACACGCTCCGGCAATGGGCGTTTGGAAAATCGGCTTCGCCAAACCATCGGCATGCCATCGCAAACGATGAACGACGCGTTTTGATTGACTTCTCGAAGTCGAGGTTCGCGTTCGGTGAGCATGTTGTAGTTAAGGTTGGCCGTGATGAAATATCCCGGCTCGCCTTTGTCGATAAGTCGGTCAACGTGATGAAGCGTTTCCTGGAGCGTCAAATAGGAATAAGGGACGCCCCAAAGGTCGAGCTGGTCCGGCTTCTCGGTTTCTGGCTCAACGGTATCCATGGCCAGCGCCTTCTCAACGCGCGCCTCAATACCGCGAATCTGGATTTCCAACTTCGATTCATCAACGTTTTTCGAAGCGTTGCGATCTTCGAAAACGTTGTTGGATTTTTTTTCGGTCAAAGTGCTCATGAAGTCTTCTCGTCCGGATTTCGCAGGGGTTGGTATCCAAGCGGTTGGTCTTCGCCATCCTGCAAGCCGGTTTTTAGCGTGACATTTGGTTTTGGTTCGGTTTGAATTCCGTACTGGGTAGGATTCCCGTAAACAAAAACGACAGTCGCAAGTCCGGCTGCCGACCAGACTGCCGTCGAGACAAAAGGCTGAATGCCTGACCCGACCTTCCGATAAATCAATAGGGTCTGCGTAAGCGTCAGCGCGGCAGTCGATACCAACACGGACAATGCCATTCCCGTCATGCCGAAGTGGTGCACGAAAGGAAACAGCATCGCGATCTGCAGGCACATGGCGATCACGTATGAAATCGTCGCAATCCGGACTTGCGCCAGTGCGAGGAGGAACTGGAATTGAATCTGTCCAAACGCACGGAGCATCAGCCTTGCGAGCAGGATCGTAAAAATGAGTCCCGCAGCGTGGTATCGCGGATCGTAGAGAATCCAGATCGCCCACGGACTTGCGATGAGAGCCAAAGCAACGACAGGCATCACAAGGCCACTGACTTTGGTACAGACGGAGTTGTGCCAACGAGCTTGAGCTTCTTTGCCTTTTTCTCTTGCAAGCATCGAAAAATAGACATCGCATATTCTTGTGACCAGCGTCTCGGCGACGGTAGCCAGGTTAAAGGCGATGGCATAGACGCCCATCTCGGTCGGTGTGAGTAGCTTAAGCCCCAGCAAGCGGTCAAGATTTAACCAGATCGCCATCACGATTGTGTTGATGAATACCTGCCGTCCAAGGGAATAAACATCTTTGGCAGCCTGTTGATTCCACATGAACTTTGGTCGCATTGGACAAAGGATGTAGGACATGATCACCGACGTTGCGGCACCAGCCATCATGCCAATGACGATCGCCCAAACGCTTTGAAAAACAAAGGCCATGCCAATACTGAAAACCGTGCTGATGCCAACCAGGCAAATTTCGTCGAAGAACAAGGCTTTGTAGTTCAGTTTACGCCTCAGGGTCGGGTAAGCCGGTGAGCGCAGCGCGAGAAAGAGCGGGCGGGTGCCGATAACAATCAACACGCCCAACAACGTGGGTTCCTGGTAGAACATGGTGAGTGGCCACGCGCAACCGATTGCAATCGCTGACAGAATGAGGCCGCGACCGAAACCCATCGTCCAGCCGGTCCAAAGGTACTCTTTCTCACCACCTTTTTCATGTCGAATCAGCGCGGGCTGAATCCCAAGATCGGAAAGCCACTCGAGGGTAATCAAAACCGCCATCGCGGTCCCAAGCAGGCCGTACGCTTCAGGGGCCAGAAGCCTTGTCAGGATCAGATTGCTGGTGAGCTTGATGATGAGGCTGGCGATTTGCGCAAGGGCAGACCATCCAATCCCAAAGACTCCCGCTTTCTGATTTGAAGAGAGCCGCGAAAGAAGCTTGTTCGCAACTCCTTGTACCAAGTTACTCATGGTGCAATTTTCATACACGCAAAAATCAAGAGCCGGGATCACCGTGAAGGCAATTGACCCTTGGACTTTTAGCTGCCCCGATAGGGATGCGCACAACGCGCACCCTTCCGCGAGAATTCTCGCATTGGAATATAGGTTACGAATGGCATTCAGAATCGTGCCGGGTAACAAATCAGAGAGAATCGCGACGGGTCGGAAAAAATTTCCCGGTTGTCTATGGCGAGGGCAGCATCTTGTTATTTAAGCTTCGGTTGAATACGCGTTTGATTCGGTGCCAAAGCGTCATGGTTTCCTTGCCTTCGGATTTGTTGATTGCGATTCGATGTTGCCGGAACATCATGAAGGCGCAAAAGAACGCAAACAATAAGAAGGGCAAAACGATTCGAATGACTCCCTCGATCT
>CAYSXI010000358.1:0-2440 GCA_964434955.1 uncultured Pirellulaceae bacterium
AGTTGATCATCTGGTAGGGCGTGAAAATGGTGGCGAGAGAATGTTCGTTTGCAAGTTTCGGCAGGTTTTTCTTTTCCCAGAACGATCGTTGGTAGCCGCTCATGCTATCGGTGTCTGCGACAATCGTTTCGATCCCTTCGGGCGGCTGGATGGCATCTGCCTGGTTTTTGCTGCATAGCAATTTGAGCTGAAAATCGGAATCCGTCGCATTCAGGTGAAGCCGCGCAATTCTGCCGATCGCATTTCTCAGGTAGCTGATCGCGCCACCGCTGCGTCCGCTTAAACAGTTTATCAGCAAGGATTGATCAGGCACTTGAGTCGATCGCTCTCTGATAAATTGCCGTGAAGCCTTCAATCATGGCGGGAACGCTGAACTTTTTTTCGGCGACCTCGCGAGCTCGATTTCCGAGTTGAGCTCTTAAGTTTTCGGATTCGACGAGAGACTGGATCGCGGTCGCCATCCGTTCCGGTGAATGAACGGGTACCAGGATTCCGTTCTCACCGTCTACGATGATGTCGACGACGCCATCGATTGGACAGGCGACGATCGGAAGCCGCGACAGTGCTGCCTCGATGACTGAGTTGGGCAGGCCTTCGGTTTCAGAAGGGAAGAGAAAAACGTCAGCCGCCAATAGCCATTCCGGCACATTCTTCTGAAATCCAAGAAACTTGACGTTGTCGCTCAGTCCCTGTCGAGCGGCTTCTTGCTTCAACTCCTGATCCATAGGGCCGTCGCCAATGACCCAGAATTCGAAATTCGGAATGGATTCATGAACTGATTTCAGAGCGGCAATTGCGTCAACGTGTCGCTTGGACGCAATGAGTCGGCCTGTTGTAATGAATGCAAATACGTCCTCGGAACAACCCAGTTTATTTCGCAAAGCTTGTTTCGTTTCACTGGTCGAAAACCGAGCGAGATCGTGTCCGTTTGCGACCACCGAAACCTTGGACTTGTCGATTCCGAATGCTTCCAGGCGGGCTCGCACCGCGGTCGAATTCCCGGTAACCGCAAAGGCCCGTCGATTGACCCATTTCATAAACGATTTTGTGAAAAAGCGATCATTGCGTGCGCTTCCAAACGAAAAGATGGCATGTTTCTTTTGGCGTTTCGAAAGCAAGCAGTTTGCCATCAGAAAATAGATGCCGATGGTCACATGAAAAACATGAACAATTTTTGCCGGATGTTCCCGCAAGAGTTTCGCGAATCGGAAGACGAAAAAGGGATCAAGTTTAAAGGAACGCTCGAGTCTTTTGACTGGCAATTTCGATTCCCCGTCGGCGTCAAAACAAAAAATCTCGGGATTCCAATGTTCAGGAAGGTTTTCACAAAGCGCTTTCACGTTGCGTTCCGTTCCGCCAAACCGAAGCGTATTGGTCAGAACGATGACCGGTTCAGATTGAGGACTGGCGGAGTTCAAGGAATGGTCCAAAGGAACCTAATTGGCTTGGTTGAATTTTCGCTCAAAAAAAGCACGTTTTTCTTCGGCTGACATGAGCTTCGTATTTTCTGCTTTCGCCAATGTTTTCTCACGATAATCGCCAAGGTCACTGATGACCTTTGCCGGAATTCCGACCGCAACCGAATCGTCCGGAATGTCCCTCGTGACGATCGAGCCGGCGCCAATGACAACATTGTTGCCGATCGTAACGCCTGGCATCACGATCGTTCTTGCGCCCAAAAAGACGTTGTTGCCGACTCGGATCGGGGCGAGGACGTCGATTTCCGGATGTTCGTCACGAAAAACCCAGACACCACCATCGTGAGTAATGAACTGAGTTTCGGTTGCGCTAACATGGTCGCCCAATGTAACCAGATACGGTTCGGAGCCGAAAGAAACATTGATCAGCCTGCAGTCAGTTCCGACCGTGGCTCCAATTTTTCTCGCGAAACCGATCGGGTCTTTTCGCTTGTGCAACCATTCAAAAAATGCAGAGAACATCAAGTCCTGATACGTTAGCTTGATTCGCCAAAGTTTTGTGTTTGTGGTGGTGACAAATTTGGGGGTGGCAATTGGGGATTTCTCGGCTGGGGTTCGGGACTAGGAACCTGCTGTTGAAAGCGAGCCCGCAAAGGTATCCCGAGGACGATGGCAATTGCCGCCGCGTACAACACCGAGTAGAGCACATACCGAACAAGACCATTAACTAACGTGTACCGGCTGACAAGCGCCAAGTGCGCACAAAGGACGATGTAGGCAATATTCCAAAATAGGGAATAGGTACTTCGGGCTTTGAACTGGACGAAACTCGTACCAAACCCTGTCAAGAAAAAGATGACGGCGGTTCCAGCATAACCAAAGTCGCAATAGAAGTCGGCAAACATTCCTGTCCCGGTCCCTGCAACCCTTCGCCCTGATTTACCTTGAATCAAGGTTGTAAACAAAAGCGAGCTACTTGTGTCTTTTGTGTTGGATAGTTGGAACAATCTGCGGCCAAAAGG
>CAYSXI010000359.1:0-2364 GCA_964434955.1 uncultured Pirellulaceae bacterium
ATAGTTGGCGTTCGTTTTGTGACGCCTTGGGGAATGTCGGCGCTTTTTCGGCGAATTGTCCGGTACTTGTTTTAATGGAACTCCATGACAAACCCCCGAAAGACCTGGAGAAGGCCATCCAGGGCGAGTTGTCGGGCAGCCCGATTAAGGTGCGGGAAAGCTGGCACCAACTTTTCGTTGACGAAGTCGGTCGGCGTCCCATTCATTTGCAAAGCAATCTGCCTGCCGATTTTGTCGAGAATTTGGGGCTTGGATTCGTCGCAGAAAACGCGGAAGTGCAGCGTTTGATTGATCGCGCGGAAAGCTGCGTGGTGTTGAGGGATGCGCATCGCTGTCACGTGCAACAAACCGTCGAACGATTGCGCTAACCAGTTGGGAAACGATTTCGAGGGAAGCCTAAGTGCCGGAAGAAAAGTCGCTCACGAAAAATCTCCCCGACCCTCTCATGCCAAAAGCTGGAGGTCCCGAGCGAACGACTTTGAAAAACGACGTCCCCTTGTGGCAAGCCATCTTGCCGATCGCATTCCTTGCCGGTTTGATCAGTTATGGCTTGATTCTTTTGCCGATGATGACGGGCGACAGCGAGAATCGCCTTCCCTTGGAGAATATTTTTATCCTGGCTGCGGTTTTTGCGATCGCGCAGTTGCTTTTTACCGGGCACAAATGGAAAGACGTACAAGCTTCCATTGTTTCGAAATTGGCGCGAGCCTTGCCGGCGTTTTTTATCCTGTTTTCGATTGGCTTGATCATCGCGAGCTGGATGATTTGCGGCACCATTCCCATGCTCGTCTACTATGGGCTCAAATTCATTGACCCCAGATTTCTTTACTTGTTGGCCTTTGTTGCACCGATCATTTTCTCAACGCTGACGGGAACGTCGTGGGGATCCGCAGGAACCATCGGGGTGGTGCTCATCGGGATCGCGGCGGCCCTCGACGCGAATTTGGCAATTGTTGCGGGAGCCGTCGTTGGAGGTGCCTATTTTGGCGACAAGTTGTCGCCCTTATCAGACACAACCAACATTGCTTCGCTTGCGGCGGAAGTCGATGTCTACGATCACATTCAGTCGATGCTCTGGACAACCATCCCCTCGGCGGTTTTCGCAGCTTCGGTATATCTCGTCGTTGGATTGGTTGATCCACCGGCCGCCGCTTCGGGTGAAATCGAAAGTGTTGAGCTCTTTCTCACTTCGTTGGAATCATTGTTTCGATTCAATCCACTCCTGTTGATTCCGCCGGTCGTGGTCTTGGCAGGATCATTGCTCCGAAAGCCAATCATTCCGACATTATTTACGTCGATCGTTGCGGCCTGCGTGTTGGCGGTTTTGTTTCAGCCGTTTTCGTTTCAGGATCTATCCGCAACGATGCATAAGGGATTTCAGGTAACGATGTCAGAGGCCTGGGTGCCGTCAGGCATTGCCGATGATGCCTTGCGAAACGCATTGGTAACCGCATTCGAAATGACCGGCCAGCCGAGTTTTCTTGAGATGATTCGTCAGGAAGACTTGCGGATTGCTGAGGCGGCAAAAGAGTCAGCAAATTCGGAACGGATTCAAGTTCTCTTGAATCGTGGCGGTCTGTATGCCCTGAATGACGCCATCATCACCGCCTTCATGGTTTTTATCTTTATTGGCGCCATTGATCACATCTCCGCAATGAAACGAGTGGTTGAAGCGGCTTTGAAATTTGCGAAACGCCAATGGATGACGATCGTTGCGAGCCTGTTGGCGACGGGGTTTGTGGTTGGCCTTACTTCCAATGTTTACGCATCAAGTTTCATCGTCGGGGATGCCTTCAAATCCAAGTACGATCAGATGAAGATTCCACGCAACATTCTTTCGCGATCCCTGGAAGATACCGGGACAATGTTGGAAACGCTGTTGCCATTTAGCCTGGCGACCATCTACATGTCGGAGACACTCGGAGTCAGCTTCTGGGACTATGTAAGTTGGCAATTGCTTTCGATTGCCAACATTGTTCTCGCATTCGCATACGCGTTGGGCCGCGGAGTGAAATCTTCAGCCAAGTAACGGCGAGTCAGGGGGCTGAACGACAGTGAATGGTCCTCGCCCGGCAATTCTCGTGTTACGCAAATTCATCGGGTAAGCGAAATCAACTTTTGACCAAGGCCCATTTATGGGCGGGTCGGATTCACGACGCCAGCCACCGTTTCCGTTCTTTTTCAGGCAGCTTTTCAATGGCATATCGAAGCATGGTACGCGGCATCTTGCTCGCGTGTTGGCGAAGAAAATCGCGAAGGGCGATTTCATCGATTTTGCCCATTTCGCGCAGCATCCAACCGGTGACCTTGTGAATCAAATCGTGTTCATGATTCAAGAACCTTTTGGCAATGATCAGGGTGTCG
>CAYSXI010000360.1:0-2334 GCA_964434955.1 uncultured Pirellulaceae bacterium
GTCGGCCTCGATTATTTGACGCTTGATCGAACCGCGCCGACGTTATCGGGCGGCGAGAGTCAACGGATCCGATTGGCCAGCCAGATCGGCTCTGGGTTGGTTGGCGTCCTGTACATTCTGGACGAACCTTCGATCGGTTTGCATTCGCGCGACAACGATCGGCTCATCGAAACGCTGCACCGACTTCGAGATTTGGGAAATACGGTTCTCGTCGTCGAACATGACGAAGACACCATGCGGGCGGCCGATCACATCATCGACTTCGGACCGGGGCCGGGCGTCGGAGGTGGCCATGTTGTTGCCGAAGGCCCGCCTGAAAAAGTCGTCAAAGTAAAGAAGAGCGTGACCGGTCAATACCTGGCGGGGAAGCTAAAAATCGACATCCCCAAGAAGCGTCGCCCGATCAATCCCGACAAGTCGCTGGATGTCATTGGCGCTGCCCACAACAATTTGAAGAACGTCGACGTCAAAATTCCGCTCGGTGCCTTTGTTTGCATCACCGGGGTCAGTGGGTCCGGAAAAAGCTCTCTCGTGAATGACATTCTCGTCGAGGCACTTCGCGAAAACCTCAATCACGGCGAGGGCGATCCGGGAACGCACGAGACGATCCGAGGTTTGGAACATCTCGACAAGATGATTGCGATCGACCAGTCGCCAATCGGTCGAACGCCGCGAAGCAACCCGGGAACCTATGTCAAGGTTTTCGATGAGATTCGCAAGCTCTTTACGCAGCTCCCCGAGGCCAAGCGCCGTGGTTATCCGCCCGGACGTTTTAGCTTCAACGTCAAAGGCGGTCGCTGCAGCGCCTGTGAAGGAAACGGCGCAAACAAAATGGAGATGGATTTCCTCGCTGACCTTTGGGTGACCTGCCCGGTTTGTCGGGGACAGCGTTTCAATCGTGAAACCCTTCAGGTTACGTACAAAGACAAATCGATTTCTGACGTCCTCGAGATGGACATCAAGACAGCCCTCGAGTTTTTTGAAAACATCCCAAAAATCTACGACAAGCTAAAAACACTCGATGCGGTTGGACTGAATTATCTGCAGATCGGCCAGCCTTCGCCGACGCTTTCAGGCGGGGAAGCACAACGAATCAAATTGGCCCGTGAGCTCACGAAAAAAAGCACGGGGCAGACGTTTTACTTGCTCGACGAACCGACGACCGGTTTGCACTTTGCCGACATCCAGATGTTGCTCTCGGTCCTGCACAACTTTGTTGAGCAAGGAAATACCGTCCTGGTCGTCGAACACAATCTTGATGTGATCAAAACGGCGGACTGGATTATTGATTTGGGGCCCGAGGGGGGAGCCGGTGGCGGTCGAATCATTTCGCAAGGCACCCCGGAAGTCGTTGCTGAATGCGAGGAGTCAGCCACAGGCCGGGCGCTGCAACGCGTCATCTATCCCGATCGCGCCATTCAAAAAGTTGCCGAATCGAAACCGGCAACCGTGAAATACCAAAAGCCGAAACTGGCCACCAAGATCAAAGTCCGTGATGCGACGCAGCACAATCTTCGCGGCGTCAGCACCGAGTTCAATCGGGATGAGATGACCGTCTTTTGCGGGCCCAGTGGTTCCGGCAAGAGCTCGCTTGCGATGGACACCATCTATGCCGAAGGCCAACGTCGATATGTTGAAAGCCTGAGTTCCTACGCGCGGCAATTCGTGAACCAGATGCAAAAGCCGCAAGTTGAAAACATCGAGGGGCTTTCACCGGCCATCGCCATCGAACAAAAAAACCTTGGTTCAACCCCCCGGTCAACGGTCGGTACGGTCACAGAAGTTTACGACTTCATGCGAATCCTGTTTGCCCGGCTGGGAACACCCCATTGTCCGAGCTGCGGGATTCCGGTCGGCACTCAAACTTCGGACCAGGTCGTCGACAAGATCCTCCTGATTCCGGAAGGAACCCGGCTGTATTTGATGTGCCCCGTGGAACTGGAATCGAACCAGACCTACGAACAACTGTGGGACGAGCTGCGAGCCGACGGTTACAACCGGATTCGAGTCGACGGGCAGACCTATTCGATTGACGAATTGCCTTCCATTGATAAACGAACACGACATACCGTTGAGATCGTCATCGACCGAATCGAGGTCAAGAAATCAGCTCGGGCAAGAATCGCCGAAAGCGTCGAAGTCGCGCTGGGCGTTGGCCGCGGGATGATTCACTTGGCCGTATACGACAAGGAGCTTCCGGAGACATCGTGGACGACGATTCGACACAGCCAACACCTGGCTTGCGACAAGTGTGGCGAAAGCTTCGATCAATTGTCACCGCACAATTTTTCCTTCAACAGTCAGCTTGGCTGGTGCCAGGATTGCGAAGGGCTT
>CAYSXI010000361.1:0-2249 GCA_964434955.1 uncultured Pirellulaceae bacterium
CTCCGAATGTCGACAAGATACGTTACAACCCGGGCCACCTTTACCATCACGAACGCGAGAAGCCTTGGGAAGAAAAGGTGAAGTTCATCGTCGATGTTGCACGCGAGCATGACTGTGCGATTCGAGTTGGTGTCAATTGCGGGAGTGTCGATCCGGCCAAGAAGGAAAAGTACGATCCGGAAGATTCCATATCGCCGATGCTAGATAGCGCCACGGATCATTGTCATTTCCTCGATTCGATTGGCTTTACGCGTTACTGCGTTTCGCTCAAGGACAGCGATCCGAAAAAGGTGATCGAAGTCAACCAGCGGTTTGCCGAACGCCATCCCGAAATTCCCTTGCACTTGGGCGTGACGGAAGCCGGTATGCCACCCGACGGGGTCATCAAAACGAGGATTGCCTTTGAGCAATTGATTGGGAAAGGGATTGGCGATACGGTTCGCGTTTCCTTGACCGTACCCAACTCGGAGAAAGGCCAGGAAATCGAAGCCGGTCGATCGATCATCGATGATATCTATGCTGGCCGCGTGCGCTCGGTTGTCGAGTTTGACTCAAACAAACTCAACATCATCTCATGCCCCAGTTGTTCGCGCGTCGAGAATGAAGCTTTTGTGGAGCTGGCGCAGCAGGTCAAGGAAATGTCTCGATTTGCCGAAGACCACGCGATTACGATTGCAGTCATGGGGTGCAGGGTCAATGGACCTGGGGAAACGGACGATGCCGATTTGGGGCTCTGGTGTGGACCCAATTACGTCAACTTGAAAAAAGGCACCGAACATCTTGGTCGTTTTGGCTACGACGAGATTCTGAATAAGCTAAAATCGGAATTGGATATGTTGATCGCGTCCAAGTCATAGACGCTTTGACTCATCGAACAACAGCTTCAATTTTTCGGTTTATTTCTTCCAGCGGTTTATTTCTTTTGGTGACCAGGGGTAAGTGCATGCGCAGTTTCGGCTTGGCAGTTGGCTTGTTGATGTTGCTGGTGATCTCGATCGCCTATGGTGACGAGCGTCCCAATATTCTCTGGATATCCAGCGAGGATAACGGGCCAGATCTTGGCTGTTACGGCGACAAGCTTGCGCGAACCCCAAATCTAGATGCCCTCGCAAGGAAAGGTTGCATCTACCGTTGCGTTTGGTCGAACGCGCCGGTCTGTGCGCCCGCGCGCACAGCGATCATCACGGGCATGTATCCAACCAGTCTTGGAGCGGAACACATGCGAAGTTTGGTTCCAATGCCAGCCAATACCAAGATGTTTCCGCAATTGCTTCGCGAGAACGGATACTACTGCAGCAACAACAGTAAGGAAGACTACAACGTCAAGAAACCGGGAAAGGTTTGGGACCAGTCCAATGGTAAAGCCCATTGGCGGAATCGGCCGGAGGGCAAGCCATTCTTTTCCGTCTTCAATATTGGTGTCAGCCACGAAAGCCGGATTCGGAAACGTCCCCACAAGGCAGTGACCGATCCAAGCAAAGTGCGCGTTCCGGCTTACCATCCTGACCACCAGATCGTGCGCAAGGACTGGGCTCAGTACTATGACAAAGTCGCCGAGATGGATGGTTTGGCCGGGCGCCGGCTAAAACAACTGGAACAAGACGGACTCAACGAAGACACCATTGTCTTTTATTTCGGTGACCATGGATCCGGAATGCCGCGGCACAAACGTTATCCTAGTAATTCAGGCTTGAGCGTGCCCCTGCTTGTTTACATTCCCAAGAAATTTGAGGCGCTTCAAAGCGAGGACTACCAGACGGGCGATAGTGATCGCCTCGTGAGTTTTGTTGATTTTGGACCGACCGTATTGAGTCTTGCCGGCATCGAGACTCCGAAGTACATGCACGGCAAAGCATTCTTGGGGAAATACGAAAAGGAACCGAAAAAATACATTTTTGGCTTTCGCGGTCGAATGGATGAGCGCTACGACCTTGTGCGAGTTGTGCGAGATAAAAACTTTGTCTACGTTCGCAACTTCTATCCTTATCTACCATACGGACAATACATCAACTATCAGTTCCAAACGCCAACGACAAGGTTCTGGTTCGAACAGTTTCAAAAAGGAAGACTTACTGCAAAACAAGCAGCCTTTTGGCAAGCGAAGCCAATTGAGGAATTGTACGATTTGCGTTCAGATCCGGACGAAGTCAAGAACCTGGCCGGTACGCGTGATGGGAAACCCTTGGAACAGCTAACGAATATGCGCGCCGCCTGCGAAAACTGGTGCGTCCAAAGTCATGATGTTGGTT
>CAYSXI010000362.1:0-2241 GCA_964434955.1 uncultured Pirellulaceae bacterium
AACGAAGCGAACTCGTCGATTTAAACCAGGTGAATCAAACTAGGTGAATCAAACTAGGTGAATCAATTCCGGTAACGGATGTCGTTTCATGCAGGATCAGGTTCAGCCACTCGTTTGTTAGCCGGCCGATGACGCTGCTGCCCCGCCCCTTCTCTTCGACCAAAGGCAAACGATTGGGCGAAGCGATTCCTGCAAATATCGCGCGCCAATGACAGACCGGTTGAGAAGTCGACTCCCGGCCGCACGGGGCGCCCGGGATGAAAACGATCTTGTTCGTCGCCGAGGCCAATCGTTATTTCTTATCTTTCGACTTCTTAAGCTCCTCGAAATCCTTGTCGCCACCGCTTCTCAGGTAAGCCATCAAATCAAGAATGTCGTCCTTGGTGAGCGTGTCCAGCAAGCCGCTGGGCATCAACGAGACCTTGCTCGGTCGCTGTTCGACAATTTGTTTGACATTGATGTTGACCATCTTGTTTGGTTTCATCATGTCTGGTTGAACCATGTAGTTTTTGTTGTTGAGATTCACAACGCGACCAACAATCACGCGACCATCTTCAAGCTCGAATTCGGTTGCTTCGTATTGATCGGAAACCGACTTGTTTGGATCGAGCAGGGTCTCAAGCAAATCTTTCTTGTTGAATCGTCGGCCGACAACCGTCAAGTCAGGACCTACGATGCCGCCCTGATCCGCAAACCGGTGGCATTTGTAGCATTGGGCAATCCCAAACATCTTTCGACCATTTTCGAAATCTCGATCCTTCAACGCGGTTTCCAAGTCGCCCGTGAGATCATCCATCTTCCAGCTTTTGACAAACTTTCGGGCCTTCAGGTCGGCGTAAGGATCGACGTTGGTCGGACGTTGATTCAAAAGATTCCCCAGCATTCTCTGCGTGCGTCGATCAAGCGATTGACGCGAACGATTCTTGATGTTGTTGAGAAACCCAGCGAAAGACCGACCACCATAAAACTTGCCGGCGTCGATGAACCATTGGTAATAGCGCTTTCGTTGATCCAGTGTCCATCCGGACGAGAGTGCACTCAGGCAAAGGGCGTAGTGAAGCTGTTCCTCCTGGGTCGGAGCCTTGACCAGCAAATCCAACGTTTTGTCGATCACTCCTTGAGCCTGGGTGGCGATCAACAGGCGGCACAGTTCCTGATTCGAGGGCGCGTCTTTCGCCGGATACTTGGAGGCCAGCGATTTGTTGATGATTTGCCGGGCCGATTGAGTCGGCCCACCCATGCGAATCACAGCAAGTGAATAAGCGCGAACGAGGTCAACTCGTTGGGCGTCCGAAAGTTCGTTCCAATCAATTTCAGCCAACGCAGAAAGGACTTTTTGCTGACGCCCTGAGTCGCCGGTTTTACGAGCCAGCGCAATCAAAGCTTGAGTGCGGGCGGTGGCGTTTTCTTCCTTCAGCGCCATTTCTTCCCAAAGCCCGACTTCCTGGTGTTCGATCGCCGTTCTCGCTGCAAAACGAATGAAGCGATCCTCGTGGCCAAGGTACTTCCAAGCTTTTTCAACCACCTCTTTGCCTCTTTGCCGCTGAAGCACTTCCAGCTGACGACGTGTCTTGGCCAAGTCATTAACTTCCAGAGGTTTGGCTGGATCGGTGGATTCCTTTCCCGTGTAGGTGACTCGATAAAGGCCCGACTGCGTGCGGCGTCCGCCGATGACAAAGTACAACGATTTGTCGACGGGGTTGATGGTGATGTCGGCAGCCTGAAGTGCCGGAGCCGAACAAAAGACTTCTTTCTCGGCCGAGTACGTCGACCCGTCCGGTTTCATGTGAACCGCGTAAACAAGACCGTAACTCCAGTCGCAAATGAACAAAGCACGT
Organism: uncultured Pirellulaceae bacterium; assembly: GCA_964434955.1. Classification (GTDB taxonomy): domain Bacteria; phylum Planctomycetota; class Planctomycetia; order Pirellulales; family Pirellulaceae; genus JANQLU01. Next base: position 1,839 of record CAYSXI010000362.1, read on the forward strand.
TGATATTTTTCAGGAAACTTGGCGCCGGTTCCAAAGACAATACCGGTCGGCGAACCCGGACCGATGTCCAAGGTGGGCGGCAAACTGTCTGGAAAATAAACCGGCCATTTTCCGGTACCCGTCCGCCAACCAAATTCGGATCCGTTGATCACGTGACAAATTCGAGTCGGGCGATACCAGGGGGTTCCGATGTCCCATTCCATATCGGCGTCGTAAGTAAACAACTCACCCGCCGAAGAAAAGGCAATGTCGTATTCATTTCGAAAACCGATCGACATCAACTCGAAGGTCTTCCCATCCGGGTCGGTTTGGGCAATCCAGCCGCCCGGTGCCTTGATGCCGGCAGCGTGACCGTTGGCATCCTTCATGGAAGGAAGCAGCTGATCTTCCTGCCAGAGCCGGG
>CAYSXI010000363.1:0-2208 GCA_964434955.1 uncultured Pirellulaceae bacterium
CAGTGCAAGGTATGGCATCTATTACCCGACCGTTTGACGGCATTTCGTTCGACCGATGTTGATCCGCGCTGTAGAATCGTGCGTTTCACGAGCCTCGCGTAGGAAGAGCGGGCGCTCGAACTCGTCTTTCTTTTTCTTGCTATCCGGTTGTTGTGTGATGATCCCTGGCCTGACGTATATCGACGACTTCGTGACTGCCGAATCGGAATCGCGGCTTATTGAACAAATTGATGCTTCGCCATGGCTGGATGACTTGAAACGGCGGGTTCAGCACTACGGTTACAAGTACGATTACACCGCGCGTTCCGTCGATGAGACTATGTTTCTGGGGCCTTTGCCTTCTTGGGCAACGGAAGTGGGGCAGACATTGGTAGCCCAAGGTCACTTTCCGATGGCTCCTGATCAAGTGATTGTCAACGAATATGAACCGGGGCAGGGGATCAGCCCGCATGTTGATTGCGAACCTTGTTTTAAGGATTCGATCGCATCAATCACGTTGGGATCGGGCTGCACAATGGACTTCAGTTGCGTTGAGACGGATGAAAAACGATCGTTATACTTGCGCCGCCGGAGTGTCGTCGTACTCACCGGCGAGTCTCGGTACGATTGGCGACACGCCATTGCCTCCAGAAAATCGGACGTCATTGACGGTCAACGGGTTTTGCGAGATCGGCGGATCTCGTTGACTTTTCGAAACGTGATTCTCAAATCATGCCAGATCTAGGGTGTCCGTTCGAATCCTTGAAGCCCATGCATCGGTCGCGAATTGTCATTGATTGGTGCGATCAACATATCGCGGGAAATGATCCCATTCCAGTTTGCTTTCACTCGATACGGCGGAAATGAAATCGGTTGATCTACTGCACAAGTTCGTACAAATTGTTCCCGAATTTGAGAAACATTGGGAAGCCGAGCGAAAGTACAACTGCGAGCCGGAAGGTCACTTTACCTTGCACGCGTTGTGTTCCGAATTAAGCCAATGTTTTCGAGAGCATTACCGTGTCTTGACCGAAGTCCAACTTGCGGAGCTGTTCGAATTTATTGAATTGAACCTCGTCGAGCCCGGGGCGGAGGAAACAAAACTCGACAATGCATTATGCACTTGTTTTCTTGAGAATATTTCATCGGAGCCATGCGGCCAGTTTGCCAAGACTTTGATGGGCCGCAAAACTCGTGCATTTTTCGACCAATGGCATTCGGGGCCGCCCTATTGAGTTGTTTCGGAAGCCGCTAATTGTGTTTTGGCTTGAGCGTGTTGACATTGTAAGATGGTGGCGATTAACAAAAGGCGGGGCATATCGCAGGGGACCGGGCAGTCTCCTGGGCCGCCGTAGCAACTTTATTTTTTTCCACCGGGTAAAAATGAAAGTCCTCGTGCATCCTGTTGCCGTTGTTCTGCTTGTTGCTTTCATCGCGGGCTGCGGCAGTGAACCGTCCGTTTCAAATAGCGACGTCGAGCAATCCAAGGAGACGAATCAAAAGATCTCCGACGTTGTCAACAGCTACAAGGGCTTGAAACTAATGACGCCTGAGGCTGTCTTTGTAAACCCGGAGCTTGCAATGCTCTGTGTTGGAGCGAGCAAAGAAGCCGTCGAGCATGCGCGGGTTGCCAAAGGGCCTCATGCCAATTGTTCGGTCAAAATCTACATGAATGAACTGGCGGCCAAAGCATTTGAAACGAATTCGAGTTATCCAGTTGGAGCCATTATTGTTAAAGAAAAAAGCATGCTTGGGTATCGTTCAAAAACGGAAACGGAGTGGCAGGGCACAGGTGATGGAGTTGGGGGAATGGTGAAACGGGAAGACGGGTTTGACGAGTCGAATGGAAACTGGGAGTACTTCTACTTTGACGACGTGAAGTCGATCGAATCGGGGAAAATGAAATCGTGCATTGAGTGCCATCAAAAGGCCCGCGACTCGGATTTCATTTTTGGTGATTGGTCAAAAACGGAACAAGATAATGGGCACGGTGACAATGGTTACGGTGACAATGGTTACGGTGACTGAGGGTTTGGCTGGAAGCATCGGAGAGCGCCAAGCAGCTTCCGGCCGATTTGCAGGTTGGGCCCTCGAAGGGCTGCGCCGATCGGATCTCTTTCCGCTGATGGGACCTTTGGTAATCCTGAATTGACCGCGAATCCTCTGATCTTTTGAATGAGTCCATGCAGAGCACTCGGCTTAAGTTTCGAGAAATTGTCGAAACCGATA
>CAYSXI010000364.1:0-2207 GCA_964434955.1 uncultured Pirellulaceae bacterium
TGTGCGGCGACTTCGAATGTTCTTGCCGGAAAAGAATTCGGGATACCGGTTCGCGGAACTCACGCACATTCCTGGGTGATGTCTTTCGACTCCGAGCGCGAGGCTTTCGAGACTTATGCGAATGTCATGCCGAATAACTGCGTATTCCTGGTCGACACGTACGACACGTTGAATGGGGTTCGCCTTGCCGTTGAATTTGGCAAGCAGCTTCGTGCCGCCGGCAAGGAGATGATTGGAATTCGCCTGGACTCCGGAGATCTGGCTTATCTCAGCATGGAAGCCAGGAAGATTCTGGATGAGGGCGGATTTCCGAATGCCAAGATCGTGGCCTCCAATGATTTGAACGAAATCGTCATTGAAAGCCTCAAAAACCAGGGGGCCACCATTTCGGTTTGGGGAGTGGGCACTCAGTTGGCGACCGCTTTTGACCAACCGGCGCTGGGCGGCGTTTACAAGCTTGGTGCCTTGATGAATTCCGAAAACGAATGGGTTCCCAAAATCAAGCTCTCGGAGCAAATCGCGAAAACCACCATTCCTGGCAAGTTACAGGTCCGCCGATTTTTCAACACTCGCGGTTTCGAAGCGGATATGATTTTTGACGAACACGACGCTCCTTCGAAGATTGAAAATCGCATCATCGATGCGCGTGATCCCACTCGCGACCGGCCACTTTCAGCCGACTCTCAACATATCGATCTTTTGCAATCGGTCATTCGAGGTGGTGAGCTCACCGCCGAACATGAGCCGGTCGAGGTGATTCGAAGTCGAGCAAAAACTGAGCTTGGAAAATTGCATTCGGGGATCAAGCGGTTCCTGAATCCGCACGAGTATCCCGTCGGCTTGGAAGTGGGATTGGGTCGGCGCCGAAACGACATGATCGCCGCCGCTCGCGAAACGAATAGTCAGTCGGAATGAACATGTACAAATACAAATATCCGCGCCCGGCGCTAACCGTTGACATCGTCATTTTTGCGATGAATGAAGACGATTTGAATGTGCTCTTGATTCGACGGAAGGGGGAACCTTTCCAAGGCCAATGGGCGATTCCGGGTGGGTTCGTGGAGATGGATGAAACTCTCGAAACTTCAGCAAGGCGTGAATTGGAGGAGGAGACGGGGCTCAAAAACATATTTCTTGAACAACTGTACACGTTCGGCGGCGTGAATCGGGATCCGCGGGAACGAACGGTCTCCGTTGCCTATTACGCGCTGGTCCAGCAAAAGAAACAGAAAGTGATTTCAGGAAGCGACGCCAGCGAGGCGAAATGGTTTGCGGTTTCCGATCTGCCGGAACTGGCTTTTGATCACCAACTGATCCTGGATACGGCTCTTGAGCGGCTCCGGGGCAAAGTTAGGTACCAACCAGTGGGGTTCGAACTTCTTCCGCGCAAATTCACATTGAGGCAACTTCAAAACTTGTATGAAGTCATCTTGGGACGCGAACTCGACAAAAGGAACTTCCGGAAAAAAATTCTTTCGATGGATATCCTGGTTCCACTGAATGAAACCGAAAAAGCGGTCGCACATCGGGCGGCCAAACTCTTTCGATTCGACAAGCGAAACTACGATCAACTGGTCAAACAAGGGTTTTTGTTTGAGGTATGAGCATGAAAGCAGCATTGTTATTGGTGGATATCCAAAACGACTTTTTGCCAGGCGGATCGCTGGCCGTTCCCCGTGGAAACGAGATTCTTCCCGTCGCCAATCAGCTGATGCAGGATTTTGACCACGTCATTGCAACCCAGGACTGGCACCCTTCCAATCATGGATCCTTTGCCGCCAACCACGTAGGAGCCGAAGTCGGTACAAAGATTGAACTGGATGGACTCGAGCAAATTCTTTGGCCCGTTCATTGTGTCCAAAATTCGCCTGGAGCCGATTTTTCGAGCGAACTTGATCGGGACAAGATTGCTCATGTCGTTCAAAAAGGAACGAATCCTCTTGTCGATAGCTATAGCGGGTTTTTCGACAACGCCCGACGTCAGGCGACCGGCCTGGAAGACTATCTTCGCGAACAGTCGATTGATCAACTTCATCTGATCGGTCTAGCGACTGACTATTGCGTCAAATTCACGGCACTCGACGCGGTTGACCTTGGTTTCAAAACCATCCTGCATGAATCCGGCGTCCGGGGAGTGAATTTGAACGAGGGGGATTCGAAAGAAGCAATCAAAATCATGGCGAACGCTGGTGTCGAAATCGTCGACT
>CAYSXI010000365.1:0-2144 GCA_964434955.1 uncultured Pirellulaceae bacterium
GAATGGCCGGTTGATATCGTTACCCCACCAAAATTCGACTGCAATTTACCGAAATTTGGTCAAGTCAAAGGCTTGTATTCACGAACTGCGGAATGGACACAGTCTTTGGCGAGGCGCCCAAAGGCAACTGTGAATGGCAAGAAAGACAATACGCGGGCAATCGAAACGGCGCAATTTATCCTTGAGGACAAAGAGTCGATGCGCTTCGTTGTTGGTGGGAATAATTGGGCGCTGGCAAACGATCCCAGAAAAAAAGACAAGTCAATACTTGGGCCGCGTGGCTTTATGTTACTTCGACTTGAGGACAACAATGACTACGACGGGCTCGGTTTCAGGTGCGCGAAAAGCGTTCGACCCCGATTTTACGACAACGAGTTGGAGAAATAGAAACCCGCCGGATAACGGCGGGAATCTATTTTTGGCGACCTTTACTTTTCGTGAATTGCTTCGATTTTTTTCCCGTCTACTTTGATAATCATCAGTCCACCCGATGCATACTTGCCCTCGAACGAACCGTCTTTAACAGACTTGCCTTTCGGGGCCGGGTCTTCTTTCACTTCGGTCGCGACACGGAATGTCTTTTCTCGGTACTTGATTGTGAACACTTTGAAGTATCTGTCTTCATCCATGACGTCAACCTTCACAAAGTACGGCGCGCCGACCCTTGAAATTTTGCTCTCGCCAAACGGCGTGAGAATGTTTACCTCAAGCGGCATCGGCTTGAACTTGTCATTTTTACCTTTCGAGGGCGGATCACCAACTTCAGACTCTTGATTAACAAACCCTTGAGCAACGGTTGTGCAATTGCAATTCGTCTGTGAGCATCCCGTTTGTACTTCGCTGGAATAGAACTTGATTTGACTTCCGGCTTGGCCCGAATTGCAATTGGCCGTGCCGTAATAGTACATTCCTGCAAGTTCAAAAAGTAATTCGCTTGGGCAGTTGTCGGATTGCCCTCCACCTCCGCCAGGAGGGGTTTGTGCCTGGAGGTTACTTGCGAATGCCAGGCTGGCTGCCAAAGTTAAAACGAAGGCTGAAAGTGAAAGACAAGATTGTTTTCGCATGATTTCTCCCCGAAACTATTTGCGATCGCTTTGAAAAAGAAGTTGGAAACAGAAAGCCGTAAGGCTGCCCCTGACCTTCAGCTAATTTCACTGTAAAGGCAGGAACAGCGATTGGCAAGTTTTTGCGGCGGCTTTTCGAGGTCCTGTCCTCGTGCTTCCCCAAACTTCCACCGATTGGTCCGTTTTACAGGACAGAGAAAGTCCCGAGGTGACGGCCAGGCCGCGAGCCTGTCGCGTCGAATAACAAACGACATCAACTAATCCGCGGGCGATCCGGCAATCGGCCTGAGAATGCAAATCGCATGTTCGTCCTGGTGCAACATGTAATAGGTGTCGCGTTCGGAATCGTAACCAACAGAAACGTTTTTGCAGCCGTTGGCGACGCTCGCTTTCCCAATGTAAGCCAGAAGTTTTCCGCTCGTCGAATAACGCTTGAGATGCCCAACACTCGATTCGGCTGTCAGGATTTCATCACCCAGCATTCGCATATTCATCGGGTTGCAGCAACTGTCAAACCCATGCTGCTCCGTTCGGCTGGAATGGCCAAACGCGTCCAGCCGGGTTCCGTTGCGATCGTAACGGACGATTCGAAAATAGACATTGTCGGCAACCCAAAGCTCATCCCCCCGGGCCTTGATGTCAAATTGGCCGCAACATCCTCGCATGTAGCCAAGGATTTTCCTGGGTTCGCCAAAAGATTTGTTGAGCCGGAAAACCTCGTAGCTGTAGTTGTCTTCCGCAAGAACGCCAATAAACAATTCGTTTTCGCCGACCGCGATCGACTTGATCGCCATTCGGTCTCGCAGTGTTTCCTGGATTTCCTCGCTTGATAGCGCTTGGTTCTGCAGTTCTGCCAGGTGGCGCTTCGCGTCTTCCCGCAAGCGACGAAAGGACTTGAGTTGTGTTGATTCTCTCTGGCTGAGGTTGCCTTGGGTTTCTTTTGCGGCAAGTGGCTGGATCTTGCCCGCGAGTTTTTCGAGCTGTCGCATTCGCATTTCCTTTTGTTCACGAACTGACCTCTCGGATTGTTCCCGGATGCCCGATTCCAGCTTTTCAATGCTCGCCGCATTTGGCGCCTTG
>CAYSXI010000366.1:0-2136 GCA_964434955.1 uncultured Pirellulaceae bacterium
CCCTCTCTTCGAACAACATGAAATGAAGGGACGTTCTGAAACTCGACGGACGCGACCGCCCCCGACTTCATCGTCGCATGACTCAACACCTGCCCGGCTGGAGTGTCGATTCTGAAGTTAATCTTCCCTTCGTATTCATCCTTCCATTTCATCTCAGCGGCCAGCTTTGTAATCGCCAAGATGGCATGGCCACACATGCTGCTGTATCCCTCGTTGTGCAGAAACAGCACCCCAAAATCAGAATCTTTTCGTTCGGGCTCTGTCAGAATACAGCCGTACATATCCGCGTGGCCGCGAGGTTCAAACATTATGGTCCGCCGAAAATCATCGTTGTTCTCTTTGATCCATTTGCGTTTTTGCAAAATCGTGGAGCCCGGTAATTCCCGGAGCCCGGAAACGACCACCCGTAGCGGTTCGCCTTCCGTATGCATATCGATGGTTTCGATTCGCCGGAACCCATCTGGTGCCCAGTTTCGAACGCTATCTTGCCAATGCGGTTTCATGATTTTCGTGTTTACTTGGACCTGGAAAGCTGCACAATCCTGGGTTCTCAGGATCCGTTTCTCTAACCGTTGTAACCCGCAGGCGAACGGAAGGAAAACCGATCCGGCTGAGACTTTGGGGGAGGATTGACCAAAGGTGTCTTCGCGACGGCGATCCAAATTCTAGAGAGATTTGGATACGAAAGGAATGAAAATGGAATTGCACTTTTGGTTGATGCTTGCCTTTATCGCCGCTGGAATTCTTAGCGCGAACATGCTGTTGCCAATCCCGGAATCCCGGAAAATCTAACGGGACAAAAAATCCGGGACGAGCTTGCTAGTTCCCGATTCGTCAGAACTGTTGCCAGTAACGTGATCTATGAATTCACGCTCAAATTGTTGAATCGGCCAATCCTTTCCAGTTCAACAATCAACTCACCCGGTGTCTGTTGTCGATCGGAAGGATTTTTCTCGAGCATTCTCATCACGATATCCTGAAAAAGCTCGTTGACTGCCAGTTGATAGGTACGAGGCTTTTCTGGCTTCTTGTTGCGAATGTTGTCAATCGTTTCGGGCAACGATTTACCGGCCGCCGGTGCCTTGCCGGTCAGCAGGGCATAGCAGGTTGCTCCCAGGCCGTAGATGTCACTGCGTGTATCGACGTCGCCCTCGGGCATCGTTCGTTCCGGAGCCAGGTAAGGAACATCGCCAACGATTTGGCCCGGCGAGGTGACCTGTTGCGCCAATTTACCTTCGATGGCTTTCGCCAGCATGAAGTCCCCCAGCAAGCAGACCTCATCCGACTTTCGACGAAGGATATTGGTCGGTGTCACATTCCGATGGACGACCTTGTTTTCGAATCCGGCTTGCAGGGCACTGGCAATATTCATCGCGACGTGCCAGACCTTCTTCCAGTCCAACATGCCTTCAATGCCGATCCGTTCAATCAGTTGGGCAAGGTTTTCGCCTTCGATGAATTCCATCGCCGCCCAGCAATAGGGTCCGCTTATCCCCGCGTTGTACAGACGCACAATATGCGGATCCTTGATCGGCAGCATCGTTTTCATCGCCCGCACGAAACGATTCCGCTGTTCCTCGCTTCTTGAAAACGTTGGCGTCAAGATCTTGAGAGCGGCCGTTCTTTCTTTCTCGGTATCAAACGCCTTGAACACCATCCCCGAAACACCGCGACCAATGATTTCATCGATTCGGTAGGAATTAATCGTGGTACCGACGAGCTTTTCGAGAGGGCGTCCCATTTGATTGGCGCCAGGTGCCATCGTCGTTTCGCCGTCGACCCGAGGCAATGTCAAACGCAACAGAGAATCCCCGATCTGAATCAGTGATCCGGGAGTCAATTCCGCTTGATCGATCTTTGAGCCGTTGACGATCGTGCCCGACGAACTGCCCAAATCCTTGATCGTTACAATGTCGCCGTGCCGACCAATTTCGCAATGCACACGTGAGACGGTCGCATCATCCAAGCGTGTATCACTTTTTTCGCCGCGGCCAATGGTGATTTGATTGCCATCTTCGATGGAAAAAGTTCGGCCGGCATCTTGTCCTTCGACGACAACGAGTTGGTAGCTCATGAATGATCGAATCTTTTGTACGGTTCAGTTGGGCTTGGCTTGACGAGAGTAACAGCGCGGCT
>CAYSXI010000367.1:0-2129 GCA_964434955.1 uncultured Pirellulaceae bacterium
TCAGAGGCGGTATTCACTGATCGAGATGGTAAGAAAACGCGGCTAAAAGTGGATCGTCGATTCCGATGTCGGCTCGAAGTCACCCTCCCAGCAAAAGGCTTCGAAGCCTTTGTGATTTCCTCACCCAAATAGGGGTGTGGATTCGTTGATGCAAAAAATTCAAGATTGGGCGGCCAAAATCGGTCGGCGATGTTCTCTTGAAAGCGTACAAAAAGAGCGACTTTCAGGGCGACGAACAAGTCGGGTACGTCGAACACTTTCTGATTGAAAGAGATGACTAGCCAGTCGGTTTTTCAAAATAACAAGTAAGAGCAAAGTAGACGTTGGAGTTCTTCACGCAGCTCGGGCTTGTTGAGCTTCAACGTTCTGGTTTGCGGATTCTTGGGATATAGCAATCGGATACGGCAGGCGGTAACGGTGAAGTAGATTCCCAATTCAATTCCGCGTTCCGGATCCGGATGTTGGATTTCATCTTCAAATCGAAGGAAAGCCTTGAAGATAAATCCGTATTGTGACATTCGGCGTTTCGACAAGTCTTTGGAGTCTTTTGAATCCGGTTCACGGGTCGCGTACTCAAACAGGGCGCGACTTAAGTTAGGAATCTCACCTTTGATGTCGATAATGTGATCGACAAAAATGGCAGCCAACTCGCGAAGGCTGGAGGCGGTTTCGGTCTCGTTTTCCAGGGCAGTCAGCTTTCTGCGCAGCCTGGACTCATACTCGGCATAAAGGACCGGCAGCAAAGCATCTTTATCCCGGAAGCGAGCGTAAAAGGAGCCAATCGAAGTCCCCGCTTTCTTGATGATCTTTCGAATCGTGATCGACTCAAAGTCCTGGGTTCTTAGCAACTCACGGGTTGCCCGCAGGATGTTTTCCAGTGTTTCCCGACTTCGATCCTGTTTCGCCTCTTGTAATGCACCGCTCATAGTCATAAATTAGAACACTGTTCTAATTTGTCAAGTCGGCCTGTTTTCGGGCGTCGAGCATCTGCAAGCACCACGTGTGTCTGCCAGGAAACAAGAGCGTCTGCCGGGAAACAGGGGAGAGAGGTAGCGAGAGGATTGTGATGAACAAAGCACTAGTCGCCGATCGCCAATCAATTGCGGTCACCGTCGTGAGATATTTACTTGGGTTCGTTCTGGGATATGCGGCAATGATCGTTTTGCTTTTTGTTGCCCAGAACTTGTTTTTTGGCGGCATCAGTTATTATCGCTCGCCGAGCAGCCACCTGGTGATCGGCGGAATTCTGAGCGTGTTTGCAGCGGTCGCGGGCGGCGTTGTGGCCGCTCTGGTTAGTTCGGCACCACGATTCCTTGCCGGGTCTGTCATTAGCTTCCTGGTTGTCATTGAAACGGTCTACATGACCTCCGCCGGTCGAATGGAAGGGCCATTGTGGTTCGATTACGCTGCCTCGTTTTCACTTGTGATTGGAATTTTTGCCGGATATCTCCTGGTGGCAAAGTTTCTCGTCGTCAGAAAATAGCGAGGGTTGGCGGGACCGACGTTATCCCAAAAAAGAATTGGAAACTTGGAACGGTGGAGCCGCTCTCGGGTGAATTAACAAGCAACTCAGATAGGCAAGCGGAGGGGCCTACCTAACTGGGTTGCCTTAAAAATTGGAGACCGCCTACGTGAAGGATCCATTTATTCGTTGACGTGGATCGGATTCGCTAGATTCTTTCATACCAAACGACGGCGACGGCCGAGACATTTCCTAACGCCAACGAGACATCAAGAACCTTGATTTGACCGTCGCATGAATTGATCCAACTCGTGGCTTGATCGGTGGCGCCTTCGACAAGTCGTTGTTCAAACGCGGCCGTCTTAAACCCGTTTTCTGTGTGCTGAAATGAAATTTTCTCGATCATCTTTCCCTCTCTTTGTTTTCAATTTCATTCGGGAAATCTTGTTAGCTCTTGGAAGAATTCCAGCAGTTGACAGCGTGTTTCGTGAAAGGCTTGAATTCAGTCAGTTCCCAGACGGTTTTGCCATTCAAAAATCATCTTCAATGGGTTTGGTTTTTCAGGTAAAAAGCGATTGACGAAAGCTCCAAAACATGCCGAAACGTAAACGGACCTTGGCGGTGGATTTGGAAATACAACGACTCAAGGTGGAGCGTTGGGCGTGTG
>CAYSXI010000368.1:0-2122 GCA_964434955.1 uncultured Pirellulaceae bacterium
GTTGGCGGAGCCGTTTCTCGTTCGACGCCGAAGAATCACACCAGTCTGGTTTAAGTCTTGGAACGCCGTAGCCGCGGACGATGCGAATCCTTCAAAGACCATCAATGCAAAGAGAATCGAAAGTCGGATTGTTGACGGCAGTTGCGTAGAAGGCAGGTGCATGGAGCAACATTCCATTGGACAGAGGGCAGGGGCCGGTGTGCATCCCGGACGTAGGCGGAAACGGCAGCCTTTGCTTGACACGGAGATCGTTTTTAAGCGGAAAGTGCTATCGATTGACCGCTAAAAGAGCTTCCGTTTTGTCCCGCAATGTTTACTGATTCGGCGCTACATTTCCAATTCGTCAGGAAAACCGATAACATCGTCAAACTTGCCCTGGATTACCCAGTTTGAATTGACTCTAAGCTGCCCCAAGAAGCACTTCGGTGCGCAGTGATTCAAAGTGGAGTTCCGAATTTTCATGGAAGGATGCGGGCAACGTTTCGTAAGCTTCCAATGACGACTCGACCCGTGCCCAGCCAACTTGAGCGGCCCGGTCAAAAGCCTCGAGTCCATTTCGAACCCGTTCCGTTTGACGGGCAAAGTTTCGAAACTTGATTCCTTTCCCTTGGAGATAGGCAAAGGAGATTACCGGTCGCAAGGCCATCCACTTCATTAGCGGCCAATCAAAATTCGTAACGGCTTCGCCAATCAAGGGAGTCACAACCGCTTGTTGTTCGTTCATGAAAAACGCGCGAAACACTTGGCGTTTTTCCATATCCGAAAGTTGCTCACCTCGATCGATCGCGGAATGCATTTGGTTGAGGCAACTCAATAACGGTTCAGGAATGATCAGTTGGACGTTCGGATGATCGCCAAAACGTTTCGTAAAATGATAGGAGGCATAGGTCTCGATACAAACCAAGCGATTGACATTCCGAAACGCGTCCGCAAAATCGTTGATCGATTGCCATGCGGCATCGCGGCGCCGTTTCGAGAAAAGGTATTGCCAGGACATCAGGCGTCCGAGCTTCAGGCCAAATCGAAAGTAGTTCCCTGCCCAAAGGGCGCCGTGAGCGGCAATCAACGGGAAAATGTGATTGCCGCGGGAGTGCTCATAAAGGTGATGATAAACGGCGGCACGCTGCGCGAGGTCGCCGAGGCCACCTGCAAGTCTTGTCGCTTCGCCACGAATCAAATCGTATTCTTGCCACAGCTGTTCATCGCTGATCATTTTGTCGCTCCCGCTTGTTGATGATGAGCTTTCAAACCGAGTGACAAAAATTCGTTTAACAAAATTTTTCAACGAATTCCAAAATTCAATGAATCCAATGGCAAGTTTGTTGCGAAAGGCAGGCGCGAAATTCATTAGAATAGATCCGGGCTTCGGACATGTGTTCGAGCATCGCTTGGTGAATGCCTTTCAGGGCTTCGGACTTTCTTTCGGGCTTCGGACTTTGGGCGGAATAAACCTTCGTGAAGGCGTCGCCCCGATAATTGAACAAAACCCCGCATTTGATTGCGAAAGTCGGTTGAATTAAAACTCAGCGGACGGTTAATAAGGAATGAGCAGAGAATGAATCGATTCACGGTCATTTTGGGAATTGCGTCCTGCCTTGCCCTGACAACGAACTCCGACTCGTTGGTGGGGCAATCCAAGCCTATTCCATCTCAAGTGCCGCTTCGAAGTCGATTGGATTTTGCACCCACTCAGGAATGGATTGAAAATTATTTTCGTCAACGGAATCGCGTTGATGACGACGTTGCCAATCTGTTTCGCGATCTTGGTAGTTCTGAATACCCACGTCGACGAGCGGCCCAAAAGAAGCTGCAGACGCTTCCCTTTGTTCCTCAAGCCTTGTTGGATGAATACGCCAAATCTCAGAACCCCGAGATTCGGTTTTACGTCAAGGCATTGACTCAAAAACGCGCGGAACTTGAGCGAATGTACATTCACCATGTTCTCGAAGCGGTCGCGGAAAAAAGTTTCAAAGGCTTTGCCTTACCCATCATGAAACTTGCCAACACGGAAGATGAATCGTACAAGCGATGGGCTTTGCCGATCGCTGTTTTTTCTAGTGCCAACGAGAAAGATCGTGACGCTCTGAGCGAATTGCTGTCCAAGGATTCTGAGTTGGATGAG
>CAYSXI010000369.1:0-2061 GCA_964434955.1 uncultured Pirellulaceae bacterium
CATCCAGAGCGATCCAATCGGCAGAAGTAAGCCCCGTGAACGTATGCTTTGCGTCAACGTATCCGGGAACATCGTTCAATTCCGCTCCTAGCGTATTGGCTGCTTTCTCAATAGGTTGCATGATGGTTGGGAAGCCAAACCATGCACCGGCACCAACAAAAATGATGAATGCGGGGAATGAGAGCATCAGCAGTTTTTGCTTGAGTGCAAACTTCAATCTCGCGGCATATAGGAATCGGATGAAGCGGCTAACTGGGTTTTCTTCAATAGGTCGGATACGTTCACGAAGGATCCACCAACCAAAACCGAATCCAACAACCGCGGCAATTGCGGTTAGCCAAGGCAAAGGAACGTTTTCGATAGGCTCAATCCCCAAGCCCGGCAGCTTTGTCGCCATCCAGCCAATCGCTGATGTCGCCCAGTCGCTGAGATGTGCTCCCCAAACGAAATGGCAAAGCAAGCCTGCGATGGTTGCAACTCCGGCAGCTCCGAGAAAAGCGGCCCACTTGGGTTTGCGACTGCTTCGCAAGAACAATCGACAGAGCGTCGGGACAACGGTGATTGCCACAATAAGACTGGCCACAATCGCGAAAGTCTTGGTCCACGCAAGCGGCGAGAACAAACGTTGATCGCGTCCTGTCAGGAAAAACACCGGTAAGAAACTCACGACCGTTGTACTGACAGCCGTCACGACTGCAGGAGCCACTTCGATGGCGGCTCGGCGAATCACACTCACGCGAGTTTCACTGACCTCTCCGCCAGAAATCAAACCATCACTTTCATTTTCCCAGTCAGCAAGATGGTCGTAGATGTTTTCAAGAATGATGATCCCCATGTCGACCATCGTTCCAATCGCAATTGCGATGCCAGCGAGCGACATGATGTTGGCGTCAACGCCGAACACATTCATGGCAATGAAGGCAATCAAAACTGCCATCGGCAACGAAATGGCAATGATCAGGCTGGCTCGGAAATGCAGCAGGAACAGTACGACGATGGCGATCGTGACGAGCGTTTCTTGCATCAATGCTTCGCTGAGCGTGTGGACTGTTTCGTCAATCAGGAACGTTCGGTCGTAAATGCCTCGGATTTTTACGCCGCCAAGTTCAGCCTCCAAAGACGCAATCTTCTTCTTGACGTTTTCGATAACCGTGCGGGGATTCTCACGGTAACGCATGACAACCACGCCACCGACGGCTTCGGAACCGTTCAAGTCCAAGGCACCCGTGCGAAACGCAGGACCGGTTTGGACACTGGCCAGATCACGAACCCGGATGGGCACTCCATTGTTGGTTTCAACAACCGTTTCGCCAATCTGGTTGATCGTTTCTTCTTCGGATCTACCGGAGCCAAGGAACCCTTTGCCGCGAACCAGATACTCCATGCCGGACGTTTCTGCCGTTTTCGCTCCAACCTCTGCGTTGGATGCTTTCACGGATTTCAGTAACTTATCCAGCGTGATGTTGTGGTAGCGAAGCTTGTCAGGATCGACTTCGATTTGATACTGGCGGACATACCCTCCGATAGACGCGACTTCGGCAACGCCTTCGACGGATTCGAGAGCCAGTTTGACGACGTAGTCTTGAAGCGAACGCAAACTTGCCAAATCAGAGTCCGGACCCGGCTCAAGCACATAGTAAAAGACTTGCCCCAAGCCCGTTGCATCCGGGCCGAGCACGGGCGTAACCCCTTTAGGAATTTTGCCTGAGGGAAGAGAAAGCAGCTGCTCTGCGACCCTCGAGCGGGCCCAATAGAAGTCCGTGTTGTCGTCGAACGTTACCTGCACGAAGCTGAACCCGAACATGCTCTTGCCGCGAACGCTTGTCGCACCGGGAACGGCTTGAAGTGCAACAGACAATGGATAGGTCAGCTGGTCTTCGACGTCCTTGGGAGACTGGCCGGGCCAATCGGCGAGCACGATAACTTGGTTGTCGCCAACATTAGGAATCGCATCGAGCGGAACAGAGTTAGCGGAGAACCAGCCGATCGCAACGACCAACAGAGCCACCAGAATGACAATCAGGCGTTCTTGGATGCAGAATTTTACGATGGAGCGAATCA
>CAYSXI010000370.1:0-1978 GCA_964434955.1 uncultured Pirellulaceae bacterium
ACAGGATGGTGCCGTAGGTGTCGAGCTGGTTGGTGAACTTCTGGTCCGAGACCTGGTGGTTCGCGGATTTGGTGGGATGAAAATAGGTCAGAAAGAATTCACGGTTTTGAATCTCCGGCCCATTTTTTGGAACAAAACTCGGCGGTTTCTTGTAGGGCTTGGAAGGATCCTGTTTTGTCGCCTAGCTGGTTTTCTTGGATCCGCCGCATCCACCAAGTGACAGCGTAAAAAGAGTGATCGCCAACAATGACGAAACGAGAGAAACGATCCGACTTTTTCGCATACCGGGCCTCGAATCAATTGACTTACCAGAATCCAATTCTGGTGGCATTATATCTTTTTCAAAGTCTCGCGCGCAAGCTACTTACGGATAAAAGCGTCATGGAAACGATTCACTTGTAATCGAAAAGTGGCAACTCTTTTTCGTTCTCAGGCTTTGAACAAGACCTGATCCGACATAACCACAATGGTTGAGACAATCGAAGCCATCACGTAAGCGAGTAATTGCCCCTTCCAACCCACTTTCAAATATCGGCTACCCAGCCAAGTCAGAGAAAGTGTGAACAAGACAGAAACGGCGGGCAAAAGCCAGATCGGCATTCCCAGGTCCAAGCTGATACGTGCTTCGTCGTTTGGGTGGGCAATGAAGCTGATCCCCATCGCAAGGGCTCGCGTCCAAACCGTGAGATAAAGAAAGGAATAGAGCCAAAGGAAATTCCACCTTCGTATGGCAAGCAAAACCAACACCGCTTGTATCCAGGTGATCATGGGTCCGGCGGCCGATACGATGTTTGCGTGCCAAGCTGGTTCGTATTCTCCGGAAACCAATCCGACTCGATTAAAACTGATCCACATCTCGTAGCCTAATGCCGTCCCCGCGAACCAATGGGCAAATTCGTGGATCCCCCAGGTCACGACCGCGGCCGGCAGGAAAGCCAGTGCAAGCCAAAGGTATTCGTTCGCTTTGCGTTTTTCCAACCCCATCGCAACCTCGATGATTCCTTTTGTCACAGAAAAGCACGCTATTCGAGGCAAAATATCGATTCTTGGAAAATCCCTTCCAAGCTTGAGAAAAAAGACGCCCCGGCTTTGTTGACGAATCCGCCGTTCTGAATCCACTGCAAGTGAACGAGAATACGAATGGGCGGCAGAAGACTCGGCATCGAGGCCTGAAGGAGTTGTTTTGCCAGTTAAAGGAAGGCTCACCTTCAACATTTGAGGGAAATCCTCAATTTTTTGTTTCATCTCCGACGCCAAAAGACATAT
Source organism: uncultured Pirellulaceae bacterium (assembly GCA_964434955.1). GTDB lineage: Bacteria > Planctomycetota > Planctomycetia > Pirellulales > Pirellulaceae > JANQLU01. Next base: position 1,267 of record CAYSXI010000370.1, read on the forward strand.
GGCAGGCAGCTTCCAAAATCCCGCCCAGTTTCGCGTGTACCCGTTACCTCCATGTCAGCCATCGCCCATTCCGACCACTCCGATCAGCTCGCTCCAAAACGAAAAAACAGCTTTTGCCTTATCATGAGCTGCCTGTTTTGGGTAATCATGGTCGTGGGATTCTCGGACAATTGGCTATTCGACATCGGACAGGAAAGTAACTCCGATCCTCGCTTCGTAATTCACGGCATTCTTGCGTTTGGTTGGTTTACGATTTTGGTGGTTCAAGCCGCCCTGGCCCGCGCCAGCCGATTCGGCGTTCACGTCGCGTTAGGATTTCTCGGGTTCTCTATTTACGCCGCCTTCTTTGGTGACACCGGTTACCTGTACCTCGACGGCTTTATCGAAAAGGGAAAACTCGGCCCGCTGACGATCCTCAACCTTTCCATGTTTTTGTACGGATCGCTGTTGATTGGCCAAGCGTTTTTGATTCGCAACAAAGATTCCGATATTCACCGGGCAAATATCATGATCGGGACCCTGATGTTGATGGAGCCAGGAATTGGCCGAGCTCTGGGTCATCTCATTGGCAAAGGCAGCGAGCCTGTTTGGCTACTTGTTTACCTCATTCTGTTCGCCGTATTTGCGTGGCAATTTTTCCGACACAAATGGCGGGTCGCCATCGGATTCTTGATTTGGCTGGTTGGAGTCATCAACTTCATTGCCAACATGG
>CAYSXI010000371.1:0-1910 GCA_964434955.1 uncultured Pirellulaceae bacterium
ACGATGTCAACTTTGCCAGTCCCGACCAGGCACAAATGAAATCATGAATATCGTTGGGATCATCGATATTTTGACATGAACCAGATGCACAATTCAGATGAGGATCATTGACGAATCGAAAACGATTCACAGAAATCCAAGTGCTTGCCAGTCCCGACGGGTGGCTCAAGTCGATTTCAACTAACTCTTATTCTATTTTCCAACGCCAAGTTGTCAAACCCGCCGGGGCCGCTCTCGACGCTCGGCGATACGAGAAGTCTAAAAACCCGGCAATTCACGCAGATTCCGGTTTCGATTCCTTCGGTTTCTTGCCCGACAGGTAGATGGCACCGACCCCCAATAAAATCGGCACAATCGATACCAATATCCAACTTAGCGGGAGATGGCTCTGCTCGGCGTCCCCGATTCCCCATTCCAACAGCTGCTTTTGGTAATCGGATGTCGTTAGCAGGAGCCCGTTATGAATGACATGCATGATCATTCCGGGATAAATACTTCCTGTCCGAACGCAAATGTAGCCCAGCAGGAATCCCAGCAAGGTACTTGGAATCAATCGCTCAAAAAACAACGAATCACTGACAAAAACGTGGAAAAGCCCAAACGCCAAACCGGTCGCCAGGATGGCAATCCAGGGGGCAACGGTTTTTCGCATCGAACTCAACAGGAAGCCGCGGAAAAAGAACTCTTCACACACTGCCGGTGCCAAAGCCAGACATACCAGTTTTACCCAAAGTGGTGTGCTTTGAAGGGTGACTTCATACTGGCCAAAAAGCCGTTTGAGTTCTTCGACTCGCTGTTCGGTCAGCGTACTGATTTGCAATTCGTAGACCAAAGTCCAGCAGGAGATGCCGAGCAAAATGGCACCGATAAATGCAAGCCATTTGGGCAACTGAAGGTAGAACGTTGTCTTGAGTCGAACGCGGGCGATGGTTGCGACCAGGATTGGAAATACCACGAACAGCCCGAGTAGCACCATCGCATTCAAAAACGACTTGGTGGTTGCCACCTGGGCCAGTTGCACCGGATCAATGTCCAACGAGGCCAAGTCGACTTCTGGATTCTCCATTTGGCTTTGAACCGATTCCCGTAGCTCGGCCCCTCCAAATCGATTGGACAATCCGCCAATCACAATGAACGCGGGGAACAAGATGGCCAGGCAAAACATTCCCAGTCCCATCGTCGGCGTTAGTCGTGTTTCCTTGGACCTGCGGAACATGCTGGACCAGGTTCCCGAGCCGCCGGAGAGAATCGCGTCCGTTCCAAAAACCCGAGCGGCAAAGCTCAAAGCCAAGCAGCCGTAGAGAACGGTGGAAAGAAGACTGACTCCCCAAAGCAAGCCATTGACGTTGCCCGTAAGCAGGTCACGACCAAGTAACACAATGTTGACCAAAGGCACCACGGAAAGCCAAAGGTTGAGTTCGATGCCAGGAAGCAGGCTGACCATTCCCGGTGCCAGGGCGATCAGCATGAGCGGGATCAAATAAGCCTGGGCTTCCTTGAAACTACGCGCAAAACTGGTGATGCCCAACAGGACCGCTGAAAAGAATCCCGCGAAAACAAATAGCAGAAGTAATAACTGGCAAATGACTCCAATGGAAATGCCGCCGTCGCCAAAAATCGTCGCGTCGAGGCCTATCGTGTAAATGGTGATAAACATCGCGGCCATGTTAAAAATGGCGGTAAGAATTGCGACGGCGAGAACCGCGACGAACTTGCCAGCCAACAGAGCCATCCGCGATACAGGCGCGGCAACCAGGATCTCCATGGTTCCACGTTCTCGCTCACCCGCGGTCAAGTCGATCGCGGGATACACGGCTCCTGTGATGGTCATCAATACCAGCATCAGCGGGAAAAATGCCAGAAGCGAATTTGGGCCTTCTGCCGGTTTCACGGTGGAAACGGAAAACTCG
>CAYSXI010000372.1:0-1822 GCA_964434955.1 uncultured Pirellulaceae bacterium
CCGCCCTGAGCTCATGGTCCCGGCAAAAAGTCGCTGGCTGAGTTGGATCTATTCCTTGTCTCCTACCTGGGGAGATTGGGTCAGTAAGCGATTTCGTTCCGCTAAATCAGATTCCTGAGCATTGGCCGACGTTTAACATCAGTCGTCCGAAGCTTGCTTGATTTTCTCATTCACCCGTTTCAGCAAACTGGTCGCCGAAGCAAACTTCGGATCGAGCTCGAGGACTTCCTTACACTTTTCTTTGCACTTAATCCACTCATTCCGTCGATTGCAAACGACCGCCTCATTCCACGTCAACTCAATTCGGCTGCTTCTGGACAAGTTCGGAATTTCACGCCAACGTTTCAGCCAACGGTCGGCCAAGTCATTTTCGGAGACGGTCAGAAGCGAGACAACAATCCCTCGAAATGCCCTTGCCTGCCCCACTTTCTGCGGATCCATTTCCTGTGCGGCCAACACAAAATCTTTCTGGTTTTCTTCCGCCTTATGTTTCAATAACAGGGCCAGCGTAACCGACGTCGCAAAAACACCTTTCCAGCCAAACTGCTCCCGATCTTTTAGAAACCCTTCGTTGTCGACCGAATTCCAGAATGCGGCTTTGGCTTCCTCCAGCCTTTCAATTTCTTCCTTGCGTTTGTCTTTGTTCAAGTAAACACCTGCTATCAAAGTGTTTCCGATCAAGACAAAGAGTGTGGACTCGGCGTGTGCGTCGGCCAAATCCCAGAGTCGAAGCGTCCTTTCATCGTATTTGAGTTTTCTGAGTTCATCGAAGTTGTAAATAAAGGCAACCAGTTTCTGGGAAACGGGAAACGGGACCCGCCACCCACGTGCTCGAATCAATGGCGCGTGGTTGCGTTTAAACAACTCAATCGTCGAGCGGAACAAACTCATATCCGGTTCACCGATGCCATTATCGAGACTGATTTGGAATCGAAGTGTATAGACGAACTGGCAGAACTCATTCCAGGATTCTTCGTCTTCCTTCTTCAGCCGAGCGGCCATGATCGCCTGCTGAGCTTCGTTGAGTTTGCCCAATCCCGCCTGACAGAGACCGTTCAACAAATGCATATCAGGGGAATTCGGGAAGTGCAAAAGCCCAAGCCGAAGTTGTTTTTGCGCCTCCTGAAATTCAGCCAATGCCAAATGGCAAAGAATCAATTGCCTTCGCGCCCGGTAATGAAAACTATCGGCTGCAAGAACTTTCTCGAGTTCCACGATGCAGCCATCGGTCGATTCGGCCGCCAACGCCTGCCTGTAGTGAAAGTCCGTTGCCGACGTCGGATTGTCGTTGATTGCCTGCGTCGCCTCGTCCAGTTCTTCGACGGAATAGTTCGCGGCGTCAGCGAATTCGGCCAACCATAGAGCATGCCGGGCCAACTGGATATCGCTTCTCGCCGTCACTTCGATTTTTTCAAGAACCGCAGTGGCCCGGTCAAATTCCTGTTTCGAGAAATGGGCTTCGACCAAAGAAAACCGCAGATCAACCGGCTCGGGGTGGCCCAATTTGATTGCCATTTCAAAATTATCGATGGCTTTGTCAACTTGCCCTCGCTGCATGGCCAGTTTCCCGGTATCGGCTGCGTTTTGAGCCAGCAATTCCTGGGTTTCTTTTTCGGCGACCTGCGCCCGATCCCGCTGTTTACGAATGATGCTCAATTGAGTCGCGGCGCCCGCCAGGAAAATGGTCAGAATCAGCAGGCCGGCCGCCAGCGAAGCGACCACCGGTTTTCGCCTCGCCCATTTTGTCGCCTGGGAGATAATATTGGACGGCTTGGCCTTGATCGGTTTTCCTTGCAGGTAGCGATTCAGGTCGTCTTCGACA
>CAYSXI010000373.1:0-1801 GCA_964434955.1 uncultured Pirellulaceae bacterium
AATCAAGTCAAAATAGACGCGCCGAATCCAAATGCGTTTTTCCGCAGGGCCCAGCGGAAAAACGCATTTGGATTCGGCGCGTCTATTTTGACTTGATTGGCTTGCCACCAAATGACAAGGATGTCGAAGCTTTTGTCGCTGACAAGTCAGCGAATGCCTACGAAAAGGTGGTCGATCGACTTCTTGAATCGAAGCACTTTGGTGAGCGGTGGGCACGCCATTGGATGGACCTGACACGCTACGCAGAAACCTGCGGCCACGAGTTCGACTACCCGTTGCCATACGCACACCAGTATCGCGACTACTTGATTCGTGCTTTCAACCAGGACGTTCCCTACGACTTGTTCGTTAAAGAACACATCGCGGGAGACCTTTTGAAGAATCCGCGGAGACACGTCCTGGAAAAATACAATGAGTCGATTCTTGGAACCGGATTTTGGTTCCTCGGGGAAGCGACTCATGGTCCGGTCGATTCAAAAGGGGACGAAGCTGGGCGAGTCGACAACCAGATTGATGTCATGTCGAAGACGTTCATGGGACTAACGATCGCCTGCGCCCGATGTCACGATCACAAGTTTGATGCGATTTCAATTGATGACTACTACGCCATATCCGGTTTTCTTCAGAGTTCACGTCGGCAAGACACGATGCTTGACCGGAATCGTTTAATTGAGAAGTCGGCGTCATTGGCCGACAAGGAAATGGCCGAAGCTCAAAAAACGCTGGGTGGCCTCATGACCCAGTTGTCGCGACAGGAACCGGAACTTGCAGCAAGCTACATGAAAGCGGCGATTTTGTTTTCGCAGTCCCGTCAATACTGGCGAACCAACAACGAGAAAGTCATTCAAGGTGAGGCACTCAAAGTCGCAAAACGAACCGGCGGCGAGACGCTGGCTCAAAGAATTCGGCCGAACAAACGCGTCAAACTCCAAGGAGACAAACAAGTTTGGTGGTACAACGGGAAAGTTGGAGATGAGCTTTTCCTGGAATTCAATGTCATCAATGAGGGCGAATACGAACTGAAGGGCAATTTCGTCAAAGCGGTGGACTACGGAATCATCGAGTTGTCCGTCAATGGAAAGCTGCTCAAGAAAGAAGATTTTTTCAATCGAGAGTTGATCTCCACCGGGGAAGTCCTGATTGGTTCATCCAAATTGCAAGCCGGCAAGAACACGCTTTCGGCAAAAATTGTTGGAACGAATCCGAAGGCAGCCAAAAAATACATGTTCGGGTTGGATTACCTGGTCATCAAACGGACCGACGAACCTAGCGCAAACGAACAACCTCGTTTGACTTTGGACGGCTTGGCAAAAAAATACAGCCTTGATGAGATGCTGCTCAAGAAATGGGTCGCGATGCTTTCGGACGAAAGCCACCAGCAGGTCCAAAGTCCGTTTTACCCGATCCACCGAGCGATCAATCATGACAAGGAATTGGATTCGGCATTCTTCGAGCGACTTCGCAATGAACTTGCCAAGCAGCGGAAGTCCGCAGAAGACGGTCGCAAAAATGCGATCCGTTTCGCAGATTTCGAAGACGGAGCCGAAGGATGGTTTCGAACCGGATTTGGGTTTGCCAAACAGCCCGAATCGATTGCGTCCATCGACTTGTCGTCTGGAAACCGGCTTGCCCTTCCGGGGACATGGAGTAGCGGAGTAAAAGGCAAGCGTTTTTATGGCGTGATTCGCTCGCCGACATTTGAAATCAAACATCGACACGTCCACTACCGAATGAACTCTGAAAATGTTCGGGTACGCCTGATTGTCGATGGTTTCACGATGGATATCTATAACTCGCTTTT
>CAYSXI010000374.1:0-1728 GCA_964434955.1 uncultured Pirellulaceae bacterium
GGGTGCGGGGGACATCGATGAGGACGATCCCGATTTCGAGGAGCCGGAAAAGGGAGACCTGATTGGCCGATTTCAAATCGTGGAAAAGATTGGCCAGGGCGGTTTTGGATCGGTTTTTCGGGCCCACGATTTGGAACTGACTCGCGATGTGGCCATCAAATTGCCACGGCTCGATCGGCTCAGCTTGCGACACGCGCAGGAGCTGTTGCGAGAAGCCCAGACGGCTGCGAAGCTTCGCGATGCCAACATTGTTTCGGTTTATGAAATTGGCCGCTATCGCCAGTTTCTCTATATCGTTTCCGACTTTGTTTCCGGGCCAAGTCTATCGGCGTTCATCAAGCAGGTTCAGTTGACGCATCAGGAAGCGGCAACGCTTTTTGCCCAAATGGCTCGGGGGCTTCACAAGGCCCACGAAGCGGGAGTGGTTCACCGCGATATGAAGCCCGGCAATGTTCTGATGGATGCGGATGCCGGCCCGATGATCACGGATTTTGGTCTGGCCCGTCGGTTGGGCGACTCGGATCGTCGAGAGCAGGGCATCATGGGAACGCCTTCCTACATGTCACCCGAGCAGGCAATGGCCAAGTCGGAGACGGCGGATTGCCGGGCGGATGTGTTTTCGGTTGGGGTGATGTTGTACCAAATCATCACCGGCCAATTGCCCTTTCGCGGCGTCGATTCGAAGGACGTGATTCGGGCGGTCATTGAGGAACGTCCCGCAGCGCCGCGGGAAATCGACCCGACCATTCCGCGACCTTTGGAAGCCATCTGCTTGAAAGCCCTCGAAAAGGATCCGGCGGATCGATTTGATACCGCTTTGGAATTGGCCGAAGACTTGGAGCGTTTTCGCGACGGCGAACCGACCCAAACGCTTCCGGAAAGCCTGCTGCAGACATCGACGCGAATCACGAAGAGAAACTGGAAGCCAACGGTCATCGGAGTCGCCATCGTTAGCCTGATCGTCGCCGGAATTCTCGGTTGGCTCAAGTATCAACAATGGCTCGACGCAAAACAAAGGACGATTGTTTCTGTCTCAGAATCGGGTTCCTTTGTCGCTATAGCACCATTTGGCGACGATGGTCGAATCAATGAGGACGAGATAATTAAACTTGATGGCACAAATGTGCACTACGTCAAACTAAAACCTGGGTTGTATTTCATCGAGGCTTATCACCCGGAATTTGGTTTGCAGGAAGTATTCAGAACTGTGCCTGAAAATCGAACCGGGCGCGGAGCATATGAGTTTGAAAATCTTGATGTTCGAAACAACTCTCATTACATGGAACTCGATCCCGACGAAGTAGAGCGGATTTCAAAAGCAGCACCGGGTGATGTAAACGACTTGAAGGAAGAATTTTTTCTGAAAAAAAAGAAACGCCGTGTGGTATTGCCCCAGGTTGAGTTTGTCAGTTTTAAAGCCGATAGACCTGGTTTGATCAAAATTGACGGCGGTACATTTCAGTCCGGGAGCGATGTCATGCGTGCATTTCCCCTGGAAGAGACAGAAGTCGAACCTTTCTATATCGAATCAGAGGAGGTAACTGTTGGGCAATTTAAGAAAGTGATGGGGCGAGTTCCCGGATCAATGTCATCTCGTTTTCCAAACGGTGTAGTGCCGGATGAAATTCCCGTAACTAATGTTCCATACGAGTTGGCAGTTGAGTATGCGGAACGAATAGGTATGCGCCTTCCAACTTTGGACGAATATTTATTCTTGGCAACAAACGG
>CAYSXI010000375.1:0-1668 GCA_964434955.1 uncultured Pirellulaceae bacterium
AGCTGCCCTAACAAATCGGAGCCGAAAAATATCAATTGTCCTTTTCGACGGGATCCTCTTTCGTTTTTTCTCCTTCTCCGGATTTGGCATCGTCTCCGGATTTGGCATCGTCTCCGGATTTGGCATCGTCCCCCGTTTTCGCATCGTCCCCCGTTTTCGCATCGTCCCCCGTCTTCGCATCGTCTTTGGCAATTTCCGTTTGCACAGCAACCGCAATTCGGTGGGCCCGGTCTCCCTCGTAGCCTTTCTTGCGAAGATCCAGTTCTTCGAGCCGTTGAATCGGTCCGTAGAGCGAAAGTACATCGCCTTTTCGAAGAATGATCTCACCATTGGGACTTCCAATATATCGTCCATTGATGCGATGAATTCCAAGGATCAACACGCCTTCCTTTGAAAGTCGAGACTCGGCAAGTGATTTGTCGGTGACCCAATCGTCTTCATTCAATTGAAGTTCCATGACGACGTAGCCATCCGACAGGTGGAGGAGCGAAACGTAATCTCGAACGTCAAGTCGCGTCCATCTAAGGAGTGCCCACTCGATCCAGCGGGACATCATGTTGTCCAACCATTTGCTCATCGAGAGCAGCCACAGGAGAATGAGTCCGCCCGCCAACAGGCTGATTCGATAAATCCAGATTCGCCATTCCTCCGAGGCGGTTCCGGAAGTATTCACATTGAACGACGCGATGGTACTTGCGACCACCGCCGCAATTCCAAGATTTCCAAACAGCATCAGCGTCATGATGATCCGGCGGCGAACCGGATGATTCACGATGGTCTCACTTTCCTTGGTGGAAAACCCCACGCCCGTAAAGGCACTTCGAGCCTGGAACCGGGCGACCTCATTGCTGAGTCCGGTAAGCGTCAACGCGATGGCCGCAATCCGAGTTATCAACAACGAAAGCGCAAGCGTTGTCAGAAGCGAAACAATCGCAACCACGGTGCGACTCCATCAGGTCCGAGAAAGAGAAACGTGACACGATTAGAATACGTGTATCTGGATTCGAACGCGATAGCGGAACCTGGAGAATTGTCTTCGTGGGCATCGAATCCTTATCGATGCCAAGAACTAGTCTTCGTCTTCCGGAGGCGGTTCAAACCGGGGGGCTGAAGGCTGGTCGTAGTCATCCTCGTGATCAAACACCTCTTCGGAAGTGTTCGAACTCGTGTCGTTGACGTCGATTTCGGTAAACGTCGTTTGGATATCTGAGATCTGCTTGCGGAAATCACGGTAAATGGAACCCGCATTTCGCGCAACCTCGGGCAATTTGCGGCCAAATAATATGACAGCCACAATTGCAATCACCAGCATTTCCTGAAAGCCAATACCACTGAACATTGACGTTGTCCAAGTGAACAGAAAAAGTAGAAAAGAACGGGGACGTTACCAACTAGGCTGGCTCGTCGTCATCGGCATCAATTTTTTTCGGAGCATCATTCATGCCCGATTTGAATTCTTTGATGCTGCGACCCATGTTCTTCATCAGGCTCGGAAGCTTGGCGCCGCCAAACAGCAGCAAAATGATGAAAGCAATGATCAGCATTTCTGGTACGCCGGGCATTCCAATGGCAAGCAAGTTTTCAGCAAACATTATCGACTCCGAAATTCAATTGCAGAAATCGTGATTAGAAATAATGTGCCGCTTTGATGAACATCCAACGATGTCA
>CAYSXI010000376.1:0-1649 GCA_964434955.1 uncultured Pirellulaceae bacterium
CCGGGGTCACCGTCGGGACAAACTTTTCAACGAACCGAGACGCTGGTTTCGGATTCAGTTTTCGCAATTCTTCCAACGCGTCCTGAATCTGTTCAATCGTGTAGCCGGTCGCCTTCTGGATGGCCGGCATACGATTGTTCTGCAAATCATCCAGGTGATCGCTGATCAACGTGCGAACTTCATCGACGTGGTCGATCCTGCCGTCAATTTGCAAGAGTAGGCATTCCGCCAGATTCCTGGCGCCGACTCCGACAGGATCCAGACGATGAATGATCGCCAAGGCACGTTCGGCTCGAGCTTCATCTTCTTCCCCGGAACCAGGAGGGAGTAGGTCAATCAATGAAATCTTGAGATAACCACCATCTTCTGCGTTGAGCGCCGATATGATGCGTTGGCAAATCGGCAACAACTCTTCGTCGACTTCGATTTCCCCTAACTGTTGCAGGAGATGCTCCTGAAGCGTTTCCGACCGGTCGACCACATTGGCCATCAAGTCATGTTGTCGGTCACCAAATTCCTGTATCCGGTTGGCGGACGGACGGGGCCGCTCATCAAAATGATCCGGATGATCATTGTCCAGATTCAGCAGGCGTTCGAAGTCGTCGGCGTTGTTTTTTTCCGGGTCGATCACGAGTTCTTTTTGATCGACATCCGTTGAAGGTGCCCCGTCATCCGAGGCGGACTCGGGAAGGTTGGGGTCGTCGGAACGAAGTTCAAGTACCGGGTTTTCGCTGACTTCTTTTTCGATACGTTCTTCCAGTGCGGCCAAAGGAAGCTGCAGGATCTCCATCGACTGGATCATCCGTGGAGCCAGCGTCTGCACCTGCTTCTGCGTTTGGTATTGTCCGAAAGAAAGTTTCATTTTGATTCCAAAGTGACGACGTCGGTCGCCCCGAAAACCTTACATCTTGTTTTCCAGCGTCGGCGGCGGTTGTTTTGCCGCTTGTTTCTTACTCGTTTCCTAAATCTAACTCCTGCAATTCCAAGTCGGATGGCGAACACTAAAGATTCGCGGTTTGCCTGTCAATTTCGAAATGCCGATTGCAACTTTTGTTGGTTAGCCGAATCAGGCGACACGATTGTACCGATTTTGCGGTTTGCCGAGACGGTCCGCTCGACCGCCTCACGTGTCATCTCGAACTGCACCAATTCTATTCCCAACCCGGGTTTGATTCGAGCGAGAAAAAAAATTCAACTTGGCGATTCGAAATCTTTTTTGAAGGCAAAACATCGTTTGAAATCCCTTGACGCTGATTGGCAAATCGTATAGCCCGCGGTAGATGAGACACGGGCGTTCAATCAGAAGGGTTGCCGTCCATTGATCGCGTCGGAAAGGATTTCCTTGTTGGTGTGTTCGAGGATACTTCCAGTGGTGATTCCTCTCGCGAGCTTCGTGATCGGAATTTTATATTCCGACAACAAATTAGAAATGTGCAGCGCGGTTCCATCGCCTTCCACGGTCGGATTGGTTGCCATGATAACCTCTCGAAACTGCCCCCCGCGAACACGACGCACAAGAGTATCCAGCGTCAGTTGTTCGGGCCCAATGTTTTCCAAAGGCGCAATTCGTCCGAGCAATACATGGTACAGGCCCTGGTAATGGCCGGATTGCTCCAAGGCCATCAAGTCTCGTGGCTGCTGCACAATAC
>CAYSXI010000377.1:0-1618 GCA_964434955.1 uncultured Pirellulaceae bacterium
CGGCCTCGGTCGCTGCCTTGACTGCCGCTTGGATGTCATCGACCAAAAGATAAGGCCGCACCACGGGCTCTTCCGTATCTCGCATTGGGCCACGAATTCCAATGAGCCCGCCGCCGTCCAATTTCGCCGTGCGCGCCCCGCCAAAATTAGCGTCGGGCTCCCCAAACTTGATGTCATAAATGCTTGAATATTGACGACACAACCCTTCTACTTCTTTCGTCACGATTTCGAGATACTGGACTTTCATCGATACTTCTTCCTCTGTTGGATTTGTTTTTTGATCTTCAGCATCCGACTTGTCGTCGTCCTTCGCCTGCTGAGATTTATCTTGACTGGATTGATTACAACCGGAAACGAGTGCGGCCAAACCCGGAGGGATGGTAAGTGCCATTCCGGTTAGTAGCAGGTTGCGACGTGTAAGTTTCGACATGACGTTCATCCCGAACAAAGGGAAAAATTGACGGAGCGGTTAAGGACCTTAACCCTCGTGAGTTCGCTGTCGTCATTGTACAACGCTGGCCGCCGCCACACCACAAATCGTTGCACAACTTCTTGAGTGGATTGTGCGGCCTAGCGCGAAATAGCGAGGAAAACACCCAAACTCAAAACAGTCTGGTTTCACATCGAGGACAAATCTGAGAATCAATTGACAACTCTCGCCCACAGTTGGGGCAGCCATGCACATTCCTGTTGGCAATCAGTTTCAGCGCAAAATTGTAGATAGCAAAGCTGACCCCAATCATATAAATCACTTTGCCAATGATCCCAAATGGGACGCACGGAATGATGACGATCGCCAACATGATTGAAACGATGACCTTGGCGATATCAGCGCCGGTCACCGACCGGTGGACAGGCGACGGTTCCGTTCCCGGTGACTCAAACGGGTTTTCCTTGTCATTGTCGTCCATACGAAACCGATTTGCTGTACGGGAGAAAGGTCATGGGGTTGCCGGCCATCGCTTGCCGCCGGTCAGATTCCATCTTACTGGGTTCCAACGCATTAGGCGAACTTTCCGTTTTCGGCGTTGGCATGAGATGCCGATCACCTTACTCAGCTCGCAATCGTGAATAAATATCGATGCTGACTCGACGCCCATCTTTTGATTCACATTCTCGCATGCAACCCTCATGGACAAATTCAAGTTTCGCCAAGGCCCGTTTGCAGTTCCGATTCTCCGAATCAACGAAGCCCTCGATTCGATGCAAATCCATCACATCGAATCCATACTCGCAAAGGATCGGCATGGCCTCCGTCATGAAGCCAAGCCCCCAAAATTCTGGCAAGAGCCAAAAACCGATTTCCGCCTTCTGTGAAGCCGGATCCCAATTATTGAATCCACCTGCTCCAACGAATCGTGAATCGTCTTTGCGACAAACCGCCCACCAACGCCCGGTTTTTTGCCGTTCCAGTTCTTGAAACCATTCCATCTGCCGGCGGGTCGCTTCAAGCGAGTCATAGGACACGCCGTAGAATCGGATCACTTCGGGATGGGAAAGGCCTTCAAAAACATGATCGATATCGGTATCGACAATTTTTCGAAACTTTAGCCGAGTGCTCTGCATGGGCTCATTCAAAAGATCAGAAGGTTCGCAGTCAATTCAGGAAGACCAAAGG
>CAYSXI010000378.1:0-1593 GCA_964434955.1 uncultured Pirellulaceae bacterium
AATATGAAAACCTTTTGTGTGGATGGAGCCAGACATCCTGGCTTGGCCTTCGATGCTGATCAGGCCGGCACGCCCTGGTCCGATCGTTGCCGTGATTCGACCAGGGAATCCGTAAGTCAATGCGCCTGAGGAAATGACGGCCAAACCATTAATCTGCCCGACCCGTTCGCCCTTCGTTTCGACAAGAATCGTTCCGCGATTGACCATCTCCTGAAATTTTCGAGAAGGCAAGCTGGCGCGACGCTTGGTGCGCGTTACGGCTTGAATCACGTCTTCGCCGGAAACCCGTTTGCCATTGTTCTGACGTGCCAGAAAAGCGGCCTCGCGTGCGATGTCGGCGATGCGACCAAATCGAGCAGTCAACTTGTTTGGATGGGAAACGATCCGCGCACCATGTTCGACAAGCCGGGCAATGGCCGAACGTTCAAAGGGTAGCAACTTTTCTTCCTGGCAGAGCTGCGCAACGACGGAGCCGTACTGCTGAATCGTCTCCAGGTCTCGGGGCAATTCGCTATCAAAGTCAACGAGGACCTTGAACAGCTCACGAAAATCGGCATCGTGATGATCCAACAGGTAATAGGATCGCGTGTCACCGATCAAAATAACCCGAACATTGATTTCGATTGGCTCTGGTTGGACAACCACGTTCGGCCGCATGAAGTTGACCTCGGGAGGCACGATTTCAAGTCGCCCCGTCCGCAAGGTATGAATCAATGCTCGATAGGCGCCGGGTTCGGCCATCAGCTCCTGGATGTCCAGAATCAGATAACCGCCGTCGGCACGTAGCAGCTGTCCAGCCCGAATGCCTCGATAGTCGGACATCGGCATACCGCCGGGGCCCCATTGGGTTTCAACCGTTCCCATCAAGTTCATCAAGCTTGGTAAGCTTTCCTCGATAATCGGTCGTTTCGTACTCTTGTCGTGGCTGAGCACGACGTTGACTCCGTATACGGCCGTAAGGTCGATCGTCTCTTCGGTTGGTGGTGACAGACGGTACTCGACCACATTTTCAATGACTTCGTCGAGGAAGGTGGCGACCGGTTCCGTTTCAAATGCTTTCTTGATTTGTTCCGCCAGCGGCTGAACCAGTTCTCGAATGACGTTTTCCTCAAACGTGTCCTGTCGTTCGTTTCCTTCTTCCATTTTCGAACGGACTTCGGTCGCGATATCCTGCAATCGTTGCTGGAATTCGGGAAGACGTTTTTCGAAATTTTCGAGGACCTCAGCGGGAACTTTCTTTTGCGCGATCAATGCCCGAAGTTTTTCCGCGGGAATCGGGTTGCCATCGATAACGGGGACGATGTTGGTTTGGACCATGGGGCCCTGCTGCATCGAAACCAGCGCCATATTGGCCGCAGCAAGATCTTGTTCGAGCGGTTTGGAAATCGACTCGATGGCAGCCTGGAGGTCTTTTTTTAAGGCTTCTCGCTGACTTTTGTAGGGTTCCGAGTCGGCTGCCTTCGCCAAGTCATCGCGGCAAAACTCCGCAAATCGCGTCATCCGCTTTTTGAATTTTTCGGCTTGTCCCGATTTCAGGGTAATCAGCCGCGGATGATCCGGGCGGGAGAAGTTATGAACAAAGCAACGATCTCG
>CAYSXI010000379.1:0-1543 GCA_964434955.1 uncultured Pirellulaceae bacterium
CCCTGCGAATATTCGAAGATGACGAAGGCAAAATGAACCGGTCGGTTTCGGAGGTCGGCGGCCAATTTTTGATCGTCAGTCAATTCACTCTTTACGGCGATTGTCGCAAAGGGCGGCGGCCAAGTTTTGTGCATGCCGCGGAACCGGAAACCGGGAATCGGCTTTACGAATACTTCTGCAACCAGGTTCGCGGACAAGACATTCATGTCGAGACGGGCACGTTTCAAGCCGACATGCAGGTTGCGTTGGTCAACGACGGCCCCGTTACGATATTGCTGGATAGCAAAAAGCAGTTTTGAGTCCGGCGGTGCCTATCGAAGAATGTTTTCGCCAGGCGGAGCGGCATTGGGATCCGACGAATCTTTCTCTCCGCCGAATCGATCGAGAATCCAGTCGCGAGCGGAAAAGGGAATTTCAATGGGTTCCCGGTTGAATTTTTTCATGACGGTCGCGTCGCCAGCAATCAGGAAAGCGAGGATGATCAGCTTTCCGTAAGTCGAAATGTTGGCCCAGAGACTATTGTGTCTCCAAAACTTCAATGCCGTTCCGAAGGATTTCTTGATCCGAATTCGCTTTCCGCCCAGGTCGATGGAATAAAGCTCATCCAGGATTAAGTGGGAAAGGAAGCCCATCACCACCGCCCACGCTTTGAACATGCGAATGCCAAAGTCGTTGGAGAGACAAACGAGAAAAGCGACCATTCCCGCAATCAGCGCGGCAGGGATTGAATGCCACATTCCGCGGTGCACGGTGTAGCGTTTGAATATTTCACCGACGCCAAAACGGATGCCCACATATATGACCGCCGCAGCCAGGACCATCGTCTCCGGACTCATGCCCATCTCGGCGAACCTTCGAACCATCAACATTGGAATGACGGCCGAAACGAAACAAAGTGTTTCGCGAACCGGAACGCCGGAGTCGGAGTCCAAGTCTGGAAGCATACCGGCAAGGCTGCAAAGCCCGGCAGCGACCATGCAATCCTGAGCTTCCATGTTGAAAAGGAAGTAGGCGCCGGTGCCGTAGGCGATCCCCAGCGTGGTGCTCG
The DNA here is from genome assembly GCA_964434955.1 of uncultured Pirellulaceae bacterium. Taxonomy (GTDB): domain Bacteria; phylum Planctomycetota; class Planctomycetia; order Pirellulales; family Pirellulaceae; genus JANQLU01. The sequence goes on from CAYSXI010000379.1 coordinate 1,049, forward strand.
TCGAGATATGCGTCTTGAAGTCGGCCATGACTGCTCGTGAGATTCCTGGTTCCCAATCCACGTACCGATTGGGCGCGGATAACGTAGAGAATTACGAAACGGGAACCAAGATCAAACGAATGCCAGCACCAATTGGTTCGATCAACTCGATCAATTGATCGGGGTTCCTACAGGGGCTTTTTGAAACCTTCGGAAAAAGTGAGTCTTGCTTTGGCAGAAATCGGTTGCCATTCGGCATTACGAGAAGCCGTAAGTCGTTTGCTGGTAAAAGTTTGGGCGGATTGACGTGTGTTTTGGGGAGAATCACGCCGGATTTGCTAACAAAACTCGTCGAAAATCGCTTCCTGACACAGGGAATTTGCCGATTTCGTTTGACCTTTGGCGAATAATTGACTGCCGTTATAGTTTACGATCGAATCAGGGACGAAATCCAACCTCAAGGAAGCGTTTGCCGCTTGAACCACCCGAATCGGAGGCTCGAGTCGGGCAGGAAAT